>NZ_JBVIIM010000030.1:0-80748 GCF_055569765.1 Streptomyces sp. NPDC031365 | reverse complement strand
TGGGTGGGGGTGGGTGAGGGGGGTGTTGGTACGAACACCCCCAAAATAAGTACAGAGGGCGGAAGCATTTGTGTTCCCCCCCCCTTCCCCCCCCCCCCCCCCCCCCCCCCCCCTCCCCCCCCCCCCCCCCCCGGTACCTGCTGTCACGGACACGTCGGCCGTCCGGGCGCCCGGACGGTGTACCGACGCGGTGGGACGGACGGAAGGAGACCGGCTGGTGCCGACGACCGGGTTCCGGGCGCGGCGGGCGGGCAGGGTGCGGGACAGGGCCGACGGCGGGACGCCGGGCCGCGCGCCCGAAGTGCTGGTGCTGCTGTGCTCGGTCGGAGCGGCCGCGGCCACCGTGGCCCAGCCCTACGCCCTGGGGCGCACACTCGACCTGCTCCTGCGCGACGACGGCGCCGCGGGACGCTGGCTGGCGCTGAGCGCCGCGCTCCTCCTCGGTGAACTGCTGCTCGACAGCCTCACCTCTCTGTTCACCGGCCGCTGCAACGCCGTCTGGACGGCGTCCATCCGCTCCCGGGCCTTCGACGGTCTGCTGCGTGCCGTACCGGAACGCGCGCGGCCCTTCACTCCGGGGGACGCCGGGACCCGGCTGACCCTCAACGCCGCCGACGCCGGGGGCGCCCCGGCGGCCCGGGCGGCGCTCGCGGCCTCGATGATCACGCCCGTGGGCGCGCTCGCGGCGCTGGCCGTCGTCGACGTAGGGGTGGCCGCCTGCGTGCTGGCCGGGCTGCCCGCCCTGGCGCTGGTGCTGCGGGCCTTCGCCCGCGACACCGGTGCCTCGGTCGCCGCCTACCAGGACACGCAGTCGGAGATCGCGTCCCGGCTGCTGGAGGCCATGGAGGGCGCGGCGACGATCACCGCGGCGGGGACCGGCGCCCGTGAACGCGCACGCGTGCTCGAGCCGCTGACCCGACTCGCCGACCTGGGACGGCACATGTGGGCGCTGCACGGACGGGCCCTGGCCCGGAGCGGTGTCCTGGTCCCCCTGCTCACCCTGGCCGCCACGGCCGTCGGCGGCCTGCGTCTCGCGTCGGGGGCCCTGAGCGTGGGCGAGCTGCTCGCGGTGTTCCGCTATGCGCAGCTGACAGCCGGCATCGGTGGCGCCGCGTCACTGCTGGGAGCGGTGGTACGGGGCCGCGAGGCACGGAAACGGACCCGGGCACTGGCCGGCATGCCCGCGCAGGTCCACGGGACACTCCGTCTGCCGCCGACCGGACGGGGCGATCTCGAACTGTGCGGGGTACGGGTGGTGCGTGACGGCAGGCAGGTCCTGCGTGCCGACGGTGTGCGAGTGCCGGGCGGTACCACCGCCGCGGTGGTCGGCCGCAGCGGAGCGGGAAAGTCCGTCCTGGCCGCCGTGGCGGGGCGGCTGGCCGACCCCGACGAGGGACATGTGCTGCTGGACGGTGTTCGTCTCGACCGGCTGACCCGGGAGGCGCTGCGCACCGAGGTCGCCTACGCCTTCGAGCGCCCGGCGCTGGGAGAGGGCACGGTCGCCGAAGCGGTCGCCACCGGTGCTCGGCAGGTGTCGCCCGAACAGGTCAGGGAGGCCTGCCGTGCCGCGGGCGCCGACAGCTTCGTCCGCCGGCTCCCGGACGGATACGACACCCCGTTGACCGCGGCGCCGCTGTCGGGCGGCGAGTACCAACGCCTCGGGCTGGCACGGGCGTTCGCGCACGCCGGACGGCTGCTGATCCTGGACGACGCGACGTCCAGTCTGGACACCGCCACGGAGCACGAGGTGGACCGGGCGCTGCGCCGTTCGGTACGGCCCGGGACCAGACTGGTGGTCGCGCACCGCCCGTCGGTGGCGGCCCGGTCGGACCTGGTGATCTGGCTGGAGGAGGGGGAGGTACGGGCCGTCGCGCCCCACCGCGAACTGTGGGGCCTGGCCGGCTACCGGGCGGTCTTCGCCGCCGACGGCACCGGGGCCGCGAGACAGCGGCTGACCGCCGCGCGACGGTCCGGACACGAAGGGACACGGTCGTGAAACGCGCCGCGCACACGGACACGGACGCGCGGGGCACGGGCGACGGATCCGGGGCGCTGCGCCGCATCGTGCCGCACGCCCGTCGCTTCCTCGCCCGCCGCACCGGTGTCCTGGTGCGGCTCGGGCTCTGGTCGCTGGCCGAGACCGGGCAGGCGTTCCTCCTGGGCTACGGTGTCGCCCGAGCCGTCGACCAGGGGTTCCTCGCCGGTGACACGCGCCGGGGACTGCTGTGGCTCACCGTCGCCCTGGTCGCCGTGCTGCTCGGTGCCCCGGTGATCCGGGGTGTGTTCGCGCAGCTGGCCGGTCTGACGGAGCCGCTGCGCGACGGCCTGGTGCGGAACGCGGTCGACCGGTCCCTGGCCCGCGCCGCCGCGGGCGCGTCCGGCGGTACGGACCGGGCGGCCGTCTCCCGGCTGACGAACCAGGTCGAGATCGCCCGGGACAGTTTCGCCGGTCTCGTCCTGACCCTGCGCTCGTTCGTCTTCACCGCCGCCGGAGCGCTGCTGGGGCTGTTCTCGCTGCACCCGGCCCTCCTCGTGGTGGTGCTGCCACCGCTGACAGGGGGTCTGGTGCTGTTCCTGGCGACGCTGCGGCCCATGGCGGCGGCGCAGCGACGCGCACTGGCGGCCGACGAGGCACTGGGCGACCACGCGGCCCGGTCGCGGGCGGCGTTGCGGGACCTGACGGCCTGCGGAACGGGACCCGAGGCGGCGCGGCGCGGAGCGGAACTGGTCGACGATGCCGCGGCGGCGGCCCGTGCCCTGGCCGGCTGGGCGGCGGTGCGCACGACGGCGCTCGGTGTCGCGGGTCACCTGCCGGTCCTGGCGCTGCTGCTCGCCGTGCCGTGGCTGCGCGGGCGGGGGGTGACAGCGGGTGCGTTGCTGGGCGCTTTCACCTATCTCGTCCAGTCACTCCTGCCGGCCCTGCACACGCTGATGGCTGCGCTCGGTGCGGCGGGGTCCCGGCTACTGGTCGTCCTGGACCGCATCATCGGCCCGGAGCCGGAGCCGGAGTCGGAGTCGGAGCCGGAGTCGGAGTCGGAGTCGGTGTCCAGGCCGGAGTCGGAGTCGGAGTCGGAGTCGGTGTCCAGGCCGGAGTTCGTACCGGAGCCGGAGCCGGAGCCGGAGCCGGAGCCGAAGCCGGAGCCGAAGCCGAGGCCGAAGCCGGGGCGGACACGGACGCCGGAGGAGGAGCGGGCGTCGGTGCCGACGGTCACACATCCCCCCCGGCCCGAGCCCGCGTACTCCGCCGCGCGCCGGCCGGCTCCCGGCGCAGCCGGCGGGGCCGTCACCGCCTCCGCCCGGACGACCGCCGGTCTCCCCGATGCCGGCCACGGCGCACCGGTCTTCCGGGAACGCGCGCACCGCGGGCCGACCGCGGCGGTGGAGCTGCGGTCCGTGACCCTGTCCTACGGCGTCCACGCCGCACCGGTCCTCGACTCGCTCGACCTGTGCGTCGCTCCGGGCGAGCACCTCGCCGTCGTCGGACCGAGCGGTATCGGCAAGTCGACGCTCACCCGTCTGATCGCGGGAACGCTCGTCCCCAGTGCCGGCGAGGTCAGGGTGGCCGGCCGGGAGGTGACCGGACGCGCACCCGCCGAACTCGCCGCCCTGCGCGTTCTGGTGCCCCAGGAGGCGTACGTCTTCTCCGGCACCCTGGGCGACAACCTCACGTATCTGCGTCCCGACGCGAGCCGCGCGGACGTCGACGCCACGGTCGGTGCCCTGGGGCTGAGGCCGCTGGTGGAGCGCCAGGGCGGGCTCGACGCCCCGGTGCGGCCGTCCGGACTGTCCCACGGTGAACGGCAGCTCGTCGCGCTCGCACGCGCCTACCTGGCACCCGCCTCCCTGCTGCTGCTCGACGAGGCCACCTGCCACCTCGACCCGGCTTCCGAGGCGCGCGCGGAGGAGGCCCTCGCGCGACGCCCGGGCACGCTGCTGATGGTGGCACACCGCCTGTCGTCCGCCGTCCGTGCCGACCGGGTGCTGGTACTGGACGGGACGCGGGCGGTGTGCGGCACGCACGACGAGGTGCTGGACCGCTCGCCGCTCTACCGTGATCTGACGGGCCATTGGAACGGCGGCCCGCCCCGCAGGCCCTGACCGCGGCCGGCCGGCCGTCCGGAGCGCGGGCCGCACGCCCTTCACGTCCACCCGGCGCTGTGGAGGATGCGTATCGCGTCGACCCGGTTGCGGGCGCCCACCTTCCGGATCGCCGCGGCCATGTAGTTGCGGACGGTACCCCGGGAGAGGTGCAGACGGGCCGCGATCTCGGCCATGGGCGCCCCTTGCGAGGCGAGGGACAGCACGCTCAGTTCGCGGGTCGTCAGCGGCATCTCCGCGCCCTCCAGCAGAGCCACGCTGAGTGTCTCGTCGAGGAAGCGTTCGCCCTTCGCGACCGCGTGCACCGCGGTGATCAGCCGTCGCGCAGGAGCGTTCTTGTCGACCAGCCCGAGAGCACCGTCGTCGAACGCACGGCGGAGGATCCCGGGCCGCTTGGCGGTCGTCAGAACGACGAGCCGGTCCCCGCGCCGCGCCCGGAAGGGCGCGGTGTGCGCTTGCCCCGGACCCTGCAGGCAGTCGCCGTCCACGACCCACACGTCTGTCGGCAGCACGTCGTGATCCGGCAGGTCGGCGCCGGGTGACATGGACGAGACCTCCAGCGCGGCATCGGATCTCAGCAGTTGCGCCAAAGCCGACCGCAGCAGTTCCTCGTCGTGCACCACGACAGTACGGACCATGTCCCCCACCTCTTGTCAGCGGCTGCGCCCCGGGCAGCCGACCACGCACTCAGTCCGAGTCACGGGCCATGTGCCCTGATCCGTCCAGCAAGAACATGACACGTACGCACGTGCGAACCGCACCGGACTCAATCCGCCGTTCCCGGCGACCCCCGAGGGGTGGGACGACTGTGCGCGCCAGGCCGAAAACCACGGATCCGCGCACCCTTGGGCGGGCGGTGCCCGCCCATGCGGAACGCGGCAGCCGGACGGCACGCCCACGCCGGCCGCCTCCGTGCCCTGGCCACGGCGGCACAGCGCCGGCCCGGGCCGCCGTACTCCAGGAACCGGAGGATCGGGTAGCACTTTCCCCCGGCTCAGGGCACGGCTTGAAACAGTCAGCGTCCAAGCTGGCGCGAATCGCGCGGCCCGTCCACCGCCCCCGGACCGGGACGGCCTCGGGCCGGGAGTGTCGGAGGGTGCCTCTAGTCTTTCGACCAACGTCACGGCGGAGCGGACCAGTTGGGCCGCCAAAGTGCTGTGCCGGTTTCCGAGTGCGGGGAGAGGCGAAGAACCCATGGGTTGGCTGGCAGCGGGCGACACCTACGAAGTCGCTCTGGTGGAGGGCCGGGTGGTGGCCCGGGCCACGTCGGCGGGGGCACCGGCCGGGCAGGAGCGGAAACGGGTCGGAAGCCTGCCCGCGGAGATACGGGACCGCCCCGAAGTGATCGAACTCCAGCGGTTCGCCGAGTGGCTGGACCGGCATGCCGCCGAGTGCGCGGCACAGGTCACCACCTGGATGGTGTCCTCACTTCCGGTGCCGAGCGGTCTGCTGGCCCGGGTCTGGCCCGACGAGGCGTGGCAGGCCGCGCTGCGTGACATCGTCGTGGTCGGCGACGGCCCCGAGGAGGTCGGCTTCCTGCGCGACGCCGACGACTCGGGCGCACTGCGGGTGGTGAACCTGGACGGCGAGACCGTCCGCCTGGCTCCCCGCACGGTGACCCTGCCCCACCCGGTCCTCCTGCCCGACCTGGAGGAACTGCGAACGTTCGCAGCGGAGTTGGGAGTGGTCCAGGGTGTCGAGCAGATCCACCGCGCCACCTGGCACAAACCCGGTGACCTCGACGGGGCCGCCGACTCGGTCCGCGAATTCGCCGGCGCCGAGTACCGCTCGTGGTTCCATCTCTCCGCCCGCGCCACGTCCCTCGGCTACACGGTCTCCGGCAGCAGCGTCATCGACCGGATCCGGGACGCCGGGCGCATCGTCACCGCCTCCGTCGGCATGAGCGACCCCTACGCCGAGGAACAGGCCTGGACCGGCCACCTCAGCTGGAGCGACGAGGACGCATACGGCCACCTTCCACTCTCCGAGGTCGGCCCCGTGGCCTGGTCCGAAGGCATGCGCATGGCCGCGGCCCTGCACGCCGGCCGCACCGTCCCCACGGACGGCGCGCAGTGAACGGCACGGCGGAACGCACATCCACGAAAGGCGCGCGATCATGAGCGACGGGACGACACGGGACGGGGCGACGGCAGACGTGGAGGAACTGCTCCGCGCCGGCGCGGTACTGCCGCCGGGCACCACCGGCGGAGGCGAGCGGGCCGTGCCCATGTTCACCCAGGCCTACCGCCATCCGGGCCTGGAGGGACGGATCGTCGTACGCCTGACCGCCGGGGACCGGACCGGTGACCAGGGCTCCGGCTTCCTCGGACTCCGGCCCGAGGGCGAACCGGTGGAGGTCGGTGTCGGGCAGCACCGGGCCCTGGGCTTCCCCGAATGGGTGCTGGCCCGTCACCCCTCGGACGGCCACCTGGCCATGTCCCTGGTCGAGGAGATGGACAAGGTCGCCCGGACGGTGAGATCCCGGGCGAAGAGGGCCCGCGCCACCTACGAGTCGATCGGCGAACGGCTCGCCGGCTCCGTCCCGCACTTCCTCCCCACCTTCTACGAGCAGGCGGGCCGGGTGTTCCTGGCGGCCGGCGAGCAGTCGTACGCGTCCATGATGTTCGTCAACGCCCGCAAGGCCGAGACGGCGCACGCGCTGCCGTTCGACGAGGCCCGCATGGACGCGGTCTTCCTGGAGTTCGCCCTGGCCGACGCCGTACCGACGAAGGTCCTCTCCAGCTACGCCAAGGGACTGTCCTCCCGCGTCCCGGCGGCGACGGCGTTCCGGCATCTGCGCGGGCTCTTCGTCCGGCTGGCCGCTCACGGACTGCCCCCGTCGAGTCCGGGGGCGGGCGATCTGCGCCGGCTGGCGAAGGCGGTCGCCGGCAGGGACGCGCAGGCGGAGGAGATGGCCTATCTGCGCGAGATGCTGCCCCTGCCCGGCACGGTCAAGGCGCCCCCCGGCTGGTGGAAGGCCCACCGTCAGGCCCTGGTCCAGCTGGCCCGGCAGGAGCCCGCCGTCCGCGGCATCCTGCTGGGGCTGCTCCCCGCCGAGTGGGAGCGGGCGGAACTGTCCCAGTGGCTCGACCTGCTGGAGCAGTCCGGCGCCACCGCCGGACTGTGCGACGGCACGCTGCCCGCCGAGGTGCGTTCCCCCGACGGCACGGTCGGCTGGCTGCGCAGATTCGTCGCCCTGTGCGGAGCCGACGGCTATTACCCCGCACCGCAGGGGCTGTACCCGCTCGTCGACCGCATGGCCGGCGTGCTGCGTGCCGAACTCGAGGCGGCCGCGGACACGCTGGCGCCCCCGGTCGGTGATGTGGACCTGCTCGACCAGCTCCTGTCGCTGGGCATACCGGTGGCGACGCCGCAGGTCCGCCGTTCAGGGCTGGCCCTGGGCGCCTGGGCGGCCCGCGACGGGCGGCGTGACCTCCTGGCGCTGGCCGCCGACAGCCGCTTCCACGAGGAGTTCCGGCGCGGCTGTCCCGACAGTGAGTACGGGGACAGCAGGCGAACCGTCCTCACCCTGGCCGATTCGCCCGGCGGACGGCCGATGCTCGCCGCATGGGTGGCTGAGGTCTGCCGCACGTACCTCACCAGCGAACTGCCCGACCTTCCCGGCCACTCCGGCGCCCTCAGGACGCCGGCCTGGCTTCCGGGAGAGGTGCTGGCGACCGCCGCGGACGAGGTACGGGAGGCGCTGGCCACCGGCATCGCGCCCGCCCTCGCCCGCACCCTGCGCACCGGCATCCTCGACGAACTGGGCTGGCCCGCCTGGGACGAGGCCCTCGATGCCGTCGCGCCGCGGGAACCCGCCAAGAGCGTCCGTGTCGCCGACGCCTGGCCCCATCTCGTCGTCCTGGCCCGCGGACAGGCCCGGGTGATCGGCGCGGAGGGCACGGTCCTCACCCACGAGTTGCGCCTTCCGGACGAAGTGGGGGAAAGTCTCCGGCAGGTCGACTGCCATTATGTGGACGGCGAGTTGCTGATCGCCTGGGACACGTACCACACCGGTTCCCAGGGCTACTGGCACCACACCGCGGACGCACCGCCGCTCGCCCTCGCTCTCCACGGTTCCTACCTCACCACGGCGGACGGGAGCGGGGCACACAACGAGGACATGGCATCCGTCACCCTTCCGCTTCCCGGCGGTGGCCGCACCACCGGTGGCGGTGTGCTGCGCCGAGGGGACGTCGCCGTTCCGGGGCGGGGGAAGATCCTGAGCGACGGGACGTCGTACTGGGTGCACGTCTGGGACAGGGAGACCCAGACCCTCGCGTGGTGCCCCTACGACCCGGTCAGTGACACGACCGGCGCACCCGGAGAACCGGAATGGCTCGCCACGGCCCTGTCGGACGAGCCGGAGGGCAGTGAGCTGAGTGCCGCCTGGCTGCGGCCCACCCCGTCCGCAGCGGACGGCCCGGTGTGCGCCCCGGTGGACGGGGTGCTCGGCTGGCGCGTGGTGAAACTGCCCGACGGCTCACGACGGGGCGAGGATCTGTCCGGGCGCTCGGTCGTCGTGCCGGCCTCGAGGGACAGGATCCCCCACCACGCGCTGCGGTTCCCCGGCACCGACCGGCTCCTCGCGGTGGTCCGGTCCTGGGACGGCATCGAACTGCTCGACCCGGACGGCACGACGGTCGCCCGGGTCTCGAAGGACCACAGCTCCGGCCCCTTCACCGCGGGCACCGCGCTGCTGCCGCCGATGCGCTACTGGCACCAGCTCCAGCCCCGTGATCCCCAGGGCTCCGAGGCGCTCCGCCGGATCGATGAGGACACCGCGGCGGCACTGCTGGCCGCGGCCATGGAGGAGGGACCGCGGAACGCCGGGGGCGAGGACGAGCAGGCGGAACACGGCGCGGACCTGGTGCCCGCGCTGCTCCGCACCCTGCTGCCGCACGTCGGGCACGAGGCGCTGCGCGCGGGCATCACCGGGGTGGTCCGGTTCGCCGCCGAACAGCAGCGCACCCTGGACGCGACGCGTGCCCGGCTCGACGCGGCGATCGCCGGAATCGTCCCGGACAAGCCACGGCCCAAGCTGCGCGACGATGTGCTCGAGGTGGCGGTGAACGGCGTCGGCCTGACCGGCCGGGGCTGGCGCACCTACTACGGCTCCGCCACCTGCATCCACGACCTGGCGCACCTGCTGGGCCGGTCGATGCGGGGCCTGGCCGAGCCCGTTCCCCCGGGTCTGACCCACCTCGACCTGGACAGGCAGGAGTCGCTGGGGAAGCTGGACGCCCGGGCTCTGCCCGAACTGGCCGCGATCGTGGCCCTGAGGGTGGGTTCGGAGCCCACCGTGGACGAACACCGGCAGACGTTGAACGAGTTCCTCGCGGAACTCGACGCACAGGCGCTCACGGACCTGGACCCCGGTCACTGGCGCGCCGTCCGGCTGCGGCTGGACCAGAGCCTGTTCGAGGGACCCGACGCCGTGGCGGGCCACACGGAGGAGACCGTACTGAACCTCGCCGGCGGCGCGTTCCTGCTCTTTCCCGACCGGCCGTACCACTTCCTCAGCGAGTGGGACACGGAGAACGACGTCCCGGGCAGGCGCTACGGCGCGCTTTTCCACGATCCGTCCGGCCGGTTCGAGATACCCGCGCCGTACGTCCTGGTCGCCGAGCGGCCGTTCGTACCGGAGCCGACCCGGCCGGCCGGCTGGGCCGCGGCGTTCCGCGCCGAGTTCGCCGAGCGCGGCCCGGCGCCCTGGTTCCCGGCGGCCGCGGAGGAGTTCGCGCGCCTCACCGGCATCACCCCGACCATGGCCCGGCTGGTGGTCGCGGGACTGCCCCGGATCGACGACAAGCGCGAGCCGGTACCCGCCGCGACCTTGAAGGTGATCGGGGTGAAGACGGCCGACGCGCGCGTGGCCAAGGAGGAGCTGAAGGCCCTCGACGCGAGCGTCCGGCAGGCCGTCGTGGCGGCGCTGCTCCCCGACGACCCGTCCCGGCTGTGGACGGACGGCCCCGACACCGCCCGCGCGGCAGAGGTCTGGAACGAGCGCCTGGGCCGGCGCACCTCCGTCCCCGAGGACGTGCTCCACGAGGCGGTCCGCACCGTGGTCTCGCCGGGATGGGCACCGGCCGCGGCGCTGTGGGGATTCGCCGGCCTGGCCGACGAGCCCCGGCTGACCCGGGACCGGACCTGGACGTTCGGCTCCTACACCGTCGAACCCACCGACAAGCGGCCCGGCTTCGACAACAGCGTCCTCAAGGGCTCGGTGACCCTGGCCGCATGGCTCGCCCACCGTCTCCCGTCCGGCGACCCGGTACGCGCCGTGCTGCCCGGTGTCCTGAGCGCGCTGCGCGACCGGCTGGCCCACCCGGGCCTGCTGATCCCTCTCGACAGACGGAACGACTGGGAGGCGTACCGGCGGGCCGCTGGAGACCCCACGGAGACCGGCGACGGCTACGTGCGCTACGGCGCGGTTGTCCTGAGCACCGGGCGGCCCGACCCCGCCATCCGGACCGCACTGCTGAACGCGTCCGGGAAGGACCCCCACCTGACGGCGCTGTGCACCGGTGAACGGCCGAACGCCCAGGAGACAGCCCTGCGCCTGGTGCACGACCGGCTGTTCGCCGAACTCCTCGCCGACCCGGGCAACCCGGCGGCGGGCGAGCGCGACGCGGACGGCATGTGGTGGCCGCAGGACCCCGCCCGCTCCGTACCCGACCTGGTCACGGAGGCGGCCAAGCGGTACGGCATCAGTGAGGACGCCGCCGTCCTCTACCTGATGCTGCTCGTCCTGCCCGACCCCACCGACCGCAACACCGCCCGCTGGACCGGCTGGGGCAAGCAGCGCGGCGGAACGGCCAGGCTCCGGGCCGCCCGCGCCGAACTGGCCGCCACCGACCTCGTCATCGAGGGCAACCGCTCCAAGGCCGGACGCTCCCTGTTCCTGCCCGGCGGCTGGACCCAGCTCACCCACCCGCACCTCCCGCTGGAGCGGTGGAAACTGCCGATGTACGAGCTGGTCGAGGGCGAGGAGCCCGTCCTGGGCGTCGTGGTGCCCCTGCGGCCCGTCGCCGGTCTCTACCGCGAGGCCTGGCAGCGGATCGAGGACGGGGACGGGCCCCAGCTGACGGAACTGGAGGTGCCGCGGCCGCGCAAGCGCCGCCGCTGAGTTCCGCCGGAACACATGGGAAGAAGGGGACGGCCGCCGCGTACGGCCGTCCCCGCCGAACCGCCTGCTGGGATCCATGACCGCACCACACGAGACGGCCGCCCGGGTGGCCGCACTGGCGGCCCGCACACGGCCGTATCTGATCGGCGTACGGCACCACAGCCCCGCTCTGGCCGTCGCCGTACCCCGGCTGCTGGACGCCGCTGACGCCGAGGTCGTCTGCGTAGAACTGCCGGCCGACTTCCAGCCCTGGCTGCCGTATCTCGCCGACCCGCGCACCACCGCGCCGGTGGCACTCACCGGTGCCTACGGGGACGGACGCCTGCACTTCTACCCCCTTGCCGACTTCTCACCGGAACTGGCGGCGATCCGCTGGGCGCGGGAGCGAGGCGCGGAGGTGATCTGCTGCGATCTGCCTCTCGCGGACCCGGGGTGGTCGGCCGGCCCGGCGAGGGGCGCGGAGGGTGCCCGGCCCGACGCGGACGACCTGTGGGACCGCACCGTGGAGGCGCTGGCCCCCGGCAGCACCCCGGAGGCCGTGCGCCGCGCCGCTCTCGGCTTCGGCCGTGCGCTGCGCCAGGAGCTGCGGACGCGGGGCGGGATCCCGGACACCGACCTCGCCCGCGAGGCGCACATGCGCCGGACCGTCGCCGCGTTCGGAAAGCGCCGGGTGGCCGCGGTGACCGGGGCCTTCCACGCGCCCGCGCTGACCGACGAGGGGGAGAGCGACACCCCCGGGACCGAGGCCCCGGACGCCGCCGGCCCTGACCTGTCGGTCGTCACGTCGCTCGTGCCGTACGCCCTCCCCCTGCTGGACGCACGCTCCGGCTACCCGGCCGGCATCCGCGACCCGCGCTGGCAGCAGGCGGTGCTCGACGCCGGCGGCGACCCCGGCCGGATACGCGATGCCGCCGCCCGCCTCGTCACCGAACTCTGCCGGGAGATCCGCGCGTCCGGCCGCCCCGCGGGAACCGGAGAGGCGATCGAGACCCTGCGGCTGGCCTGCGACCTGGGCAGCCTGCGTGGGCTTCCCGCACCCGGCCGGACCGAACTACGGGAAGCGGTGACGTCCGTACTGGGCCATGGAGACCCCCTCGACGGGTTCCTGGAACCGGTGCTGGTCGGCACCGGACGTGGCCGCCTCGCCCCCGGCACACCCCGCTCCGGACTCGGGCCCTGGGTGGAGGCGGAGCTGGCGGCACTGCGGCTGCCCGGGCCGCACAGCCCTGCCCGCCGGGACATCCGGCTGTCGCCGCTGCGCTCGTCCCTCGACGCCCGGCGCGAGATCCTGCTCCAGCGGCTCACGGCGTGCGGGGTGGGCTACGCGGAGCCGGCCGCAGTGTCCGCCGCGGGGGAGCGGAGCGCCCTCACCACACGCTGGCAGGCCGCCTGGACGCCGTCGGTCGCGGCCCGGCTCGATCTGGTGGGCGCCAGAGGCGTCACCGCCGCCCAGGCGGCCGACGGCACCCTGCGCGAGAACCACCGCCGGGCGTGCGCATCGGGCGGAACCACCCCCGCCCGGGTGATCGACCTCCTGGGCGCCGCCGCCCGGTGCGCGCTGCCCGCCCTGGTCGGGGAGGGCCTCACGGAGGCCGCACGGGTCCTGCCGGCCGCGGGCACCCTTTCCGAACTCCTGCGAGCCCTCGACCTGTTGGAGTCGATACGCCGTGAACACCTGCCCGGCACCACGCGGCGGACACGCGCCCGGGCGACCGCCCTCTCCGACACGCTGCTGGAAGCCGCCGTCCGCGCCCTGCCCGGACTGGCCGGCAGCGACGAGAAGGAGGACGCCGTCGCCGTCGTGACGCTGGCCGTCAGAAGCGGCGAGGACCGGCTCGGCCTGCGACTGGACGGCGAGCTGTACGACCTCTCCCGCACCGGTTCGCCACTCGTCCAGGGAGCGGCCCTCGCCGCCCGGGTGCTGCTCGACCTCGACAGCTCCGCCGTGCTGGGCAGAAGGCTGGCCGACTGGGTCGACTCGGCGACGGCACCGGACGGCCGCCACCGGCTGGAGCGCCGGCTGACCGGTCTGCTCGTCGCCGCCGGACCACTGGTCGAGTCCGTCCCCACGGCCCTCGACCCGCTGCTGGAGCGCGTCGAGACGATGAGCGACCGGCACTTCCTCAACCGGCTCACCGCCCTGCGCGGCGGCTTCCGGGCGCTGACGCCGGAAGGCCGGGGACGGCTGCTGACGGCCGTGACCGGCCGCCTCGGCGACCGGCCCGACCTCCGGCTCGGCGCGCCCGCCGAACTCGTCGGCCGGTGGGCCGAGGCCGACAACGCGGGGCTCGCACTGCTGAGTGAGGTGGGACTGGCGGGGCTGGTGAGTTCCGCGGCCACGGTGTGGCCGAGTCCCGCGGCCGGAGAACCGGTGAGCCATGCGCTGACGGACGCGTCCACCCCGGACGGGCCGGTACGCACGGCGAGCGGGCAGATGTCCGTCGGCCCCACGGGACGCGGGGCTCTACGGCTCGGCCCCGCCGACCGCTGGCGGCTGCTGCTCGGCCGCGAGCGGGCGAAACTCCCGCCGGATCTGCAGCCCTACCTCCGGGCCCTCGACGAGCTGTTCGGGCCGGACGGGGGCGAAGGCGTGGACGACGGCGAGGCGGCGGGGGAGGCGGCGGGGGAGGCGGCCGCGGCCCACGGCAGGGACACCGATGAGCTCACCGGAGGCCAGGACGACCCGGGTTACCCCAGCGTCCGGCACTGGGCCGAGGAACTCGAGGCACTCTTCGGCGCGGACATCCGCGAGGAAGTCCTCGGACGCGCCGCCGCCAACGGCCGTACGGACGTGATCGCCCACCTCGACCCGGCCACGGTGCGGCCGTCGGTGGAACTGCTGTCCGCCGTGCTCACGCTCGCCAAGGGAATGCCCGAGCAGCGGATCGCGCATCTGCGCCCGCTCGTCAAACGGCTCATTGAGGAACTCACCCGCGAACTCGCCACCCGGCTGCGCCCCACGCTGACCGGCCTCAACACACCGCGTCCCACCCGGCGCCCCGGCGGCCGGCTCGATCTGGCCCGGACCCTGCGGGAGAACCTCGTCCACAGCCGCCGACTGGAGGACGGCCGGGTCGAAGTCATCCCGGAACGACCCGTCTTCACCACCCGTGCCGCCCGGCAGAACGACTGGCGGCTGATACTGGTCGTCGATGTGTCGGGGTCGATGGAGGCCGCGGTGATCTGGTCGGCGCTGACCGCTGCCGTACTCGGCGGCGCGCCCATGCTCTCCACGCACTTCCTCACCTTCAGCACGCGGGTCGTCGACCTCACCGACCGGGTCACCGACCCGCTCTCCCTGCTGCTGGAGGTGAAGGTCGGCGGCGGCACACACATCGCGGCGGGCCTCGCGCACGCCCGCACGCTGGTGAAGGTGCCGAACCGCACGCTGATGGTGGTCGTCAGCGACTTCGAGGAAGGGTTCGGGGTCGACGGCCTGCTGACCGAGGTCGAGTCCCTGGTCACCTCCGGTGTCCACCTGCTGGGCTGCGCCGCCCTGGACGACGAGGCGGTTCCCCGCTATTCGGTGCCGGTCGCCCGGCAACTCGTCAACGCCGGCATGCCGGTGGCCGCCCTCAGCCCTCTCTCACTCGCCCGCTGGGTGGGCGAACGCGTCCGCGGAGCAACCTGATGAACCCTCCCGTCCCCCTCCCACCGGCCGCACCGGAGGTGGTCGCCTCCGCGGTGGAGAGTCTGACCACGCGCCTGCGAGGCAGACTGGACGCGGCCGTCCAGGCCCTGGCCGGTACGCCGGTCACCGCCGAGGCCACAACCGTCCGGGTCCGCTGCGGCGAGGACGCGTGGGTGACCCTGGCACCCGGCCCGTCCGGCACGCTCACGGAGGCCGAGCAGGCCGACTGCACGTGTCTGCTGGCCCCACGCTGTCTGCATCGCGCGGCGGTCCTGACGGCCTGTCCGATAGCCGACCACCCGCCGGTTCCGGACGACCCGCCGGTTCCGGACCGCCCTCTGGCCGCGGATCCCTCGTCGGCTGCGGACCACCCGCCGGCTCCGGACCACCCCACCGACAACACCCCTCTCACCGCCCCGGCCCAGGACCCCGCCCACGCCCCGGACGCCGCTGCCGCGGGCGCGTCCGCCGACGTGGGAAGCCGCGGTGAGCGGAGCCGCCGCACCAGCCGGGACGGTTCGGCTCGTCCGGACCGTTCCGCCGACCAGGGCGGTCCGGGCGGTCCGGACCGCCCGGTCCGGACCGCTGCCTGCGGACCGGAGCCCAGCCACCCCCCGGCCGCCCCGACCGTCGGCCCTTCCGCCGCACAGGTCCGGGCCGCCTCCGGGCTCTGGACGGCTGCCGCGACCGTGCTGTCCGCCGGTACCGGCGGCGCGGGGGCGGTCGTTCAGGCCGAATTGCTCCGTGCCGCCCACACGGCTCGCCTCGCGGGTCTCCACCGGGCGGAGTCCGCCGCCTCGGACGTGGTGCGCCGTCTGCGGGACGAGCGCGACCCGCACCGTCCGCGCGCCCTCGCCGCGTTGGTCACAGCGCTTCGCGAACTCCTGCTCGTCACCCACCGGTTGAGGACAGCGGACCCGGACCCGGCACTGATCGGTTCCGTCCCCCGGAACCACCGTCCCGACGGGCCGCTGCGACTGTACGGCGTCTGCCGTGAGCCGGTCATCGGTCCCGACGGCCTCGGTGGTGTGGTCACCCACCTCGTCGACGACGACGGCCACTGGTACACGCTCCCCGACGTCAAGCCCGGCGGACCGGCCCGGGCCCACCGCGCGGGTACCGCCCATGTCGCGATCCGGTCCTTCCTGAGCGACCACTTCCGGCTCTCCCGCGGCGGTCTCATCCTCTCCCGTGCGGTCGTCTCCCCGGACGGCCGCCTGCTGCCGGAACCCGGCGTCCGCGCCACCTTCGCCGCCGGACGGCCCTGGCCCGTGACCGCGCGGGCGACGCCGGCCGACGGCGACCGTTACACGGCGTCTCCCGTGCCGGACTCCGGCGGAGCCGGGCACCCGGGGCCACTGACCGTCCGCGACGTGGAGGTCGTCGCCCCGGACGGTGAGGACCTGCTGGTCCGGGTGCTGCCGGAGCGAAGCGGCGCGGCCGTCCGGCTGACCCCCGCCCACCGCCATCCCGGCCTCGCCCATACCGCCAACCTCCGGCGGCTGGGTGCCCGCCCCGGGCTGCGGATCAGGGTCGCCGGCCGCCCCGAGCCCGGCCGTGTGACCACCCTCCGCCCACTCGCCGTCGCCCCGGTACCCGGTACCGCGGCCACCCTGCGCCTCCCGCACGACTGGCAGGG
The DNA here is from genome assembly GCF_055569765.1 of Streptomyces sp. NPDC031365. Taxonomy (NCBI): domain Bacteria; kingdom Bacillati; phylum Actinomycetota; class Actinomycetes; order Kitasatosporales; family Streptomycetaceae; genus Streptomyces; species Streptomyces sp. NPDC031365. Next base: position 64,251 of record NZ_JBVIIM010000030.1, on the reverse strand, counting down.
CCGCGCGGACCTCGGCTACGACCACCTGCGGGACGACCACTTCCCGCCGGACCTGCCCACCCCGTGCGAAGCCGCTCCCTTGACCGCAGCCCTTGTGGGCGACTCGCCGCTCTGGCGCGTGCGCCGGCTGGTCGAGCTGGCCGTCGCGGGCGGACGCCGGGCCGCCGCCGAACCCGCGCGTGACGGCGATCACCGCGACCATGTGGCCGCGCTGCACCGCAGCGGTTTCGTCAACGGTGCGCACCTGGTCGCCGCGCTCGGCATGGTGGCCGCCCACCGTACCCGCGACGTCTTCGGCCGCCTCGACGACGGCGGCCCCGACCCGTACGCGGCCCAGTGGCTCGCCACGGCCGTCTACCTCTCCGGTACCGAGGCGGCCCTGCGCCACGGAACCCGGCCGGGGTGAGACCTGTCCCGTACCCGTAGGCGTGGGGGCGACCGCGGAAACGATGTCCGGCACGACCGGACGGCGGCCCGGGGCGCGCCGCACCGTGGGGACAGGGGCGGGCGCACCCCGGCCGGGTGGGCCACCTCTTGGGCGAGGGCGGCCCACCCGGCCGTCATGTCCGGGGTGTCAGACGTCCTGCCCGTTGCCACCGCCGCCCGACGAGACCTCGATGCCCTCGGTGATCTCGTCGAGGACGGCCTGCGTCTGGTCGGTGTCGACTCCGCAGCGCACCACGACGATCTGCTTCGGCTGCGCGGGGGACGGGAAGGCGAGCGACTGGACGAACCCGTCGGAGCCCTTGCTGGTGACCGCCTTCCAGCGCACCAGATAGCCCTTCTGCCCGGCCACGGTCACGGCCTTGGACACGAGCACGTCGTGCGACGTGATCTTCCCGTACGAGTCCCCGCCGTAACTCTCCTCGGCGTTGCCGGCGATGTCCGCCCTGGCGACCTCCTCGGCGGTGGAGCCGCGGCTGCCGAGGGCCAGGGCGGGCGCCGAGTAGGCACCGCCCTTGGTGCAGCTCTTGTCGGTGTTGCCGGGGCAGTCGTACCCGTCCTCCGACGTCACCGAGGCGCCCACCTGGAGCTCCTGGCCGTACCAGCCGTCCGGGATGGGCAGACTGATGCCGCTCAGGGCGTCGGTCACCGACCCGCTCTCGACCCGCGGCGGCTCGGACGTGTCCGGCCCCGGCTCCTCATCCCCGGAACCACCCGACCCACCCGAACCGCCGTCCGGCCTGCCGTCCCGCCCGTCCGGCGCCTGCGAGGTCGTGGAATCCCGGTCCGGGCCGTTGTCCGCCAGCACGTACACCCCCACACCGATGCTTGCCAGTACGGCGACGGCCACGGCGACGGCTATCCCGTTCCGCACCTTGTGCCCCGGTCCGGGCGGCGGCGGAGCCGGATACCCCGGATACCCCGGATACCCCGGATAGGCCGGCCCGGCCGCGGCGCCCGGCGCGGGCGGACCCCATGCGGCGGCCGGCCCCGCCGGCCGGACCTGTTCCGTCCAGGCCGCGCCGTCCCACCAGCGCTCGGTGGCCGGTCCGTCATTCGTGTGCCCGGGGTCGGGGTACCACCCGGGAGGAGTCACCTGCGTCATGCCCCTACCGTATGAGGCGACGGTGAAAGCCGTATGAGAGAGCCCCGCACCGACGCACCCCGTCCATCAGCACCCGGGCCGCTGGGCACCGTGTCGGCGGAGGAGCCGGAGCGGTTCGAGACCGACGTGCTGTCCGGGTCCGTCCTTGCGCGGGCCCTCGGCCGGCCCGGTGGACGGCACGATCCGTGGGGACGTCGGGAACCCGGCCGGGAGCAGGTGAACCGCGATCGGCGCCGCCGCCCGCTCGGCCGGCTCCGAGGACCCCCGCATGCTGTGGGCCGCCACCGCGCCCGCACGGCCTGGCTGCGTCGCGTGACCGAACGCCCCCGGTCCACGTCCCCCGCGACGGTTGTCGGTGCTGTGCGGGATACTCGGCAGGACGTGAACAACGCTCAGGGCGTTGCGGGGGTGGGGGCCGGGAGATGACGAACCGCTGGGGTGAACACGAGGCGGCGGAGGAGGACGAGACTCTGCCGCTGGAGTACGCCGTGCTGCCCGGGCAGCGCAGGCTGTGGCGGTGGGTTGCCGCAGGGTGGGTGGTGATGTACGCCCTGACCGCTCTGTACATGGGGGCGGGCAGCGATGCCGCTCTGCCGATGTGGGTGGCGGCTCTCGTCTGTCTGCCGGTGATGGCGGGGGCGGTGCACTCGTGGCGCAAGGCCGCCGGAGGGACCCGCATCGATGACGACGGGGTCACCACCGGGGTCTGGCCCGGCCGGCAGTCGTGCCGCTGGGAGCAGATACGGGCGGTCACCACCGTGCAGGTGGGCAGAGGACCCAGCGCCCGTACCTTCATCCAGCTCATACGCCAGGACAGCCGTGCCGTGACGCTCCAGGCACCCGTCGACCTGGCCGAGAACCCGGACCACCGCTTCCGGCGCGCCCATGCGATCGTGCGGTCCACCTGGGAGGAGCGGTGCTCCGGGGGCACGTCGTGAGGCCGGGCGCGCGGGCTCGAACTGGCCGGCCCGTGTCCGTACGCCCGTGGCGTGGCGTCCCTTCGGCGCAGCCGCCGTCACCCCGGCCGGCCCGAGTGCCGTACGCGGCGAGCGGTTCGCCGCAGCCGGCCGTGGTGCGATCGAAGCGGCGGTCCTCATCCCCCTGCCCGTTGACAGCTGTTGACCTTCAGGACCCCTGGTGAGGAGAGACTCGCGTCGACCCGTGGTGTTCCGTGCCACCCGTCACGGCAACACGTGTGCCGAGCGGGCACCGCTCGGGCGGGAGGAAGACTACGCTCGAGGCCGGTACGTCATTCGGGCGACTCGGGGAGGGAGCGGGATGACGGAGGTACGGCCCCCGGCCGCTCCCTCGGGTTCGCTGTGGGAGCGCGACGAGGAAGTCGCCGCCATCGCGGAAGCCATCGACCTCCTGTGCGCCGACCGTACCTCGCCCGGCAGCCTGCTGGTGCTCCGTGGCGAGGCGGGGCTGGGCAAGACCGCGCTGCTGGCCGAGACCCGCCGCATCGCCGAACAGCGTGGCTGCACCGTCTGGTCCGCCCGCGGCGGCGAGACCCTTCGCTCCGTTCCCTTCAACGTCGTACGCCAACTCCTGCAGCCGGCCCTGGTGCCGATGATGCCCGAGGAGGCCCGGGAGTACCTCGGCGACTGGTACGACATAGCCGGCCCCGCCCTCGGCATAGCCGACCCCGGCGACCGGCACGCCGACCCGCAGGGCGTGTGCGAGGGCCTGGTGGCCGCCGTACGCCGGCTGGCCCGCCGGGACTGGCCGCTGGTGCTGCTGATCGACGACGCCCACTGGGCCGACCAGGAAACCCTCTACTGGCTGGCCGTGTTCGCCGAACGGATCGCCGACCTGTCCGTACTCGTCGTCGTGGCCCGCCGGCCCGGTGAGATCTCCGGGACCAGCGCCAGGCACCTGGACGCCGTAGCCGCCGCGGCCGACCGCCCCGTCACCACCCTCAGCGCCCTCACCCCGGACGCCACGGCCGGACTCACCCGCGCCACACTCGGCGAGAACGCCGACGCGGCGTTCTGCCGCGAGGTGTGGGCCGTCACCGCCGGCAACCCCTACGAGACCGTCGAGCTCCTCGCCAAGGTCCAGGACAGCGAACTCGACCCCGTCGAGGCGCACGCCGGAGAACTGCGCGACCTCAACCGCTCCGCGCGCGGCGGCGGCCTCGTCGCCCGTCTGGAACAACTCGGCATGGACGCCACCCGGTTCGCCTGGGCCGCGGCCATCCTCGGCACCGACATCACCGTCGGCCTGGTGGCCCAGCTCGCCACCCTCAGCCCCGACGCCGCCGCCCGCTGCGCCGAGCTCCTGCGCAGCGCCCGCATCCTCACCGCCCCCGACCCCGCCGCCACGGGCCGCACCGGGCCCGCCGACCTCGAGTTCGTCCACCCCCTGATCACCACCGCCGTCTACAACTCCATCCCCGACGCCCTGCGCCGGGCCATGCACGGCATAGCCGCCCGGATCGTCACCGACTCCGGGCGCGGCGCCGCGGCGGCCTCCCGTCACCTCCTCGAAGTCCACCCGGACGACGACGAGGAACTCGTCTGGCAGTTGCGCGAGGCGGCCCGCGAACACCTCGCCGTCGGCGCCCCTGACGCCGCCCGCCGCTGCCTGGAACGCGCGCTGGAGGAACCACCCCACCCCGAGGTCCACGCGCATGTCCTGTACGAACTGGGCAGTGCCACCTTCCTCACCGCGCCCGCCCGCACCATCGGACATCTGCGGACCGCGCTCGGCATGCCCGGCCTCGACGGTGACCGCCGCGTGGACGCGGTGATCCGGCTCTCCCAGGCCCTGCTCCACAACGACCAGATGGAAGAGGCCGTCCGCACCGTCGAGGCGGAGGCCGCACGGCTCGAGCCCGGTCCGGCCCGGATGCGGCTCCACGCCGTGCAGTTCATGTGGGAGGGCATCCATGCCGGCGAGGCCATCACACCCGGCCGTTCCGAGCGGCTCACCCGGCTCGCCGCCACCTGCACCGGACGCGACAACTCCGAACGGGCGCTGCTGATCCTGCGCGGCTTCGACGCCATGATGCGCGGGGAGAGCGCGGAGGAGGTCGCCGAGGTGTGCGACCGCGCCCTCGTCAACGGCCGCCTCGCACCGGGCCTCGGCTGGACCGACTCCGAGTGGAGCGTCGAACTCCTGCTGATGCTCGCGAGTTCCTACGCCTACACCGACCGCCTCGACCGTGCCGAAAGCCTCTACAGCGAAGCCCTGCAGGCCTACGACACGGCGGGCTGGGGCGGCGGCCACCTGGCCCTGGCGCACGCCTACGTCGGACTGGCGCACCGCAGGCGGGGCCGGCTGGAGGCCGCGGAGACCTCACTGCGCGAGTCCCTGCGCCTCGCCGAGCGTGTCGGCCGCGGACTGCCCCTGTACTGGACGGCCACCTGCAATCTCGTCGACACCCTGCTCGCCCGCGGCCATGTCGACGAGGCCTGGGCGATGGCGGAACGGCACGGCTTCACACCGCCCTACCCGTCCACCGTCGTGCTGCCCGACCCGCGCTCCGTACGCGGCCGCCTGCTGCTCGCCGTGGGCCGCACCAAGGACGGCATCAACGAACTGGAGGCGGCGGAGAAGGCGGCGGCCGCCCGCGGCCACCACAACCCGGTGCACGTCTTCGGGGCCGGTGACCTCGCCCGCGCGCTCGCCACCGAGGACCCCGCCCGCGCGGCGCGGCTGGCCGTCGACGTCCGCCGGCACGCCGAACGCCTCGGCACGGACACCGCCATAGGAGAGGCCCTGCGCGTCGCCGCCGCCCTGGAGACCGGCCAGCGCGCGGTCCGCCTCGCCGCCCGGGCGGTCACCTACCTGGAGTCGTCGCCGTGTCAGTACGAACACGCCGTGGCCCGCGTCGAGTACGGCATCCTCGCCCGTTCCACTCCCGATCTCCGACGCGGCCTCGCACTGGCACGCTCCTGCGGCGCGGACGGCCTGGTGAAGCGGGCCCGCGCGGAGCTGGAGACGGGCGCCGGGCTCCGTTAGGCCCTGCCGTCCCGTTCCCGTCCGCCGCGCAACGCCACGCACGCACCACCGGGAGGGAGACCGCCCCCCCCGCGCGCCGTACCGGGCCCTGACCCGAGCACATCCGGTACGAGGTCCGGGGGCGCCGGTACTCCCCGAGTCTCCGGCCGGGGAACCCGGGAACAGACGCCTGACGCCGCGCCGCCCGCCCGTCGGGTCGACGACGGGAAGGCGACGTGACGGAGGGATCCGGCTCCGCGCCGGGAGGTCCGGCTACCCGTCCTCCTCCGCCAGCACCCGCTGCGCCGTCGCGAACGCCGAGTTGGCAGCCGGAACCCCGCAGTACACAGCCGTCTGCAGCAGCACCGCGCCGATCTCCTCGGGGGTGAGCCCGACCCGCCGGGCCGCGCGGACATGCATCGCGAGCTCGTCGTAGTGGCCGTGCGCCACCAGCGCCGTGAGCGTGACCATGCTGCGTTCGCGGCGGCTGAGCGTCGGGTCGGTCCAGATCTCTCCCCAGGCGTAACGGGAGATGAAGTCCTGGAAGCGGGCGGTGAACGGTGTCTGGTGCGCCTGCGCCCGGTCCACATGCGCATCACCCAGCACTTCGCGTCGCACCCCCATGCCACGTCCGGCGGCCCCGTCGAAGTGCGCCCGCAGTGCCGCCAGCACCGCCTCCGGGCACTGCGCCGGCGCCAGATGGGAGGCGCCCGGGATCTCCACGAGCGCGGCACCCGGCACCGTGTCCGCGATCTGCCGCAGATGCTCGGGGGGTGTCGCCGGGTCCTCCCGTCCGGCCACCGCCAGGGTCGGTACGGAGATCTCCGCGAGCCGCTCCCGCAGATCGAACGCGGCCAGCGCGTCACAGCAGGCGGCGTAGGCTCCCGGGTCGGCCTCCCGGTGATCCCGCACCAGCTCCGGCACGGTGAACCCGGGCGTGAACCACCGGGCGTCGGCACCCTCCGCGAGCCCGGCCAGTCCTCCGCGCCGGACCGCTGCCGCCCGCTCCCGCCAGGGCCTCGACCCGTTGAAGTGCGCCGAGGAGCAGATCACGGCCAGCGACGACACCCGCTCCGGATGGTGCACGGCGAGATGCAGCCCCACCGCGCCGCCCAGTGAGACGCCCGCATACGCGAACCGCCCGAGGCCGAGCGCGTCGGCCAGCGCGAGCACCAGCCCGGCGAGATCGCCGACGGTGGCACCGGCACGGATCAGCCCGGCCTCCGAACCGCCGTGTCCCGGCAGGTCCCAGCGGACCACCCGGTGCGCGACCGACAGCTCGGGCGCCACCTCGTCCCAGAGGGCGTACGAGGTGCCGAGGGAGGGCCCGAGCAGCAGGGGAGGCGCCGAAGCGGGGCCCTCGGCCCGGTGGTTGAGGAGTGTGTCGGTCACGGTCGCTCCAGGGCACGGTCGGTGAGCATTCCGGCGGAGCCGGTGTACCGGGCGGGGTCGATGAGCGGGAGAAGGTCGACACCCTTCAACTCCGGCTCCAAGGCGAGTAGTGCACCGAGATCCCGATCCTCCTCGTGCGCCCGCCGGGCCAGTTCCGTCAGCAGCTCCTTAGCCCGGGTGCGGCCCAGCACGGGCGCCAGCTCGGCGGAGAGCCGCTCGGAGACGATCAACCCGCGGGTGAGGCGGAGGTGTTCACGCATCGTGTCCGGGCGCACCCGCAGTCCCTCGGTGAGTTCGGCGGCGTCCCGGGCCGCCCCGCCGACCAGGCGGAGCAGATCCCTGAGCGGTTCCCACTCCGCGTGCCAGGCCCCGGCCGGGCGCTCGTCCTCGGCCACCAGCGAGCCGTAGAGCGTGGCCGCGAGCTGCGGTGCACGGCGGGCAGCCGCCGCGATCAGCGTCGAGCGGACCGGGTTCGCCTTGTGCGGCATGGCAGAGGAACCGCCACCGCTGCCTTCCGAGACCTCCGCGATCTCGGTACGGGAGAGGGTGAGGACGTCCGCAGCGATCTTGCCGAGGGCACCGGCCGTCAGCGCCAGGCACCCGGCGAGGTCGGCGAGGGGCGTACGCAGGGTGTGCCAGGGCAACAGCGGTTCGTCCAGACCGAGCTCCCGGGCGTAGACAGCCGGCAACGCGGTCGCGTCCTCGGCCCCGCGCGCGGGGAAGGCGGCCAGGGTTCCGGCAGCGCCGCCGAGCTGGGCGGGCAGGCAGCCCCGTACCGCGGTCACCCGGTCCCGGGCGTCCAGCACCAGTGACCGCCACCCGGCGGCCTTCAGCCCGAACGTCGTCGGCACGGCGTGCTGGGTCAGGGTCCGCCCCGGCAGCACGGTGTCACGGTGCTCGGCGGCGAGCCGGGCCAGAGCCCGCTGCACCCGGCCGAGGTCGGTGAGGACCGGCCCCAGGGCGCGGTGGGCGACCAGCATCGTCGCCGAGTCCATGAGGTCCTGGCTGGTGGCTCCCCGGTGCACGTAGGGGCCGTACTCCTCACCGACCGCGCGGGTCAGGTCGGCGACCAGCGGGATCACCGGATTCCCGCCGCCCCGGGCCCGCGCGGCGAGGGACGCGATGTCGAATCGGCCCGGATCGGCCGCCTCCGCGACCGCCACCGCCGCCTCGGCCGGGACGAGCCCCAGCACGGCCTGCGCCCGGGTGAGCGCGGCCTCCGCATCGAGCAGCGCCCGCAGGAACGCCGTGTCACCGGTCTCGGCGGCCGCCGGGGAACCGGCCCACCCGGGCGCGAGCAGACCGGTGTCGGAATCGGCTGATGTCACTGGAACTCCAGGAAGACCGTCTCGCCTTCGCCCTGAAGGCGGATGTCGAAACGGTACGTGCACGCGTCCTCCTCGCCCGCGACCAGCGTGTCGCGGCGCTCCGCGCCGAGCCGGGACAGCAGCGGATCCGCCGTCAGCACCGCCTGTTCGCCCGGCAGGTAGATCCGGGTGAACAGGTGCACCAGCAGGCCCCGCGCGAAGACGCACACGCTGAGGTACGGCGCGTGGTGCCCGCGCGCCCCGGGCCGCAGGGTACGGGCGTACCAGTGGCCGTTCGCATCGGTCTGGACGCGTCCGAAGCCGGTGAACTCCACGCCGTTGCGGCCGAGGAAGCCCCCGCTCGCCGGGTTCCGCCGCATCGAACCGTCCGCCGTCGGCACGCTGCCACCAGGATCGGGACCCCACAGCTCCAGCAGCGCGTCCGGCAGCGGCCGGCCCTCGCCGTCGTACACGTACCCGTGCACGGTGACCGTGTCCGGGTGGCCGGCGGGCGCGATGTCCTCCCCGCCGGGGAAGGGCAGCGCGTAGCCGTAGAAGGGGCCGACGGTGTGCGACGGAGTGGGCAGCGCGTTCTCCGGACTGCCGGTGCCGGTCTTCGCCATGGTGGTCAGCGCCCTTCTTCCGTCCAGGTGGCACGCGGTCCGTCCAGAACGATGTCCCAGTGGTAGCCGAGGGAGAACTCGGGCACCGACAGGCCGTGGTCGTAGGCCGCGACCAGCCGCTGCCGTGCCGCGTCGTCGGTCACGGACTGCAGGATCGGGTCGTGGGGGAGGAGCGGGTCGCCCGGGAAGTACATCTGCGTCACCAGTCGCTGGGTGAACGCGGAGCCGAAGACGGAGAAGTGGATGTGGGCCGGGCGCCAGGCGTTGGCGTGGTTGCGCCAGGGATAGGGGCCGGGCCGGATGGTGGTGAAGCGGTAGAAGCCGTCGGCGTCGGTGAGGGTGCGGCCGGCCCCCGTGAAGTTCGGGTCCAGCGGGGCGTCGTGCTGCTCGCGCCGATGGGCGTACCGTCCGGCCGAGTTGGCCTGCCAGATCTCCACCAGCTGACCGCGTACCGGCCGGCCGCCCTGGTCCAGCAGCCGGCCGGAGACGGTGATGCGCTCGCCGACGGGCTCGCCGGTGTGCTGCCGGGTGAGGTCGTTGTCGGTCTCGGTGATGTCCCGTTCCCCGAACGCGGGGGAGTGCAGCTCCACCAGTTCCGGGTCGTTCGCCACGTCGACGGTGACCGGCGGCTGCTTCGGGTGGCGCAGCACCGAGGAGCGGTACGGGGCGTAGTCGCGGCGCGGATGGTGCTCGACGGGCCCGCCGGCGGCGAGCCGCTCCCCGTACGCGGCGTGCTCGGCCGCGATCTCCCGGTCGATGTCGGCTTGAGTGGGTACGTCGGTCATGACAGGCCCTCCCCGAGGGTGAGTCCGGCTCCGGTCTTGGCGGCGACCTCCCGGGCGGACACGCCGGGAGCGGTCTCGACGAGGACGAGTCCGCCGTCGGTGACGTCGAGGACGCCGAGGTCGGTGACGATCCGGTCCACGCACGCCTTGCCGGTCAGCGGCAGCGAGCACTCCGCGACGATCTTCGGCGAGCCGTCGTTCGCGGTGTGGGTCATCACCACGATCACCGTACGGGCCCCGTGGACCAGGTCCATCGCGCCGCCGATGCCGGTGACGAGCTTGCCGGGTATCGCCCAGTTGGCCAGATCACCACGGCCGGACACCTGCATCGCGCCGAGGACGGCGACGTCGATGTGCCCGCCGCGGATCATCGAGAACGACCATGCCGAGTCGAAGAAGGAGGCGCCCGGAAGGACGGTGACGGTCTCCTTCCCGGCATTGATCAGGTCCGGGTCGACGGCGTCCTCGGTGGGGTACGGGCCGGTGCCCAGGATGCCGTTCTCGCTCTCCAGCACCACGTCGACGCCGGGCGGGAGGTGGCCCGGGATCAACGTGGGCAGACCGATGCCGAGATTGACGTACTGGCCGTCCCTCAGTTCCCGGGCCGCCCGCGCGGCCATCCCTTCCCGGGTCCAGGCCATCAGCCGCTCACCGTCCGCCGCTCGATCCGCTTGTCCGCCGCCTGCCCGGGCGTGAGCGCGACCACGCGCTGCACGAAGACGCCCGGCAGGTGCACCGCGTCCGGGTCGATGGCGCCGGGCTCGACCAGTTCCTCCACCTCCGCGACCGTCACCCGGCCCGCCGTCGCGGCAAGCGGGTTGAAGTTGCGGGCGGACTTGCCGAACACGAGGTTTCCGTGCCGGTCGCCCTTCGCCGCCCGCACCAGCGCGTAGTCGGTCCGGATACCGCGCTCCAGCACGTACTCCGTGCCGTCGAACTCCCGCACCTCTTTGGCGGGCGAGGCCAGCACCACCCCGCCGGAGCCGTCGTACCGCCAGGGCAGCCCGCCCTCGGCGACCTGTGTGCCCACCCCGGCCGGCGTGTAGAACGCCGGGATGCCGGCGCCCCCGGCGCGCAGCCGCTCCGCGAGCGTGCCCTGGGGGATCAGCTCCACCTCCAGCTCACCGGCCAGGTACTGCCGCGCGAACTCCTTGTTCGCACCGATGTAGGAACCGGTCACCCGGGCGATGCGGCCCGCGGCGAGCAGCACCGCGAGCCCGGACTCCATCGCCCCGCAGTTGTTGGAGACGACCGCCAGTCCGCCCACCCCCCGCTCGTACAGCGCCTGGATCAGCACGTTCGGCACCCCGCTGAGTCCGAAGCCGCCCACCGCCAGCGACGCACCGTCCGGTACGTCGGCCACCGCCTCCGCCGCCGAGGCGACCACCTTGTCCATCCGGGACCCCGTTCCTTCGAGCCGAGCCCGATCCGCATTTAGTCAGCGCACTGAGTATTTCCGCGCGGTCACTTCGCTGTCCAGTACCGTTCAGACTCCCACCAGTAATCAGTGCACCGATGAAACGACCGGGGGAGCGCACATGGCCGCCGTGGATCTCACCACCCATCCCGGGCATCTGGCCCGGCGGCTCCAGCAGGCGCACCACCTGCTGTGGAACACGATGGTCTCCGAGGAGATCACCTCGCCGCAGTTCGCCGTCCTCAACGCGCTCGTCGCCGAACCCGGTCTCGACCAGCGCACCGTGGGGGAGCGGGTCGGGCTGGACCGGTCCACCATCGCCGAGGTGATCGCCCGGCTCATCCGGCGCGGGCTGGTGGACAAGGTCCGTGACCCGCTGGACGGCCGCCGCTTCCAGCTGCGCCTCACCGACGGCGGGGTGCGCACCCACCGCAGGCTGACGGTGCGCACGGCGCGGATGAACCAGGTCTTCCTGGCCCCGCTCGACGCCGGTGAGCAGGCGGTCTTCATCGACCTGCTCCGGCGGGTGGCGGACGCGGCCGACGGCCTGCGTGATCCCGCCCCGTCCCTGGCCGCCCCGCACTGACCGGGCCGGCTCAGGGCGCCTTCGCGTACACCACCCACACCTGTCCGCGTGCGAAGTTCATCGGCTCGCCGGAGTCGGTGGTGAACGAGGTGCCGTCCTCGGCGGCCGGCCGCTTCCACTTCGCCTCGTAGGCGCGTCCGTCGCGCAGCACGGTCGCCTCGCCCGAGCCCACCGTCTGGGTGTACGGGGTGTTGTTGCCGAGGAAGTCGCGAAAGCCGGAAGGGCGCACGGTCACGTACTGCACGACGACCGTCGCGGGTGCCAGCCGCTCGCCCTCCGTGGTGTGCGCCGGGGCACCGTCCATCGACACCAGCCAGCGGTCCCGGGCGCCGGACCAGGTGAAGGTGAAGCGGGCCGCCGGGTAGCGCACCGTGAGCTCGTTCTCGGGCTCGCCGTCCGCGGGGGGCCGCCCGAAGCGGAAACCATGGGTCAGGCCGGCCTCGCCGGGCGGGTCGTCCATGAGCCGTTCCGGGCGCAGGAACAGGTTGTGGGGAGCGGGCCGGCCGGTGCCCCGGGTGTAGGCGTCGGCCGCCGACTCGGGTGTCACCGCCTCCAGCGGTGCCTGCTCGATCAGCGGCATCAACTTGCTCTGCGCCCCCGAGAAGGCCAGCACCGGCCGGTCGTACTGGCGCAGCAGCTCCAGATCCGACTCCCGGGCGCTGCGCACCGGCCCCACGGACTGCGGCAGCTCGGTGGCGTACACGGCGACCAGCCTGCTGGTCCCGCCCTCGACCTGTTCGGCGTACACCACGTCGGCGGCGTCGAGGCCGGTCTGGGGACGCGCGGCGGGAGCATTGTCGATCTTCACGGCGAGTACCGGCGGGCTGTCCTGGCCGCCGGGCCGTGTCGGCGACTCACTGGGCGACCCCCGCCCGTCGTCGCGCGGTCCGTCCGACGTCGTGCACCCCGCCGCCAGAGGGGCCGTCAGCACGGCGGCGAGCAGTATCCCCGCCCCCGTACCGCGCCGTCGGCGCGTCGCTCGTTCCGTGCCCACCGTCGCCACCGCGCCTGCCTCATGTCATCCGTTGTCTCGATTGTGCGCTTTTCCGATTGTCTCTGGCTAGAGCCGACCGGGGGTGCTCCCGTGCGGCGGCTTCCGCCGATCGGCCCAGCGGCCCGCGGTTCGGTGCGAGACCCCTCGGGTACCCGGGCGGCCACCGCAGGAGCGACACACCGGCCACGACGGAGGGAGCGGGCGGCGATGAGGGCACTGACCTGGCAGGGAAAGCGGGACGTACGAGTGGAGAACGTGCCCGACCCACGGATCGAGGAGCCGACCGACGCGGTCATCCGCATCACGTCCAGCGGACTGTGCGGATCCGATCTGCATCTGTACGAAGTGCTGACCCCGTTCATGACACCGGGCGACATCCTCGGCCACGAGCCGATGGGGATCGTCGAAGAGGTCGGCGCGGCGGTGCCCGACCTCCAGGTCGGCGACCGGGTCGTGGTGCCGTTCCAGATCGCCTGCGGCAACTGCTGGATGTGCCTGACCGGACTGCCCACCCAGTGCGAGACCACCCAGGTCAGCGCCGAGGGCATGGGAGCGGCCCTGTTCGGCTACACCCGGCTGTACGGCGCGGTGCCGGGCGCGCAGGCCGAGTACCTGCGGGTCCCGCAGGCCCAGTACGGCCCGATCAAGGTCCCCGAGGGGCCCTCGGACGACCGGTTCCTTTACCTGTCCGACGTCCTGCCCACCGCCTGGCAGGCGGTCGCCTACGCCGGCGTCCCGCAGGGCGGCAGCGTCGCCGTGCTCGGGCTCGGCCCCATCGGCGACATGGCCTGCCGGGTCGCCCAGGTCACGGGCGCCGGGCGGGTGTTCGGCGTGGACCTGGTGCCCGAGCGGCTGCGCCGGGTGAAGGAGCGGGGCGTCGAGACCTTCGACCTGCGCTCCTTCGACGACGAGAAGGAGCTTGTCGCCGCGATCCGCGACCAGACCGACGGCCGCGGCCCCGACGCCGTGATCGACGCGGTCGGCACCGAGGCGCACGGCGGCGCCGCGGCCCGCATGGTGCAGAACGCGTCCGCCCTGCTGCCCCGCAAACTGAGCGGCCCGCTGGCGGAACGCTTCAGCGTCGACCGGCTCGCCGCACTCCACACCGCCATCGAACTGGTGCGCCGCGGCGGCACCCTCTCGATCGTCGGCGTGTACGGCGGCATGGCGGACCCGATGCCCATGCTCACCCTGTTCGACAAGCAGATCCAGATGCGCATGGGCCAGGCCAACGTACGCCGCTGGAGCGACGAGATCATCCCCTACCTCACCGACGAGGACCCGCTCGGCGTCGACGACTTCGCCACCCACCGCGTTCCGCTCGCCGAGGCACCGCACGCCTACGACATGTTCCAGAAGAAGCGGGACGGCGCGGTCAAGGTGCTGCTGCAGCCCTGACTCAGGGAGCGCCGAGGATCTTGGCCAGGTCATAGCGGACCGGCTCCTCCAGCTGCGCGTAGGTGCAGCTCTCGGGAGTCCGGTCCGGACGCCAGCGGCGGAAACGGGCGGTGTGCCGGAAGCGCTGCCCGTTCTCCATGTGGTCGTAGGCCACCTCGGCCACCCGCTCCGGCCTGAGCGGCACCCAGGACAGGTCCTTCTTCCCCGACCAGCGGCTCGGCGCGCCGGGCAGCCGCGCCGTCCCGTGGGCCGCCTCGTCCGCCCAGGCCGCCCACGGATGACCCGACACGTCGTCCATCAGCAGCGGAGCCAGTTCTCCGATCAGCTCCGCGCGCCGCTTCATGGAGAAGGCCGCGCACACGCCCACGTGCTGAAGGGTGCCGCCCTCGTCGTACAGGCCCAGCAGCAGTGAACCCACGACCGGACCGCTCTTGTGGAGCCGGTACCCGGCCACGACCGCATCGGCCGTGCGCTCGTGCTTGATCTTGAACATGGCCCGCTCGTCCTGCCGGTACGGCAGATTCAGCGGCTTGGCGATCACCCCGTCCAGGCCCGCACCCTCATACTGCCCGAACCAGCCCCGCGCCACCTCGATGTCCCTCGTCGCCGGCGCCACGTGAACCGGTGGGGTGACCCCTTCCAGCGCCCGGACCAGCAGCTCCCGCCGGTCGGACAGCGGCATCTCCAGCAGTGACTCGTCCCCCAGGGCCAGCACGTCGAAGGCGACGAAGGACGCCGGGGTCCGCTCGGCGAGCGTCCGCACCCGTGAGTCCGCCGGGTGGATGCGCTCGGTGAGCGCGTCGAAGTCGAGGTGTCCCTCCCGCGCGACGACGATCTCCCCGTCCATCACGCACCGCTGCGGCAACCGCTCCCGCACCGCTGCCACCACCTCGGGAAAGTACCTGGTCAGCGGCTTCCCGGTACGGCTGCCCAACTCCACCTCGTCGCCGTCGCGGAACACGATCGCCCGGAAGCCGTCCCACTTCGCCTCGTAATGCATGTCCGGCGGGATGCTCGCCACCGACTTGGCGAGCATCGGCTTCACGGGCGGCATGACGGGAAGATCCATGCTCCGATTCTGCGCGAACACGCCCGTTGCCGCCCGGTGTGCGAGGAATGTGCGCTACGCCTACCGTTTCTCGCATGGGTGACGCGGTGGAACTGGAAGTGGCCGGCCGGACCGTACGGCTGTCCAGCCCGGACAAGGTCTTCTTCCCGGAGCACGGCCACACCAAGCTGGATGTCGCCCGCTACTACCAGGCGGTCGCTCCCGGTATCCTGCGCGCCCTGCGTGACCGGCCCACCACCCTGCAGCGCTACCCGGACGGCATCACCGGCGAGTGGTTCTACCAGAAGCGGGCGCCGAAGGGCATGCCCGACTGGATCCCCACCGCGCACATCACCTTCCCCAGCGGCCGCAGCGCCGACGAGATGTGCCCCACCGAGGAGGCGGCCGTGGTGTGGGCGGCCCAGTACGGCACGCTCGTCTTCCACCCCTGGCCGGTGCGCCGCGCCGATGTCGACCACCCCGACGAACTCCGCATCGACCTCGATCCACAGCCCGGCACCGACTACGACGACGCCGCCCGCGCCGCCCACGAACTACGCGCCGTACTCGAGGAGTTCGGCGGGCTGCGCGGCTGGCCCAAGACCTCCGGCGGGCGAGGCATCCATGTCTTCGTGCCGATCGAACCGCGCTGGACCTTCACCCAGGTCCGCCGCGCCGCCATCGCCGTGGGCCGGGAACTCGAACGCCGGATGCCGGAGCGGGTGACCATCAAGTGGTGGAAGGAGGAGCGCGGGGAGCGCATCTTCGTCGACTACAACCAGACCGCCCGTGACCGCACCATCGCCTCCGCCTACTCCGTACGTCCCCGCCCGCACGCGCCCGTCTCGGCACCGCTGCGCTGGGAGGAGGTCGGCGTCGCGCACCCACGGGACTTCGACATCACGACCATGCCCCCGCGCTTCGCCGGACTCGGCGATGTGCACGCGGACATGGACGATCACGCGTTCTCGCTGGAGCCCTTGCTCGAACTCGCCCGCCGCGACGAACACGACCACGGTCTGGGCGACCTGCCGTACCCACCCGAGTATCCGAAGATGCCGGGAGAGCCCAGCCGGGTGCAGCCGAGCCGGGCCAGGAAGCCGAAACCCTCGGCCTCCTGACCCGGCGCGTCACCCGAACCCGGTCGGAACTACAGGTCCTTGATCCGGACGTCCCGGTAGGAGACGACATCCGTCGTCCCGTGCACCTGCAGTCCGATGTAACCGGAGGCGAACCGCCGCCCGTCCGTGCCCGGGTCGTCCGAGCGCGGCGGGGTGAAGTCCTGGCCGCCGGTGTTGTCGAACTCGTTGATCAGCACGCCGTTGCGGTAGACCGAGTAGTGCTGGTCCACCACGCGGATCTCGTAGTCGTTCCAGGTGCCCTTCTGCGTCACGCCCGCACCGGCCAGGCCCACCCGGTCGAAGCCGTAGACCGAGCCCGTCTTGTACATGTCGCCGGTGGGCGAGTCGAACACCTGCACCTCGTGGCCGTACTTGATGGCGGCCCACTCCGGCCGCGGCTCCTCCGGGTGGTCGTGGATCTGCGGGAACCGCACGAACACGCCGGAGTTGGCGTTGCCGGTGCCCGGCGCGTCGTCACGCCACTGGAGCTTCAGCGAGAAGTCGCCGTACGTGCGCTCGGGGAACCACAGCATGCCGAGCCCGCCCCGGGTGGTGCCGGAGGTGATCGAGCCGTCCGGGTTCAGCGCGAACGAACCGCCGCCCACCTGCTCCCACCGGGCGAACGACTCCTCGGTGCCGTCGAGGATCTTGCGGTAGCCGTCGGTCTGGCCGGGCGTGCCGATACCGGACTGCTTGGCCGCCTGGTTGATGGCCTTCCGCTCCCGCTTGTCGATGACCCCTTCCTGCTTGAGCCCGTCCAGGACGCTCTTCACATGCTTAAGGAACAGCGCCTGCGAGGTCCACTCCTTCTCGTCCTCGATCAGTTCGCCGATCCGGCACCGGTTGTTGGTGACCCGGTTCGGCACACCCGAGTCGACTGTGCCGACGATCACCGTCGACCGTTCGTCGTACTCGGGGCAGGTGGGTGCGGGAACCCCGCCGTCGGCCACGACCGTGAAGCTCACCGCGAGCGGCGCGGAGGTGTTGCCGGCCGTGTCGCTCGCCCGGTAGGACACAATGTGCCGGCCCGCCCGGTCGACGACCACGGGTGCGCCGTACGCCAGGTACGGCCCGCCGTCGAGCGAGTACTCGATACCGGCGACGCCGGACCCGTCGTGCCCGTCGGTGGCGCTGACGGTCACCGTGGCGTCACCGACATAGGCACCGTCGGAGTTCCTGACGCCCTCGACGGTCGCGCCCGTCACCGGTGGGGTGGTGTCCTGCGGAGGTGCGGATACGACCGTGAACTCCACGCTCTTGACCGTCGCCGTGTTGCCCGCCTTGTCGGTGGCGCGGTAGCGCACGGTGTGCGTACCGGCCTCGTGGACCATCACCGGGCCGATGTACGCCTGCCAGGCACCGTCGGCCCCGACGGCGTACTCGATGGTGTTGACGCCGGAGCCGGTGTCGGACGCGGTGACGGTGACCGTCGCCATGTCGATGTAGGCGCCGTCGTCGTTCTTCTCGCCGTCCACCGTCGCCGAGGTCTCCGGCGCCGTCGTGTCGTCCGTGGGCGGCGGGACGACCGTGAACGCCGCGCTCTTCTCCGGCGAGACGTTGCCCGCCTTGTCCAGCGCGCGGTACCGCACCGTGTGGGTGCCGACCTGGTCGACGACGACCGGGGCGGTGTACGGCTGCCAGGCACCGTCGGCCCCGACGGCGTACTCGATCCGGTCCACGCCCGAGCCCTCGTCGGTGGCCTCGACGGTGACGCTCGCCGAACCGACGTACTCGCCCTTGTCGTTCTGTGCTCCGGTCACCTTCGCCGTGGCCTCGGGCGCCGTGGTGTCCTCACCACTTCCCTCGGTCACCGTCAGGATGCCCTGCATCTCGCCGTGGCCCGGGATGGTGCAGTGGTAGAAGTACCGGCCCGGGGTGAGGACCACCTCGGCGGTGTGCCGGCCGCCCTGGGCGTCGCCCGGGTTGGCCAGGATGTTCAGCTGGACGTCGTTGTTGAACTCCGGGTCGGAGGTCACGAACGTCAGCGTGTGCGGCATGCCGGTGGTGTTGCCGGTGGCCGCGCTGTTCTCGAAGACGATCGTCGCCGGACCGGCCACCGCGGTGGCCGGTGCGGACGTGTACTCGGTGATGCTGTCACCGGCGGTCCAGGTGAGGACCTGCTCCGCCGCCTCGGTGGCCGTGGAACCGGACTCGCCGGCCGCGGACGTCGTCGTCTGCAGACCGAGCGTCATCAGCAGGGCGGCCAGCAGGCCGGCCCACATTCTTCGTTGCCGTGTCACTGGTTTCATCCGGCCTTCCTCGCCAGCTGACCGGCGGCCGGGGTGGGACCGCCGCCCGTGTAGGTGACCCGCCACAGCGCGGACTTGGCGTCGGAGGTGAAGAAGCCGCGGCCGTAGTCGAGGACGTACAGTGCCCCGTCCGGACCGAACTTCCAGCCCATCAGGTTCTTGATGCCGTCGTTGCCGACCGGCACGATCTTCTTCAGGGACTCCGAGTGCACCGGAAGACCGCCGTCGCCCTGCGTCTTCGGGTCCATCAGCACCGCGTTGCGCGGCTGGTCGGCGTCGTAGAAATCGCCGACGAACCACTTGCCGTCCCAGTACGCCGGCCACTTGACCTCACTGGCGCTGCCGGCGTCGTAGCGGTAGACCGGACCGTTCATCGCGGCCTGGCCGCCGCCCTTGAGCCAGGGCAGCCGGTAGGTGGCCTCGTCCTGCTCGTACGACGGGACGCCGTTCTCGTCGCGCGGGTAGTCCGGGGCGCCGCCCTGCGGTGAGTACCAGATGTTGTTGCCGGTCACCGGCGGCAGGTTGACCAGGCCGTCGTTGTTCGGCGACTCGTTCTTCGGAGCGTCGCAGTCGTACCAGCCCAGCGGCTTCGACGGGTCCGGCAGGTTCCGGTCCCGGTAGGGCTGCTTGTTGCCCATGCAGTACGGCCAGCCGCGGTTGGACGCCTCGGTGATCACGGCGAACGTGTCGTACTTCGCCGGACCCCAGGTCGTCGACGGGGAACCGGCGTCCGGGCCGACCCAGCCGGCGTAGAGGATGTCGGTCTTCCGGTCGACGGAGATGCGCGCCGGGTTGCGCACACCCATCACATAGATCTCGCCGCGCGTCTTCCCACCGCCCTCGGCCGTCTCCTCGCCGGTGAACAGGTTGCCCTCGGGGAGGGTGTACGTGCCGTCCGGCTCCGGGTGGATGCGCAGGATCTTGCCGTTGAGGTTGTTGGTGTTGCCGGCGGTGCGGCGTGCGTCCGCGAAGGACACGCCCTTGAATTCGGGCTCCGGGTTGTTGCCCGAGTAGCCGCCACTGAAGCCACTGGAGTTGGTGTCACCGGTGGCGATGTACAGGTTGCCCTTGGAATCCCAGGCCATCCCGCCGCCCGCGTGGCAGCAGCTGTGGATCTGCACCGGCCACTTCAGCAGCACCTTCTCGCTGCCCAGGTCCAGCTTGCTGGTGGCCTGGTCGAGCGTGAAGCGGGAGACCCGCCGCTCGCCCATGTGCGTGTCCCGGTTGATCTCGGAGTGCGGTGTGTAGTGCAGGTACACCCACCCGTTCCGCTCGAACCGCGGGTCCAGTTCGATGCCGAGCAGGCCCTCCTCGACCTTCCTCAGCTCGTCGCCGCCGCCCTTGTTGCCGAAGACGGTGAGCGCCCCGGCGAGGGTGACCTTCTTCGTCTCCGGGTCGTAGACGTGGATCTCGCCCTTGCCCTTGCCGATGTCCGGGTCGTTCCAGTCGGTGACGACCGGCTGGGACGCGTCCGCGCCACCCCGGCCGATGTAGAACACGCGGCCGTCCGGGGCGGTGACCAGCCCGTGAGGTTCGCCGATCTGGTCGTTCCGACCCGGCTGGTTGGGCCGGGTGAGCCGCTCCGCCTGGTAGTTCCCGGTGATCGTCGCCTTGCAGTCGGCCTGCGCGAGACGGTTGGTCCACAGCAGGGCGCCGCGCAGATGGTCGCGGAAGTCGGTTTCGTCGTACGACGAGACCGTGCCGCCCATGCCGGTGTAGAAGGACCGGCCGCCGTCGTAGTCACGGCACCAGCTGACCGGGTGGTCCCAGCCGTTGGCGCCCGCGCCGGGCTGGTACGTCGACTCCCGCACCCGGGCGACCGTGTGCACGTCGCCGGAGGGGTTCTTCACCCAGTTCAGCCACTTGTCGGGCCGCTTCCACTGCGTCGGCAGGCTCTTGGCCGCCGGATGCGTCCGGTCGCCGACCTCGACGGTGGCCCGCTGCACCGTGCCGGGACTGGAGGCGGCCGGACGGGCGCCGATGAGACCGGTGTACCAGTCCGAGTACGGCTCCGCGCGGGCCGCGTCGTGCAGACCGACGAAACCGCCGCCGGCCTCCATGTACGCCTCCAGGCCCGCCTCCTGGTCCGGGTCGAGGACATCCCCGCCGCCGGTCAGGAACACGATGGTGTTGAAGCGGCCCAGCTTCTTGGCGTTGGTGAACACGGAGGCGTTGTCGGTGGCGGTGACCGCGAAACGCTGGTTCTCCGGGCCGGACAGCCCGATCTTCTCGATCGCCGCGATCCCGGCGTTCACCAGCGGTGACTCGTCACCACCGGCCGCCGAACCGTGGAACAGCAGCACACGTACGTTCGCGCCGCCCGGGGGCGACTTGATGGACATCGTTGTCAGGGACGGATCCGGGGCCGGGCGCGCGCTGGCGGCGGGACCCGACAGCAGCCCGGCGGTGACGGCGCAGGCGGTCACGGTGGCCGCCCAGAGGCGTCGTCTCGCTCTCGTCCTTCGTGTGCTCGTGGTGCCTGACGTGCTCAACCCTCTTAAGCGCAAGGGTTCTTGACGCGATGTGGACCGCACGTGGCCACCCACCCCTCCTCGGTCGCAGCAACAGCGTCAAGGAAGTTAGACCTCTTTGCGTCACACGCCAATACCTATCGCAGCAATGAATCAAACTTTGTCCTGAGTGTGGATAAACGAAGGGCAGGCCGCTACGGTTTCACAGGTTCATGACAGCCACCTGGGGAGTTCGGCATGGACAGACGCGGATTCAACCGACGGGTACTGCTGGGCGGCGCGGCCGTCGCGACATCGTTGTCCGCCGCGCCCGATGCCGTGAGCGCGCCCGATGCCGTGAGCGCGGCCGCCCCGGCGAGGACCGCGCCCGCCGGGGGCGAGGTACGGCGCGTCAAGATGTACGCCGAGCGCCTGGACGGCGGACAGATGGGCTACGGCTTCGAGAAGGGCAAGGCGTCGATCCCGGGCCCGCTGATCGAGCTCAACGAGGGCGACACGCTGCACGTGGAGTTCGAGAACACCATGGACGTGCCGGTGAGCCTGCACGTCCACGGCCTGGACTACGAGATCTCGAGCGACGGCACCAAGCAGAACAGGAGCGACGTCGAGCCCGGCGGCACCCGTACCTACACCTGGCGCACCCACAAGCCCGGCCGGCGTTCCGACGGCACCTGGCGGGCGGGCAGCGCGGGCTACTGGCACTACCACGACCACGTGGTCGGCACCGTGCACGGCACCGGCGGCATCCGCAACGGTCTCTACGGGCCGGTCATCGTGCGCCGCAAGGGCGACGTACTCCCCGACGCGACCCACACCATCGTCTTCAACGACATGTCGATCAACAACCGGCCCGCACACACCGGCCCGGACTTCGAGGCCACCGTGGGCGACCGCGTCGAGATCGTCATGATCACCCACGGCGAGTACTACCACACGTTCCACATGCACGGTCACCGCTGGGCAGACAACCGCACCGGCATGCTCACCGGACCCGATGACCCGAGTACGGTCATCGACAACAAGATCTGCGGCCCGGCCGACTCCTTCGGCTTCCAGATCATCGCGGGGGAGGGCGTCGGAGCGGGCGCCTGGATGTACCACTGCCACGTCCAGAGCCACTCCGACATGGGCATGGTCGGACTGTTCCTGGTGAAGAAGCCGGACGGCACGATCCCCGGGTACGACCCGCACGAGCACGCCCACGGGCCGGCCTCCGGGGAGAGGCCGGAGCACGAGCACTGACGCACCGGACGTGATGCGAGAGCGCTCTCCCACCCGGGCGGGCCGGGGCTATCCTGTGCCGCAACCGCAGGTGAGGAGCCCCAAGTGACCGAGACAGTGCCGCGCCCCACGCTGGAGGCCGTGGCCGCGCGGGCCGGGGTCTCCCGGGCCACGGTCTCCCGCGTGGTCAACGGCTCCGACGGGGTGCGCGAACCCCTGGCCGAGCGGGTGAGGCAGGCGGTGGACGAACTCGGGTACGTCCCCAACCAGGCCGCCCGCAGCCTGGTGACGAAGCGGCACGACGCCATCGCCGTCGTCGTCGCCGAACCGGAGACCCGGGTCTTCGCCGACCCGTTCTTCGCCCGCCAACTGCGCGGCATCAGCAAGGAACTGACGGCGCACGACAACCAGCTCGTCCTGCTGCTGACCGAGGACCGCGACGACCACGCACGGGTCGGCCGCTACCTCGCCGGCGGCCACGTCGACGGCGCGCTGGTGATCTCGCTCCACATCGACGACCCGCTGCCCGAACTGATCCAGCGTGCCGGGGTGCCGACCGTGTTCGGCGGCCGGCCCGACTTCAACGGCGGCCAGGGCGGCGTCGTCTACGTCGACAGCGACAACCGGGGCGGCGCCCGCGACGCCGTACGGCATCTGCTCGGCCTCGGCCGCCGCCGCATCGCCCACATCACCGGCGCCCTCGACCAGACCTCGGCCGTGGACCGGCTCGACGGGTTCCGGGACGTCAGGGCCGACGCCGACCCCCGACTGGTCGTGGAGGGAGACTTCACCCCCGCGAGCGGCGAGCGGGCGATGCGGGAACTCCTCGCCCGCCGCCCCGACCTGGACGCGGTGTTCGCCGCCAACGACCTCATGGCGGCGGGCGCCCTGCGCGTGCTGCGCGAGCACGGACGGCGGGTGCCGGACGACGTGGGGGTCGTCGGCTTCGACGACATGCTGCCGATCGCCGAACAGACCGAACCGCCGCTCACCACGGTCCGCCAGGACATCGAGGAGATGGGCCGCCTGATGGCCCGCCTCCTCCTGCACGACCTCGACCGCACCGCCACCCCGGACGAGAACGAGGGCGGCGGCCCGTCCAGCCTGATCCTGCCGACGACCCTGATCCGCCGGACGTCGGCGTGAGCCCGAGACGTCCGGCCCGGGTCCCGCGGTCCCGGGCCCGCAACCCCAAGACGCCCGGCGGCGTACCGTGGGCCCCGGGCGCGGGCCTGGGCCTGAACCCGGGCGCCCAGCCGGGGCGCTGAGCACCCGATCCTGAACTCCGTCCCTCGGACACCGCGTTGAGTCCCGGTCCCGGTCTCTGCGCTGCGGAGCCTGCTCCGATGCCGAGTACCGGATCATGAGCTCCGACACCTGCGCCCCGGCCTCGCCCTGCTGGAGGGCTCCGCCCCCGGCCCGTGCCCACCCACTGCCCGACTCGGTCGGTTGGAAGGAAACCGCCGCCCTCCCCTGCCGGCCCGTCCGGGGGTACCCCCTCCGGGGCTGGGCCGCGGCCGCCGAGGTCCGGGCCGGGCTTCGGGCGCTGAGCCCACGGCCTCCGCGCCCAGGGCCATCGTTCGGTGTGCCGGCCTCGGGCGCCGGTGACCGCGCACCGGTCCCGGATCCAGCCCGTGTCCGGGCCGGGGCACGCCCGTCCGGGTGCTCCGGCGGTGATTGTCGGTGGGCGGTGGAAGACTCGGCAGGGCAGGCGACGGGACCTCTCGCAGGAGGCACCATGCTCACCACCCACTTCGTCGACGGCGCCCCGAACTGGATCGACGTCGGCACATCCGACCTCGAGGGGGCCGCCTCCTTCTACGGCGGCCTGTTCGACTGGGAGTTCCGCTCGGCGGGGGCCGACGCCGGCGGCTACGGCTTCTTCGAACTGGCCGGGCGGATCGTCGCCGGTGGCATGCGGACCACACCCGAGCAGGGCCCGCCCGCGTGGACCGTCTACTTCCGCAGCTCCGACGCGGACGCCACCGCGCAGGCCGCCCGGCAGGCCGGGGGCGAGGTGCCCATGCCGCCCATGGACGTGAGGGGGCAGGGCAGAAGGGCGATCCTCTCCGACCAGGGCGGCGTCCCCTTCGGCGTCTGGGAGCCCGCGCCGCGCAAGGGCATCGAGGCGGCCGGCGAGGCCGGCGCCCTGTGCTGGGCCGAGCTCTACACCCCGGACATCGCCCGGGCCGCCGCCTTCTACCACTCGGTCCTCGCCTGGGAAACCTCGGCGGTGACCTTCCCCGGCGGCGTCTACACCTCCGTCAACGCCGCGGGGACGGGTGAGGACGGCATGTTCGGCGGGATGGTCCCGCTGGCCGACGATCCCGTCGAGGCGGGGACCGGACACCCCTACTGGCTGCCCTACATCGGCGTGGAGGACACGGACGCCGTCGTCGACAGGGCCGCCGGGCTGGGCGGCAGGGTGCGGATGCCCGCCACATCCATCCCCGGTGTCGGCCGGCTCGCCCGCCTGGAGGACCCGTACGGCGCGCGGTTCGCCGTTCTCAGAGGCGATCCGCGCCAGACGTGAAACACCGGCGCGCCGCCGTGCACGGCCGCGGCGCCGACCGTCATCATCATGCGGTCGGGGACGGGCGGGCGGGCCCGGCGAGCCCCGGCGTTGATGCGGCGTTGATCGAACGTTTTTCGCCGTCGGGCACGCTTCCGGCCATGCACACCGACACATTCCCGTTGCCCGACCTCGCCTGGCAGGAAGAGGCGTTGTGCGCGCAGACGGGCGGAGACTTCTTCTTCCCCGAGCCCGGTAGTTCGGTCCGCGAGGCCAAGCGCATCTGTGGTCTCTGCCCGATCCGCGCCAGCTGCCTCGAATACGCCCTCTCCAACGACATGCGCTTCGGTGTCTGGGGCGGCATGTCGGAGAAGGAGCGCCTGGAACTGCGGCGCGCGGGACGGTAGGTCCCGCGCGCGGAGGCGGGCGGGACGGTGGTTCCGGCGCGCGGAGGCGGGGGACCGCCATGACGACGGGTGGTGCCCGGCACGGAGTCACTGGGCCGCGCCCCGGGGCGGGCTGGGGCGCGGAGGCGGACGTGCCGGGCCTCCACGACCGGGAGCGCGCCGGGTCGCATCCCGCCGTCCCGCGCCCCGGGCCGGGCCTCAGCCGGCGGCGCGGGCCGCCATCCGGGCCTTGCGGGCCGCCAGCTTCTCGTCGAACTTCGAGGCCTCCGCGTCCAGGCCGGCCATGAACAGGCCCAGTTCCTCCTGCGCCTTGATGCCCTCGGGGCCCAGCCCGTCGATCTCCATGATCTTCAGGAAGCGGAGCACAGGCTGCAGCACGTCGTCGTGGTGGATGCGCATGTTGTACACCTCGCCGATGGCCATCTGCGCGGCCGCCCGCTCGAACCCGGGGATGCCGTGGCCGGGCATCCGGAAGTTCACCACGACATCGCGCACCGCCTGCATCGTGAGGTCCGGGGCGAGCTCGAACGCCGACTTGAGCAGATTGCGGTAGAAGACCATGTGCAGGTTCTCGTCGGTCGCGATGCGTGCCAGCATGCGGTCGCAGACCGGGTCACCGGACTGGTGGCCGGTGTTGCGGTGCGAGATACGGGTGGCCAGCTCCTGGAAGGCGACGTAGGCGATCGAGTGGAGCATCGAGTGCCGGTTGTCCGACTCGAAGCCCTCGCTCATGTGCGACATGCGGAACTGCTCCAGCTTGTCCGGGTCCACCGCCCGCGAGGCGAGGAGGTAGTCCCGCATCACGATGCCGTGCCGGCCCTCCTCGGCCGTCCAGCGGTGCACCCAGGTGCCCCAGGCGCCCTCCCGGCCGAACAGCGTGGCGATCTCGTGGTGGTAGCTGGGGAGGTTGTCCTCGGTGAGCAGGTTCACCACCAGCGCGATCCGGCCGACCTCGGTGACCTTCGACTGCTCCTTGTCCCAGGCCTCACCGTCCTCGAAGAAGCCGGGGAAGTTGCGGCCGTCGCTCCACGGCACGTACTCGTGAGGCATCCAGTCCTTGGTCACCCTCAGATGCCGGTTGAGCTCCTGCTCGACCACTTCCTCCAGCGCGTACAACAGCCGGGCGTCGGTCCAGACCGAAGGGCTGCCCAGGTGGGGAGAAGTGATCGACACGGGTGACTCCAGGGGGACGGTGACATTCGGACGTCCGGCGAGCGGTGCCGGGAACCTACGGAATCGTAGGCTACGTAGCCGTAGGTTACGTAGCCGTAGGTTAAGGCCGCCGTAAATACCGCTGATCAGCGGGGGGTGTTCCGGGCGTGGCGCGGCGCCGCCGGATGCCTCGGAACCGCAGGTCGCTGCGCCGTACGGGTGACGTGCCGTACGGGTGACGCGGCCACCGGTCAGGCGTACAGCTCCCGCAGGCGTACCGAAAGGCACGTCACGCAGCCCTCGAGCTTCTCGAACTCGCCGATGTCCACCAGGACCGGCTCGTACCCGAGGTCCGTGAACAGCTCCGCGGTCTTCGGCGCGCTCGCCGCCATCAGCAGTTTGTCCCCGCCGAGCAGCACCACGTGCGCCCCCGACTCCTCCGGCACCGGCAGGAACCGCGGGAACAGCGACGGTGCGTCCATGTTCGGGATGTGCCCGATGACCGTCCCGTCCGGCAGCGCGGTGACCGCCGACTTGAGATGCAGCACCTTGGCGACCGGCACCGCGACCACTCGCGCCCCCAGCGGCTCGAACGCGGCCCGCACCTGCCGCACACCGGCGGCGTTGGTGCGCCCGCCGCGGCCCACGTACACCGTGTCGCCGACCTTCAGCACATCGCCGCCGTCCAGGGTGCCCGGCTCCCAGACCCAGTTCACCGAGCAGCCCAGCGACGCCACGGCCTCCTCGACCCCGAGCGTCTCCCCGCGCCGTGACTCGGCACCGGAGCGGGCGATCAGCGCCACGTTCCGGTACAGCACCACCGTGTCCTCCACGAACACCGAGTCGGGGCAGTCCTCGGCCGGGTCCACCTCGATCGTCTCCCAGCCGTGGGCACGCAGCGCCTCCGTATACGCCTCCCACTGCTCCGTCGCACGGCCGACGTCGACGCCTTCCCGTTCGATGTGCGTCACCAGCCCTTCGGCCAGACGGGGAGCGGGACGGCGGACGAGGGCCTTCTTGCTGGGCACGGGTGCGCCTTTCGGATGGGACGGGCATGGCTCGGCCGAACCGGGGGGACCGTGGAACGGCCGGTCTCCCACAGGCGTCGGCGCAGCCATCATGCAGGGCGCATCCGGACGCGACCACCCCTGGCGGCGATGAGATGTACCACCGGTAACGGCACCACCGGTAACGGCACCACCGGTAACGGCCTCACCGCCCGGTCCGCCGCAGATGCTCAGCCGTGAAGGATCCCTCGGCGTGGAGCAACGCGGCCGGTGTGCCCTCGAACACCACCCGTCCGCCGTCCCGTCCGCCGTCCGGACCGAGGTCGATCACCCAGTCGGCGCGGGCGACGACGTCCAGGTGGTGCTCGACGACGATGACCGTGTTGCCCGCGTCCACCAGCCGGTCCAGCAGGCTGACGAGGCCGTCCACGTCCGCCATGTGCAGGCCGGTCGTCGGTTCGTCGAGCACGTACACCACGCCCTCGCGGTGCAGCCGGGTGGCCAGTTTGATCCGCTGCCGTTCACCACCCGAAAGGGTGGACAGCGGCTGGCCCAGAGTGAGGTAGGTGAGGCCGACGTCCCGCAGGGCGCGCAGCCGGCGCCGTACGCCCGTGTCGTGGAAGAAGTCCAGGGCCTCCTCGGCGGTCATCCCGAGCACGTCGGAGACGGAGCGGCCGCCGACCGTCAGCCGCAGTACCTCGTCCTTGAACCGCCGCCCCTCGCAGAGGGGGCAGGTCGTCGTCACCGGGTCCATGAAGGCCAGGTCGGTGTACATGATGCCGCGGCCCTCACAGGTCTCGCAGGCGCCGCCGGAGTTGAAGCTGAACAGCCCGGGTTCGGTCCCGGTCTCCCGCGCGAAGATCCTCCGGACCGGGTCCATGATCCCGAGGTACGTCGCCGGGGTGGACCGCGCGGAGACGCCGATCGAGGACTGGTCCACCACCACGGCGTCGCCGTGCACGGCGGTGAACTCGGCGACGAGCGTGCTCTTGCCCGAACCGGCCACCCCCGTCACCGCGGTGAGCACACCGGCCGGGAACCGCACGGTGACGTCCCGCAGATTGTGCCGGTCGGCGCCCTTCACCCACAGCTCGCCCGCCGGCTCCCGCACCGCTCCCTTGACCGCCGTACGCCGTCCCAGGCACCGCCCCGTCAGGGTTCCCGAGGCGGCCAGCTCCCGCGGTGTCCCCTCGAACACCACGTGGCCGCCCTCGGTGCCCGCGCCCGGACCCATGTCGACCACGTGGTCGGCCAGCGCGATGACGTCCGGGTCGTGCTCGACGACCAGTACGGTGTTGCCCTTGTCGCGCAGTCGCAGCAACAGCTCCCCGAGGCGGTGGACGTCGCGCGGATGCAGTCCGACGCTGGGCTCGTCGAAGATGTACGTCATGCCGGTCAGGCTGGACCCAAGGTGCCGGACCGTCTTGAGCCGCTGCCCCTCGCCGCCGGAGAGCGTGGACGTCTCCCGGTCCAGGCTCAGGTATCCGAGTCCGATCGTCTCGATCCGCTCCAGGGCGGCGACCGCGGCCCCGGCGACCGGCCCGGCCACCGGATCGTCGATCTCCCGCAGCACGGTGATGAGATCGGTGACCTGCATCGCGGCACAGTCGGCGATGGACCGGCCGCCGATCCGGGACGCCAGCGCCGCCTCGTTCAGCCGGGCGCCCCGGCAGACGGGACAGACGCCCTCGGCCAGGAACTCCCGCACCATGTTCCGGGTCCGCTGGCTCATCCCCGCCAGGTCCCGCTTCAGATAGAGCCGTTCGAAGCGGTCGGCGAGCCCTTCGTACTCGGTGGTCCAGGTGCCGCCCGTGCCGGTCACGGTGACCTTGCTGCCCGGGCGCCCCCGCATCAGGAACTCGCGCTCGTCGCCGGTGAACTCCCGCACCGGCTTGTGCGGGTCCAGCTCGTCGCTGTTGGTGTACGCCTGCCCCTGCCAGGTCCCCGCGGCGAACGGCGGGAAGCGGACCGCCCCCTCGGCGAGGGAACGGTCCGCGTCGAGGACGCGGTCCCAGTCCGGCCGCACGGTCCGGCCCAGACCGTCGCACGCGCGGCACATGCCCGACGGGTCGTTGAACGAGTACGCCGTCGCCGGCCCGGCGCCCGGTGTGCCGTGACGGGAGAACAGCACCCGCAGCACCGAGGAGACGTCCGTCATGGTGCCCACCGTCGACCGGGAGTGGCCGCCGATGGGCCGCTGGTCGACGACGATCGCGGGAGTCAGGTCCTCGAGGGCCTCCGCGTGCGGCCGCTCGTACTTGGGCAGCCGGTTGCGCACGAACCAGGTGAACGTCTCGTTGAGCTGCCGCTGCGACTCGACCGCGATCGTGTCGAAGACGACCGACGACTTCCCCGACCCCGAAACGCCCGTGAACACGGTCAGCAGGCCCTTCGGGATGCGGAGCGTGACGTCCTTGAGGTTGTTCTCCCCGGCCCCGGTGATGGTGATGAACTCGCTGGACTGGCTCATACCGCCGACGCTAGGACGGATACCCGACAGCTTCCGTCGTGATTTCCTTCAGCTCTCCCTCCTCCATCAGCAGCCACCGGGTGATGCCGATCGACTCCAGGAACGGCAGATCGTGACTGGCCACGATCAGCGCTCCCTCGTACGACTCCAGCGCCGTGGTGAGCTGCCGGACGCTGGCCATGTCGAGGTTGTTCGTCGGCTCGTCCAGCATCAGCAGCTGCGGTGCGGGCTCCGCCAGCATCAGCGCGGCCAGCGCCGCACGGAAACGCTCGCCGCCGGAGAGCGTTTCCGCCTTCTGGTCGGCGCGGGCGCCCCGGAACAGGAAGCGGGCGAGCCGGGCCCGGATCCGGTTGTTGGTGGCGCCCGGCGCGAACCGGGCCACGTTCTCGGCGACGGTCAGGTCCGCCTCGAGGACGTCGAGCCGCTGCGGCAGGAACCGCAGGGGCACATGGACCCGGGCCTCACCGGACACCGGCTCCAGCTCCCCGGTGATCGTCCGCAGCAGCGTCGTCTTGCCGGCGCCGTTGCGCCCGATCAGCGCCACCCGCTCCGGGCCGCGCAGATCCAGGCCGCCGTTCACCCGGGCGCCGTACGCCACTTCGAGGTCCATGAGCGTGAGGACGTCACGGCCCGGTGGTACGGCCGTGTACGGCAGGTCGACGCGGATCTCGTCGTCGTCCCGTACGGCCTCCACCGCGTCGTCGAGGCGTTCCCTGGCCTCGGCGAGCTTCTCCTCGTGCATGATGCGGTGCTTGCCCGCGGATTCCTGAGCCGCGCGCTTGCGCGCCCCCATGACGATCTTCGGCTCGCGTTTCTGGTCCCACATCTTCTGGCCGTACCGCTTGCGGCGGGCCAGCTTGACCTGGGCGTCGACGAGTTCGCGCTTCTGCTTGCGGAAGTCCGCCTCGGCCACGCGCACCATGCGTTCGGCAGCCTCCTGTTCGGCGGCCAGGGCCTCCTCGTAGGCGGAGAAGTTGCCGCCGTACCAGGTGACCTCTCCGGAGCGCAGATCGGCGATCTGGTCGACCAGGTTGAGCAGTTCACGGTCGTGGCTCACCACGATCATGACGCCCGGCCAGCTCGCGACGGCCGCGTACAGCCGCCGACGGGCGTACAGGTCGAGGTTGTTGGTGGGCTCGTCCAGCAGCAGCACGTCCGGGCGCCGCAGCAGCAGTGCCGCCAGCCGCAGCAGCACCGACTCGCCGCCCGACACCTCACCGACCGTGCGGTCGAGACCGATGTGTCCGAGGCCGAGCTCGCCGAGCGTGGCCAGCGCGCGTTCCTCGACGTCCCAGTCGTCGCCGACGGTCTCGAAGTGCTCCTCGGCCACGTCGCCCGCCTCGATGGCGTGCAGCGCGGCCCGCCGGTCGGCGATACCGAGGGCCTCGTCGACCCGCAGCGCGGTGTCGAGGGTGACGTTCTGCGGCAGATAGCCCACCTCGCCGGCGACGCGGACGGCGCCGTCGGCCGGGGTGAGCTCACCGGCGATCAGCTTCAGCAGGGTCGACTTGCCCGACCCGTTGACGCCGACGAGTCCGGTGCGGCCGGGGCCGAAGGCGACATCGAGGCCCTCGAAGACGGCGGTGCCGTCGGGCCAGGCGAAGGCGAGGGAGGTACAGGTGAGGGAAGGTGACATACGGGCCTCCGCGGTTGCATGGGGCGATCAGGGGCAAACGCGTATCGAGACACCGCGGGACGACGACCGGCGGCCGGGAGGGAAACCGTGGGCAGAGGAAGAGCCCTGTTCCGAAGGGACCGCAAGGACGGCTCGAACGCCGAGGTCGCACGCTGCGCACACACCTGACCGGTGTGACGCGGTGTCTCAGAACCTCAGACGAGCAACGTCCTTCTCCATTCGACGGCAACAGAAGCGTTCTACACCGTACGAACGGCCGTATCGGCTGTCAACGCCTTTTACGGACCACGACGTCATCATTCCCGAGGAGGCCCCGTGCCCAACGGCCCGCTCTCACTGCCTGCCCGTCTCTGTCTGCAGGCCTGGGACACCGACCCGCAACGGCTGGCCCCCCTGGTGCGGGCGGGTGCCCTCGCCGAACTCGCCCGGCGCGGTCTGCTGACCGACGACGACGGCATCGTCACCCCCCGCGACCTGGACTCCAGGACCGGGGACCCGGTCCTGGACGGTCTCCTCGAGCTGGTCAGCGAGTCCTTCCCGCACCGCTGGCGCGGCTGGGTGACGCTGCACGCGCGGCACACCCTGGAGGCGGTCCGGGAGCAACTGGTGGCCGACGGCGTGCTGCGGGCCGAGAAGCACCGGGTCCTCGGGGTGTTCCCGTCCGTCGACCACGTCCTGGCCGACACCGCCCATGCGGACGCCCTGAACCGGGAGGCCCGTTCGATCCTGACCGGGGCCACACCGGTCGAGAACGTCACCGAACCGATCGCGACCGCCCTCGCCCTGGCCACCGCGGCGGGTCTGCCGCCGGCGCGGGACGACTCCCTTCACGACCGCCGGGCCGAGGACCTGACCCGCCGTGCCGGGGCCTCCGCGCCCGGGTTCGCCGCCGTCCTGCGCGCACTGCGCGCGGGGCTGGCCGACGCGGCGCCGCTGCCCTCGCTGACCAGGGGCCGATGACCCTCGTACGGGCGCGGGGGCAGACAGCCGGGCGTACGGAACACTCAACGGCCTGAGGGTCAGCGGCTGTGGGCGTCGCCGTCAGGCGTCGCGCATCAGCTGGGCGAGGCCGTGGTCGAGATCGAGCCGGAGGTGCTCCAGACCGGTCGGCACCAGTTCGCCGGTGGCTTCCAGGAACCTGCGCACCTCCCCCGAGCGGACGTGCACGACGGCGGTCCCCTCGGGGGCGTGGAACTCCAGCACGGTGCGGTCGTAGCCGTACGGGCGCACCCGTACGTCACCGTGCCCCTCGGGGCCTTCCAGGCCCGAGGCGAGCAGTTCCCGGGCGAAGGTCCAACAGACCTCGACACCCTCCAGGGTGGCGGGCGCGGGGAAGGTCATGCGGACGGCGAACGGGTCGTCGCGGTCGTAGTGCAAGGTGGCGGGGATGTTCGGCATCCGCGGCGCGGCGGCGACCAGACGGGCCTCTACGGGCTGCTCTATGACGGTGGACAACGCCTTGCTCCCTCGTGACGGCTGGACGGACTTCCGGGCGGATCGGGTCGGCTACTGGAGGAGACGACGGAATCAGCCAATCCGTGCACACGAAAAGCGAGTGACCTCTGTCACCGCCTTCATGCACCCGAGTGACACGGCTCTCGTCGCGTGTTCCCCGGGACACCCGCCGCGTGCGGACGCCCTCTGGACGGCATCCCGGCAGTGGACTAGCTTCGCCCGCCATGAGGCGCCCCGGGAGCACGCGACCGACGAGACGGACGAGACGAACCCACCGCCGGTCGACCGCGGCGGCCGTGTGCGCGGCGGTGCTGGCCGCCCTGACGACCGTACCCGCACAGGCGCACGGACCGGACCGGCAGCCGTCACCGCACTGGTCGGTCAAGGACACGGGGACCCCGGACGTCAGGTTCCGCGGCCTGGCCGCCATCAGCCGCAGCACCGCCTGGGTGGCCGGGACCGGGGGCACCGTCCTGCGCACCACCGACGGCGGCGGGAGCTGGCGGAACGTCTCGCCGCCGGGCGCGGGGGAGTTGCAGTTCAGGGACGTCGAGGCGTTCGACGCGCGGCGGGCCGTGGTGCTGGCCATCGGGGAGGGCGAGGCGTCCCGGATGTACCGCACCGACGACGGCGGAGCGACCTGGACGGAGTCGTTCCGCAACACCGACGCCCGCGCCTTCTACGACTGCCTCACGTTCTTCGACCACCGCCACGGCCTCGCGATGAGCGACCCGGTGGACGGGAGGTTCCGCATCCTGTCGACCCGGGACGGCGGCCGTTCGTGGACGGTGCTGCCCGATGCGGGGATGCCGTCGGCGCTGGAAGGCGAGGCCGGATTCGCGGCGAGCGGCCAGTGTCTGGTCTCCTCCGGGCCGAAGGACGTCTGGCTGGCCACCGGAGGTGCGGCACGCGCGCGTGTGCTGCACTCCGCCGACCGAGGCCGCACCTGGACGGTCACGGACACCTCGATCCCCGGCGGCGACCCGGCGCGCGGTGTCTTCGCCCTCGCCTTCCGCGACCGCGTCCACGGCCTCGCCGTCGGCGGCGACTTCCGCCCCGGCCAGGCCTCGCCCGACGCCGCCGCACGCACGTCCGACGGCGGTCGCACCTGGCGCCCGGCCGGTGCCTCGCCGCCCGCCTACCGCTCCGGCGCGGCCTGGCTCCCGCACAGCCGCACCGCCGCCCTCGCGGTGGGCCCCACCGGCACCGACCTGACCACCGACGCCGGCCGCACCTGGCGGACCGTCGACACCGGCTCGTACGACACGGTCGACTGCACACCCGACCACGGCTGCTGGGCGGCGGGGGAGAAGGGACGGGTGGCCCGGCTGGAGCACTGACGCGTGCGAGGGGCCCTGACCGCTGCCAACGTGGGTACCCGTTCGCTGAACGCGAGAGGAAGTGAGCGGACATGCCACGCGGTTCCAGCCCCAAGCGGGAGCGGCAGTACGAGCACATCAAGGAGAGCGCCGAGGACCGGGGCGAGAACACCGGACGCGCCAAGGAGATCGCCGCGCGGACGGTGAACAAGGAGCGCGCCCGGTCCGGTGAGTCCCAGACGGCCAGCCGCACGTCGACGCAGGACATGTCGTCCGGCAAACGAGGCGGCCGGCGGTCCGGCAAGGGGTCCCGGGGCCCCACGCGCGACCAGCTGTACGAAGAGGCGAAGAAGCGGAACGTCGAGGGCCGTTCGAACATGAACAAGAGCCAGCTCCAGCGGGCGCTCGGCAAGTGAGCCGCCTCCGGGCCTACGGGGAGGACGGGGAAACACCCTCCGCGCGGAGCACGTCCGCCCCGTAGGCTCAGGGGCACCATGACGATCGTGAGCGCACCCGCCGGCTGGCCCGTGACCGAGGAAGAGGCCCGCGCGGTCCAGGACGGACTGCGCAGACGGGTGGTGCTCGACGAGCCGGGCCCGCCGTCCGGGACGGGTCATGTCACCGGAGTGGACGTGGCGTACGACGACGAGCGGGATGTCGTCGCCGCCGCGGCCGTCGTCCTGGACGCGGCGACCCTGGACCTCGTCGCCGAGATCACGGCCGTCGGCCGGATCTCCTTCCCGTACGTCCCCGGACTGCTGGCCTTCCGTGAGATCCCCACCGTGCTCGCCGCCCTCGACGCCCTGCCGTGCCCACCCGGCGTGGTGGTCTGCGACGGCTACGGTCTCGCCCACCCCCGCCGCTTCGGCCTGGCCAGCCACCTCGGTGTGCTCACCGGCCTGCCGACGATCGGCGTCGCCAAGAACCCCTTCACCTTCACCCACGACGAACCCGGCGCCCCGCGCGGCAGTACGTCCCCGCTGCTGGCCGGCAGCGAGGAGGTCGGCCGCGCCCTGCGCACCAGGGACGCCGTCAAGCCGGTCTTCGTCTCGGTCGGCCACCGCGTGAGCCTGGACAACGCCTGCGCCCACACCCTCGCCCTGGCCCCCGCCTACCGTCTCCCCGAGACCACCCGCAGGGCCGACGCGCTGTGCCGCCGGGCCCTCGCGCAGGCCGCCACCGCCCAGCCGCCCCAGGCCGAGTCCCCGGGATGAACTGATGATCTAATGTCACGCCGATCCCGGGGAGGGGACAACCATGAGGCGTGGGAGACGAAGAGCCGTACTGGGCGCCGTCGCGGTGCTGGTACTGGCGGGCTGCGGCGAGCGCGGGAGACAGCCCGAGAGCGCACCTACGAGCGCCGCCGCGGCACCGGCGGAGGTGTACGGAAGCGCGGAGGCCCTGCCGGAGAGACTGGGCGCGGACGGCACCACCATCCACGTGGGCGACCCGAACGCGAAGACGGTCGTCCACCTGTACGAGGACCCGCGCTGCCCCTACTGCCGGGACTTCGAGGTCGACGGCGGAGGACCCCCGCTCGGTGAGGCGTTGCGCGGTGGACGAGTGAGGGCCCAATACACCTTCGCCTCCTTCCTGGACGACCGTGTCGGCGGCAGCGGTTCGAAGAAGGCGGTCAACGCGCTGCGTGCCGCGCTGGAGGAGGACAAGTTCGTGGAGTACCACCAGGTGCTCTACGCCAACCAGCCCGAGGAGACCGACGACGGCTACACCGACGGCCGCCTGCTGGAACTGGCGTCCGAGGTCGAAGGGTTGCGCGGCCCGTCGTTCGACAAGGCCGTCACGTCCATGAAGTACCGCCCCTTCGTCACCGCGTCGGAGAAGGCGTACGAGCGGGCCGGGGGAGCGGTGGAGCCCGAGGGACCCGGCACCCCGACCGCCGTCATCAATGACAAGCGGATCCCGCTGGAATACGGCGGCGTCCTCTACGACGACGAGGCCTTCGGCACACTGCTGTTCCAGGTGATCGTGGACCCGGACAGCTGGGCGGATCAGGAGTTCTGAGCGTGCGTCGGCCGGACAGGCACCGAGTACGCGTACGGTGTCCGGCCGCCCCGGCAGGCAGGCGTGCGTGACAACACACCGTGCCGCCGGGGGCCCGTTGCGGCCGTCGGGCTCGCCCTTTCCGTACCGGCCGGGCCGGGCTGGATCGGCGAGATGATCCGTACGTTGGTCCGGCGGCCGCTGTGGCTCCTGCCCGGCCGCGCCGTCAGCGGATCGCGGCGACGCGGAAGCGGATGCCCGCCGTCCGCAGGCGGTCGATCAGCGCGTCGCCCATCGCCACCGCCGTCGTGACCTGCCCCGCCGTCGGTGGAAGGTCGTCCAGGGCCAGGCAGAGGGCGCCCTCCGCCAGCATCTTCGCCGTTTCGTCGTAGCCGGGGTCGCCGCCCGCCACCTCCGTGTACACCCGCTGTCCGCCGCCCTCGCCGACGAAGCGGACGGTGAACCAGCTCCGGGCGCGCTTCTCGGCGCCCGGCCCGTCGCCGGGCGCCAGCCGGTCGGAGAGCCGGCGTCGCAGCGACGGCAGCTGGGCGACCGTGACCAGCGCGCCCACGGCCGCCACCCCGCCCAGCGCCACCGGGAGACGGCGCACGGCCGCGTAGTGCCGGTAGCGGAAGTCGGGGCCGTACCGGTCGAGCGCCTTCGCCGAGCGGCGCACGATCTGCCCGTCGATGGTCGGCAGAGGCAGGGCCCAGGCACCCACCTCCGGCGCGTAGCGCGGCGCGCCCAAGGGGGCCGAGGTGCGGCGGCCGACCAGCCGCGGTTCGTGGTACCGGCGCTCGCGGGCCGCCGCGCGGAGACCGCGATGCCGGGCGAACTGGTTCAGGGCCGAGGCGAAGGTACCGCCCGAGAAGGCCGCATCGGCGGTGACGAAGCCGTCCACGGTCAGCGGCACCCCCTCCGGCAGCTGCCGCACGGTGAAGTACGCGCCCAGGTCGTGCGGCACCGAGTCGAAGCCGCAGGCGTGCACCAGCCGGGCCCCGGTCTCCCGCGCGCGTGCGTCATGACGGACGTACATCAGGTCCACGAACTCGGGCTCACCCGTGAGGTCTACATAGTCCGTCCCGGCGTCCGCGCAGGCGGCGACGAGTTCCTCGCCGTGTTCCACGTAGGGCCCCACCGTCGTGGCGACCACGCGCGCCTGCTCGGCGAGTGTGCGCAGGGAGGCCGGGTCGGACGCGTCCGCCCGCAGCAGCCCCACCTCACCGCCGCCGGGCAGCCGCTCCCGCAGCCGCTCCAGCTTCCGGGTGCTGCGGCCCGCGACCGCCCAGCGCAGCCCGGACGGGGCATGGGCGGCGAGGTACTCCGCGGTCAGCGTCCCGACGAAGCCGGTCGCACCGAAAAGCACGATGTCGTACGGACGGTCCGTCCTGTTCAGCCTGCTCATGACACCCCTTGGTCGTGCAGCCGCGCCGCTGTCGGTGGCCGAGGCTAGCGTGAGGGGTGCGGAGCCCGACGACGAGCCCGGAGGAAACCGATGGCCGTGCCCTCGAACGCCCTGAAGAAGTGGGAAAAAGCGTGCGAGGAGGAGAGCTACCGCACCGTCGCGCCCAGGGCGGCTGTCGGCGGAGCTCGGCGCCCGCTGACGAGGGGGGCGGCCGGGCCGGCTCGCGGGCAACGGTGCCCGTAAGGTGTCCAAGCGCTTGCTCGCCCGGTCTTGTGCCAGGTGGAACGTGTTCTTAACATCGCAGGTGTTACAGCAGGAGTGTCATAGCCGATGGGGGCTCGATGACGGACGCGAAGAGGCCGGCACACGGCCCGCTCACCGGCGTGCGTGTGGTCGAGCTGGCCGGGATCGGGCCGGGCCCGTTCGCCGCCATGCTCCTGGCCGACCTGGGCGCCGACGTCGTACGCGTGGACCGCCCGGACGGCCCCGGCCTGGGGATCGACCCGGCCCACGACGTCACCAACCGCAACAAGCGCTCCGTGGTCGTCGACCTGAAGGCGTCCGACGGCCCCACCCGCGTCCTGGACCTCGCCGAACGCGCCGACATCCTCATCGAGGGCTACCGCCCGGGGGTCGCCGAGCGCCTCGGCGTCGGGCCCGGGGACTGCCGTGCCCGTAATCCGCGCCTGGTCTACGGCCGGATGACCGGCTGGGGGCAGGACGGCCCCCTCGCCGACCGCGCGGGCCACGACATCGCGTACATCGCCCTCACCGGCACCCTCGGCATGATCGGCGACCCGGACCGGCCGCCGGCCGTCCCGGCCAACCTGCTGGGCGACTACGCGGGCGGCTCCCTCTACCTCGTCGTCGGCGTCCTGGCCGCCCTGCACCACGCGCGCGCGACCGGCGCCGGCCAGGTCGTCGACGCCGCCATCGTGGACGGCACCGCCCATCTCTCCGCGATGATCCACGGCATGCTCGCCGCCGGCGTCTGGCAGGACCGGCGCGGTGCCAACCTCCTCGACGGCGGCTGCCCCTACTACGGCACCTTCGGGACCGCCGACGGCGGGTACATGGCGGTCGGAGCCCTGGAGCCGCGGTTCTACGCCGAGTTCCTGCGCCTGCTCGGCCTCGACGGCCTGACCGGGGCCCACGCCGACGTCACCCGCTGGCCCGAACTGCGCGAGCGTGTCGCCGCCCGCTTCGGGGCCCGCACCCGTGACGAGTGGACGGCCGTCTTCGAGGACTCCGACGCGTGCGTGGCACCCGTGCTGTCCCTCGGCGAGGCCCCGCACCACCCGCATCTCGCCGCCCGCGGCACCTTCACCGACCAGGGCGGCATCACC
This sequence comes from Streptomyces sp. NPDC031365, assembly GCF_055569765.1. Lineage (NCBI taxonomy): Bacteria > Bacillati > Actinomycetota > Actinomycetes > Kitasatosporales > Streptomycetaceae > Streptomyces > Streptomyces sp. NPDC031365. Next base: position 25,435 of record NZ_JBVIIM010000030.1, on the reverse strand, counting down.
CAGCCCGCACCGGCCCCGCGGTTCTCCGCGACCCCGACGGGCATCCGTACCGGGCCCGCCCTGCCGGGCGCCGACACCGACGACGTGGCCCGCGACTGGGACGTACCCCGACTGGCGGCCCCCGCCCCCTCGCACTCCTCCAAGCCCTCGAACCCTCAGTGAAAGGCCTCCTCGTGAGCACCGAAGCGTACGTGTACGACGCGATCCGCACCCCGCGCGGGCGCGGCAAGGCCGGTGGCGCCCTGCACGGGACCAAGCCCATCGACCTGGTCGTCGGGCTCATCCACGAGATCCGCGACCGCTTCCCCGGCCTCGACCCGGCCGCCGTCGACGACATCGTCCTCGGCGTCGTCGGCCCCGTCGGTGACCAGGGCTCCGACATCGCCCGTATCGCCGCCATCGCGGCCGGACTGCCCGACACCGTGGCCGGCCTTCAGGAGAACCGCTTCTGTGCCTCCGGTCTGGAAGCCGTCAACCTGGCCGCGGCCAAGGTCCGCTCCGGCTGGGAGGACCTCGTCCTCGCCGGCGGAGTGGAGTCCATGTCCCGCGTCCCCATGGCCTCCGACGGCGGCGCCTGGTTCAACGACCCGATGACCAACCTCGCCGTCAACTTCGTCCCGCAGGGCATCGGCGCCGACCTCATCGCCACCATTGAGGGCTTCTCCCGGCGCGACGTCGACGAGTACGCGGCCCTCTCGCAGGAGCGCGCGGCCACCGCTTGGAAGGAGAACCGTTTCGAGCGGTCCGTGGTCCCGGTGAAGGACCGCAGCGGCCTCGTCGTCCTCGACCACGACGAGCACCTGCGCCCCGGCACCACCGCCGACTCGCTGGGCAAGCTGAAGCCGTCCTTCGCGGACATCGGCGAACTGGGTGGCTTCGACGCCGTCGCGCTGCAGAAGTACCACTGGGTCGAGAAGATCGACCACGTCCACCACGCGGGCAACTCCTCCGGCATCGTCGACGGCGCCGCCCTCGTCGCCATCGGCTCCAAGGAAGCCGGCGAGCGGGGCGGACTCACCCCTCGCGCGCGGATCGTCTCCGCGGCCGTCTCCGGCTCCGAGCCCACCATCATGCTCACCGGCCCCGCCCCGGCCACCCGCAAGGCCCTCGCCAAGGCCGGGCTGACCATCGACGACATCGACCTGGTCGAGATCAACGAGGCGTTCGCGGCGGTCGTCCTGCGCTTCGTGAAGGACATGGGCCTGTCGCTGGACAAGGTCAACGTCAACGGCGGCGCCATCGCGCTCGGCCACCCCCTCGGTGCGACCGGAGCGATGATCCTCGGCACCCTCGTCGACGAACTCGAGCGCCAGGACAAGCGCTACGGGCTGGCCACCCTGTGCGTGGGCGGCGGCATGGGCATCGCCACCATCGTCGAACGCCTCTGAACACCGGCGACCCGCCACCTACTCACGGAGACTTCCTCATGACCGAGAGCACCACCATCCGCTGGGAACAGGACCGCACCGGCGTCGTCACCCTCGTCATCGACGACCCCAGCCAGTCCGCGAACACCATGAACCTGGCGTTCCGCGACTCCCTCGCCGTGATCACCGACCGTCTGGAGGCCGAGAAGGACTCCATCCGCGGTGTCATCATCACCTCCGCCAAGAAGACCTTCTTCGCCGGTGGCGACCTGCGCGACCTGATCCGGGTCACGCCCGAGACCGCCCAGCAGCTGTTCGACAGCGGCATGGCGCTCAAGCGCCGGCTGCGCCGCATCGAGACCCTCGGCAAGCCGGTCGTCGCCGCGATCAACGGCGCGGCCCTCGGCGGCGGGTACGAACTCGCCCTGGCCTGCCACCACCGGATCGCCCTCGACGCCCCCGGCTCGAAGATCGGCTGCCCCGAGGTCACCCTCGGCCTGCTCCCCGGAGGCGGCGGTGTCGTCCGTACCGTCCGCATGCTCGGCATCACCGACGCGCTGCTGAAGGTGCTCCTCCAGGGCACCCAGTACAACCCGCGCCGCGCCCTGGACAACGGCCTGGTCGACGAGGTCGCCGACACGCGCGAGGACATGCTCGCCAGGGCACGGGCCTACATCGACGCCCACCCCGAGTCCGCCCAGCCCTGGGACAAGCCCGGCTACCGCATCCCCGGCGGTACGCCCGCCCACCCGAAGTTCGCCGCCAACCTGCCCGCCTTCCCGGCCAACCTGCGCAAGCAGACGGGCGGCGCCCCCTACCCGGCCCCGCGGAACATCATGGCCGCCGCCGTCGAGGGCGCCCAGGTGGACTTCGAGACGGCCCAGGTCATCGAGGCCCGCTACTTCGTGGAGCTGGCCGCCGGCCAGACGTCGAAGAACATGATCCAGGCGTTCTTCTTCGACCTCCAGGCCGTCAACTCCGGCGCCAACCGCCCTCAGGGCACCGAACCCCGCAAGGTCCGCAAGGTCGCCGTTCTCGGCGCCGGAATGATGGGCGCGGGCATCGCCTACTCGTGCGCCCGCGCGGGAATCGACGTCGTCCTCAAGGACGTCTCCCCGGAATCCGCGGCCAAGGGCAAGGACTATTCCGAGAAGCTGTGCGCCAAGGCCGTCGCCAAGGGCCGTACCAGCCAGGCGAAGGCCGACGCGCTGCTCGCGCGGATCACCCCCACCGCCGAGGCCGCCGACCTCGCCGGCTGCGACGCGGTCATCGAGGCCGTCTTCGAGGACACCTCCCTCAAGCACAAGGTGTTCCAGGAGATCCAGGACGTCGTCGCCCCCGACGCGCTGCTGTGCTCCAACACCTCCACCCTGCCCATCACCGCCCTCGCCGAGGGCGTGGAGCGACAGGGTGACTTCATCGGACTGCACTTCTTCTCGCCCGTCGACAAGATGCCGCTGGTCGAGATCATCAAGGGCGAGCGCACCGGTGACGAGGCGCTGGCCCGCGCCTTCGACCTGGTCCGGCAGATCAACAAGACCCCGATCGTCGTCAACGACTCGCGCGGCTTCTTCACCTCCCGTGTCATCGGCCACTTCATCAACGAGGGCGTGGCCATGGTCGGCGAGGGCATCGAGCCCGCGTCGGTCGAGCAGGCGGCGGCGCAGGCGGGCTACCCGGCCAAGGTGCTCTCCCTGATGGACGAACTGACCCTCACCCTGCCGCGCAAGATCCGGGGCGAGTCGAAGCGGGCCGTCGAGGAGGCCGGCGGTACCTGGACCGCGCACCCGGCCGAGGCGGTCATCGACCGCATGGTCGACGAGTTCCAGCGCCCGGGCCGCAGTGGCGGCGCCGGATTCTACGAGTACGGCGAGGACGGAAAGCGCGGCGCGCTGTGGCCGGGGCTGCGCGAGCACTTCACGCGGGCCGGACACGAGATCCCGTTCCGTGACATGCAGGAACGCATGCTGTTCTCCGAGGCACTGGACACCGTCCGACTGCTGGAGGAAGGCGTCCTGACCTCCGTCGCCGACGCCAACATCGGCTCCATCCTCGGCATCGGCTTCCCGGGCTGGACCGGCGGCGTCCTGCAGTACATCAACGGCTACGACGGCGGCCTGCCCGGATTCGTGGCCCGCGCCCGTGAACTCGCCGAGCGCTACGGCGAGCGCTTCGCCCCGCCCGCCCTGCTGGTGGAGAAGGCGGAGAAGGGAGAGGTGTTCAAGGACGCGCGCTGACGCCGTCCCCGGGTTCACCCTCCTCGTCGAGCCACTCCCGCAGCTCCTCCTTCAGCGACCGCTGGAAGGTGGTGAGCAGCGCCTGCACCACGAGCGGCTGCATCCGGGCGGACAGGGACCGCACATCCCGCGCGTCCTTGTCCGCCACCGCGTCGCGCAGCAGCCGCGACAACGCGTGGGCGGCCGTGCGGGAGTGCTCGGTGAGCGCCGCGCGGGCGGCGAGGATCGTCTCGTGCGACAGAGGTACGTCCAGCAGTTCGACGCCGAGCCGCAGCAGCCCCGTGTCGGCCCGGAAGGACTCACCGCCCGGGGCCTCGCCCTGCCGCTCGACGACGTCCATCGCCGCCAGCCGCCGCAGGTCCTCCTCGCCCAGCGCGCGGCCCGCACGGCGCTCCAGTTCCCCGCGTGACACCGTCTCCACCGTGTTGGGAGCCCAGGACGCCACCACCGCCCGCTGGATGGCCAGGTCCCGCGCGCTCAGGTCCGGCGGCAGCTGCCCCAGATACCGTTCGATCGCCGCCAGCGTCATGCCCCGGCTCTGCAGTTCCTCGATGAGCTCCAGCCGGGCCAGGTGCTCCCGCCCGTAACGGCCGACCCGCCGGGGACCGATCACCGGTGGCGGCAGCAGCCCCTTGGTCCCGTAGAAGCGGACCGTGCGCACGGTGACCCCGGCCCGGGCCGCCAGTTCGTCGATCGTCAGGGCCTCGGTCTCGGTCGTCATGTGCAGCAGTATCGCTGTCCCACCACTGCTGTGACACCCGCGCCCAGGGGCACGGCACGGTCAGTGGCAACGCCTATGGTGGCGTCATGTCGGGGATCACATACGTCCGGGGTGACGCCACCGCTCCGTCGGAGGGCGTCCCCGTCCGCCATGAGGCCATCGATGCCGCCCTCACCCGCCTCGCCGGCCACGCGAGGGACCTCGGTGCCTCGGTCCACATGCCCCGCATCGGCTGCGGACCGGCGGGCGGCACGTGCTCCCGCGTCGAGCCGCTGATCACCGAGCGGCTGGTGCGGCACGGCATACCGGTGACGGTGTACGACCACGGCGACTGAGCGGATCCGACACCGCTGCCGCGCGCACCGGAGCGTCCCACCAGGCACGATTTCAGCCACCAATGGCCTCATGAGGCGTCAACGGCCCTCTTCTGCACCCGAGTTCACCGATGTACCGTCCCGCGCATGGTGAAACGCACGCGCTTCACGGCCTGGAGAACGCTCGCGACGGCGGCCACCGCCGCCCTGACGGCCGCACTGCTCACCCCCGCCGCGGCACAGGCCGCGCCGCGCGAGAGCCGGCCCGTCCACTCCTTCGACAACGCCATCCGTGAGGCGGTCTGGGTGGACACCGGCCTCGACGAGGACCGTGACGGCGAGACCGACCGGGTCGCCGTCGACATTGTCCGCCCCAGCGAACCCGACCGGCGGGGCCGGAAGATACCCGTCATCATGGACGCCAGCCCGTACTACTCGTGCTGCGGGCGCGGCAACGAGAGCCAGAAGAAGACCTACGACGCGAACGGCGACGTCGTACAGATGCCGCTGTTCTACGACAACTACTTCGTGCCGCGCGGCTACGCCGTCGTCGGTGTCGACCTGGCCGGAACCAACCGCTCCGACGGCTGCGTGGACGTGGGAGGCCGCTCCGACATCCAGTCAGCGAAGGCCGTCGTCGACTGGCTGAACGGCCGGGGCAGGGCGTACACCAGCCGCACCGGCACCGACCGGGCCGAGGCCGACTGGACCAACGGCCGCACCGGCATGATCGGCAAGAGCTGGGACGGCACCATAGCCAACGGTGTCGCCGCCACGGGAGTCGAGGGCCTGGAGACCATCGTCCCGATCGCCGCCATCTCCTCCTGGTACGACTACTACTTCTCCCAGGGCGCCCCGCTCTACGACTCCGGCCCCGACTGGCTGTCCCAGTACGTCGAGAGTCCCGAGGCCCGCGCCGCCTGCGGCGCCGTCCAGCGCCAACTCGTCGAGGGCGCCCCGCGCACCGGCGATTGGACCCCGCTGTGGACCGAACGCGACTACGTGCGTGCCGCGAAGAAGGTGAAGGCCAGCGTCTTCCTGGTGCACGGCATGCAGGACCTCAACGTGCGGATGCAGCATGTCGGCCCCTGGTGGGACGCTCTCGCGAAGAATGGCGTCGACCGCAAGATCTGGCTCTCCCAGACCGGCCATGTCGACCCCTTCGACTTCCGCCGCGCCACATGGGTCCACACCCTGCACCGCTGGTTCGACCACGAACTCCTCGGCTACGACAACGGCATCGACCGCGAACCCATGGCCGACATCGAACGCGCGCCCGACCAGTGGGCCACCTCGGCGACCTGGCCGCCGCGCGGCACCCACACCACGACCCTGCGCCCCGCCAAGGGTGACGCGGCCGGCGTCGGCACACTGGGCCTGCGCCGGGGCAAGGGCACCGAGACCTTCACCGACGACCCGCGGCTGAGCGAAACCGACTGGGCCGCCCGTGTCGACACATCGACTCCGGACAAGACGGGCTTCGTCACCGGCCCGCTCACCCGCGCCCTGCGTCTGTCCGGCGCCTCCGAGGTCACCGTCACCGCCACCTCCAGCACCCGGACGGCCCACCTCTCCGCCGTCCTCGTGGACCTCGGCCCCGACACCATCCGCGACTACGCCGGCACCGGAGAAGGCATCACCACCCTTCCCGAACGCACCTGCTGGGGCCCCGGCACCGAGGGTGACAGCTCCTGCTTCAAGGAGACCCGCGCCACCACCGCCGACGTCGAGCACACCGTCGTCAGCCGGGGCTGGGCCGACCTCGGCAACCACGCCGGCACCGGCAGGGGCGAGCCGCTCACCCCCGGCGAGCGGTACACGCTCACCCTCGACCTGGCGGCCACCGACCACGTCGTCCCCCAGGGGCACCGACTCGCGCTGATCGTCGCCGGCACCGACCGCGGCCTGATCGACCCTCCTGCCGACATCCCGTCCCTCACCCTCGACCTGGCACGCACCTCCGCCCGGGTCCCGTTCGTCGGCGGAACGGCCGCGTTCGCCCGCGCCACGGCCGGCGCGCCCACCACCGCCCCGGACGCCGTACCGGACGCCGTCCTGGACGGCGTTCGATCCGGTGCCACCGCGCACCGCATCCCGGGGGAGGAGGGCCGGTGAAGCACGCCCTGATGCTTCTCGCCGCCACCCTCGGCGCCTCCCTCGTCACCGCCCCGGCCACCGAAGCCGCCGACTCCCCGCCACGCACCGGCTTCGAGCAGAGCGACGGCGCCCGCTGGACCAGCCAGCCCGGGGAACAGCGGTTCCTCGCAGCCGTCGACCGAGCGAGCAGCCGAGTCTCCGTCAGCCGGATCGGGACGACGGAGCAGGACCGCCCGCTCCGGCTCGTCCGCGTCGGCACCGGCCGGACCCCTCACACGGTGCTGCTCGTGTGCAGCCAGCACGGCGACGAACCCTCCGGCCGCGAGGCGTGCCTCAGCACGATCCGCGACCTGGCCTTCGCGAAGAACCGGGGGACCCGCCGCTTCCTGGAACGCACCACACTGCTCGTCGTCCCCACCGCCAACCCAGACGGCCGGGCCGCCGACACCCGCGGCAACAGCGACGGCGTCGACATCAACCGCGACCACCTCGCCCTGAAGACGGCGGAGGGCCGCGCCCTGGCCGCCGTCATCCGCGACCGGCGCCCCGACATGATCTACGACCTGCACGAGTACGGCGCCACACCCCCGTACTACGACAAGGACCTGTTCGACCTGTGGCCGCGCAACCTCAACACGCATTCCGCGGTCCACGGCGCCGCCCAGGCACTGTCCGGCGACTACGTGCGCCCCGCCGCCGCGGCCGCCGGATACTCGGCCGGCACCTACGGCATCTGGACCGATCCCGTCACCGGTGACCCGATCCGCCAGACCGCCGGCGACGGGCAGGAACGCATCCTGCGCAACATGTCCGGAATCAAGCACGGCGTCGGCCTGCTCATCGAGAGCCGCGTCGACCCGCTCACCGAAGCCGAGCGGGCCGACGAGGCGCTCAACAACCGGCGCAGGGTGGACTCCCAGCTCGCCGCGCTGGAGGGTCTGGTCCGCTTCGCCGGGGAACGCCGCGGCGAGGTCGAGGCGGCCACGGCCCGGGCCCGCGCCGCCGGGTACGCCGACACCGGCCCCGTCCACCTGGGCGGCGCCGACAACGATCCGCCCGAGCCGTCCGAGGTGATCGCCGACCCGCCGTGCGGGTACCGGCTCACGGCCGGTCAGTACGCGGACGTGGGGGACGAACTGGCCCTGCACGGAGTCCGCGTCCGACCGGACGGCGACGGCGTTCTCGTACCGCTGCGGCAGTCGCTGCGCGCCCTCGTGCCGCTGCTCCTGGACGGTCGGGCCACCTACCACTTGGTGGAGGGGAAGGCCGACACGTTCTGCTGAAGAGGTGAGTTTTGCGCCAAAGGTGGTAAGGGCCTATCGGGTGGAGTGTTCTTCACCCCCGGCTCGGATGAAAGGTGCCGCCTGTGACGCAGGACCAGCACAGCGACAAGGACCCTACGGCAGGCCCGCTGCCGGGCTCCGAGGCGGGCCTGCGCGGCCGGGCGCACCCACGCACCGACCGGGTGGTGTTCGGCGTCACCGCCGTGCTCACCCTCGCGTTCGTGCTCTGGGGCGCCATCGGGACGGACGCGCTCGAGGACGTCTCCAGCAGCATGCTCGGCGGGCTGATGCACAACGGCGGCTGGGGATTCATGCTGGCCGCCTCCGGCTTCGTGATCTTCGCCCTCTGGCTCGCGGCCAGCCGTTACGGCCGGATCCACCTCGGTGCCGAGGGCGAGGAACCGGAGTTCCGCACCGTGTCCTGGATCGCCATGATGTTCAGCGCGGGCATGGGCATCGGCCTGATGTTCTGGGGCGTGAGCGAACCGCTGGCCCACTACACGACGCCCCCGCCGGGCACCAGCCCGGCCGACTCCGGCGACCGCATGGAGACGGCCATGGCCACCACTCTGTTCCACTGGACGCTCCACCCGTGGGCCATCTACGCGGTGGTCGGCCTCGCCATCGCCTACAGCACCTTCCGCCGGCGCCGCCGCCAGACCATCAGTGCCGTGTTCACCCCGCTCATCGGTGAGAAGAACGCGGGCGGCGTCGGTGGCCGGGTCATCGACATGCTCGCCATCATCGCGACGGTCTTCGGCTCCGCGGCCTCGCTCGGCCTCGGCGCGCTGCAGATCGGCTCCGGTGTGGAGAAGCTCGACTGGATGGACAAGGTCAGCACCGGGTTGCTGGTCGGCATCATCGCGGTGCTGACCGTGGCGTTCGTGGCCTCGGCGGTCTCCGGCGTGGAGAAGGGCATCCAGTGGCTGTCCAACACCAACATGGTGCTGGCGCTGGTCCTCGCCCTGTTCGTGTTCGTCGCGGGTCCGACCATTCTCATCCTCGACCTGCTGCCGACCTCGCTCTTCGCCTACCTCGGCGACCTGCCCGACCTGGCCGGCCGCACGGAGATCAGCGGAGGCGAGGGCGTCGCCGACTGGCTGGGCAGCTGGACGGTCTTCTACTGGGCGTGGTGGATCTCCTGGACGCCCTTCGTCGGCATGTTCATCGCCCGCATCAGCCGGGGCCGGACCATCCGCCAGTTCATCGGCGGCGTCATCCTCGTTCCCAGCACGGTCAGCCTGGTCTGGTTCGCGGTCTTCGGCGGCTCGGCGATGAGGCTCCAGGAACAGAACCGGCTCGGCGACGAGACGACCCCCGAGGGCCGGCTCTTCGCCGTACTGCAGGAGTACCCCCTCGCCACCGCCACCAGCCTGCTGGTGATGGTCCTCGTCGGCATCTTCTTCGTCTCGGGGGCCGACGCGGCCTCCGTCGTGATGGGGACCCTGTCGCAGAAGGGAGCGCTCGAACCCAGCCGCTGGGTGGTGGTGTTCTGGGGCGTGGTCACCGGCGCCGTGGCGGCGATCATGCTGATGGTCGGCAGCGGCCAGGGAGACGCGCTGACCGGACTGCAGAACCTCACGATCCTCGCGGCGGCCCCGTTCGTCGTCGTAATGATCCTCATGTGTGTGGCGCTCATGCGTGACCTGCGCCGCGACCCGCTCATCGTGCGGGGCGAGATGGGCTCGGAGGCGGTGCATCTCGCGGTCATCGAGGGCCACAAGAAGTACGACGGCGAATTCGAACTGCGGGTCGGCCCGGGCCGGGGCCCGGACGTGGAGGGCGACCCCATCGGCAAGCACTGACAAGATCCCGGCAGCCGGCCCGGGGCGCGGCCGAACCGCCCCGTTGGCCGGCTCATGGCGCGGGCTGACGGGGCGTGACGTGACGGGGCGTGATGTTGACGGGGCGTGATGTTGACGGGGCGCGCGGCCGGATGCCCGGGGCGGGGCGGGCACACCAGGGACGTAGGTGCCCGCCGGTTCCGCGCAGGCCTGGCCCGGTGACCCCAGATGTCTCCGCCGGGGCGGGGCCGGGTGGTCCGGACCGCGGGCCGCCGGAGCCGCTGTCCGTTCCCGTGACCCGCAGGGGTACCGTGCCACCGCGGCCGTGTGCGCCACGGCCGCACCCGCCGGGTGGACCCTTCACCCGGCGGCCAGCACCGCCGCCTGCTCCGCGCAGCCCCAGGCCACGGTGACGCCCGCGCCGCCGTGGCCGTAGTTGTGGACCAGGAACCGGCCGCCGGGAAGTGCGACGCGTTCCAGGCGGACGGCGTCACGGGCGGGACGCAGTCCCACCCGGTGCTCCAGCACGCGGGCACCGGCGATCTCCGGGCGCAGTGCCGCACACCGCCGCACGATCGCCTCGGCCACCAACGGGTCCGGCTCCGCGGACCAGACGTCCTTCTCCGCAGTACCGCCCAGCACCAGCCGCCCCGGCTGCGGGAAGAAGTACGCCATCGCACCATCCGCCCCCGTGGAGACCATCCAGGTACGGATCCCCGGATTTTCCACGACGACCAGCTGCCCCCGTACCGGCCGCACCGACGGATCCGGCACCAGCTCCCGAGCCGCCAGCCCGGTGCAGTTGACCACGACCGGCGCGTCCGCCGCCCCCAGGTCCGCGACCGTGCGCTCTTCGACCACACCCCCCGCCGCCAGCAACCGCTCCCGCAGATACGGCAGATGAGCCGACATGTCGATGAGCGGCAGCCGGGCCCGCACCCCCGACCCGGCGGGATACTCCGCGGCCGTAGCCGGACGCAGCCCCGGCAGCCGCGCGGCGGCCCACGCGCCGACCTCGTCCAGCGGGGTCTCGCCCAGTACCCCTTCGACCATCCGTACGCCGGTGGTGTCCGGCCGCTCCGCCAGTTCCCCGTACACCTCCAGCGACCGCAGCGCCCACGCGCGCGCCGACACCACCGGCTCGATCCGGTACGGCCACCACAACGCTCCCGCGACAGCCGAGGTGGTCCGCTCCACCGGGTCCCGTGCCCACAGCCGTACCCGTACACCGCGCTCGGCGAGGACCACGGCCGTGGTCAGGCCGATGACACCACCGCCGATCACCAGGACATCGCCGTCCAGTTCGGTATCCATCGGCCGGACGTTAGCGGAATGCGTCATCCTGTGCTCGGGTCCGCCCCGCGGGGGGAATGCTCACGGCATGTCCGCCGAGTACACGACCTTCCACCGGGTCTTCGTCGCCTTCGTCGTCGGCGGACGCCCGCTGCTCCTCCGCCTCTCCGGCCTGGACGCCGTCTCCCCGCTCGTCTCCGACATCCCGCCCGCCGCGCCTTCACCACCGCCGGCGTCGACGTGCCCTGCGTCGACGGCCTCGCGCCGATCGTCGCGCCGCTCGTGGCCCGGACCGAGCAGGCCCCGGACGGCAGCCCGCCCGAGCGGCGCCGCCTGACGGATCTCACCGCCGCCCTCCCCGACGCCGCGGAGCTCGAGGTCACCTCGTCCTGCCGGGTGCGGCTCACCGCCCACCGGGTCGACCGCCTCTCCCGCGCGCGTCCCGCTGGACGCCAAGGCGGTGAAGGGCGAGGCGTACGTCGTGGCGCGCACCGGAGGGACCGTGCCGGCGACGGCCGTGGAGAGGTGAGGACCCCGGCCCGTCCCCGCGCACGCGGCCATTAGGATCGGCGGTCTGATGACTGCCACTCTCGTCGCCAAGAACCTCGCCGCCGGGCACGGCGACCGCTCCCTGTTCACCGGTCTCGACCTGGTCGTCGCCCCCGGCGACGTGATCGGCCTGGTCGGCGCCAACGGCGCGGGCAAGTCCACGCTGCTGCGTCTGCTCGCCGGACTCGCCGCACCGGAACAGGGCGAGCTGCGCCTCTCCCCGCCGACCGCGACCGTCGGAGACCTCCCGCAGGAGCCGGAGCGCCGGCCCGGCGAGACCGTGCGGGAGTTCCTGGCCCGCCGTACCGGTGTCGCCGAGGCCCAGCGTGCGATGGACGAGGCCACCCAGGCACTGGTCGACGGCGCGCCGGGCGCGGACGACGCCTACGCCACCGGTCTGGAGCGCTGGCTGTCCCTGGGCGGCGCCGACCTCGACGAGCGCGCCGAGGAGGCCGCCGCCTCCCTCGGTCTCACCGTCGGCCTGGACCAGCCGATGACCGCGCTGTCCGGCGGCCAGGCGGCCCGCGCGGGCCTCGCCTCCCTGCTCCTCTCCCGCTACGACGTCTTCCTCCTCGACGAGCCGACCAACGACCTCGACCTGGACGGCCTGGAGCGCCTCGAACGCTTCGTGAACGGGCTGCGCGCCGGTACGGTCGTCGTCAGCCACGACCGCGAGTTCCTCACCCGCACCGTCACCAAGGTCCTCGAACTCGACCTCGCGCAGCGGCAGATCAACCTCTACGGCGGTGGCTACGAGGCCTATCTGGACGAGCGGGAGGTGGCCCGCCGGCACGCCCGGGACGAGTACGAGGAGTACGCCGACAAGCGGGCCGCGCTCCAGGACCGGGCGCAGACGCAGCGCGCCTGGATGGACAAGGGCGTCAAGAACGCCCGCCGGAAGGCCGGCAACGACAACGACAAGATCGGCCGCAAGTTCCGCAGTGAGGCCAGCGAGAAGCAGGCCGCCAAGGCACGTCAGACACAGCGCATGATCGAGCGCCTGGACGTGGTGGACGAGCCGCGCAAGGAGTGGGACCTGCGCATGGAGATCGCGTCGGCCGCCCGTTCGGGCGCGGTCGTCGCCACCCTCCGGGACGCCGAGGTACGCCGTGGGGGCTTCACCCTCGGTCCGGTCTCCCTGCAGATCGACTGGGCCGACCGGGTGGCCGTCACGGGGGCGAACGGCGCGGGCAAGTCCACCCTGCTCGGCGCCCTGCTGGGCCGGGTGCCGCTAAGCGCCGGGCACGCCGCCCTGGGCTCGGGCGTCCTGCTCGGCGAGGTCGACCAGGCCCGCGCGCTCTTCCACGGCCCGGAGCCCCTGCTCGACGCGTTCCGCCCGGCGGCACCGGACCTGGAACCGGCCGACATCCGCACGCTGCTGGCCAAGTTCGGCCTCAAGGCGGACCACGTCAGACGGCCCGCGGCCACCCTTTCCCCGGGCGAACGCACCCGGGCTGCCCTGGCCCTCCTCCAGGGCAGAGGCGTCAACCTCCTCGTCCTCGACGAGCCGACCAACCACCTGGACCTGCCGGCCATCGAACAGCTCGAGTCGGCCCTGAACACCTACGAGGGCACCCTCCTGCTGATCACCCACGACCGCCGCATGCTCGACGCGGTCCACGTGACCCGTCGCCTGGAGGTCGCCGACGGCAAGGTGACCGAACGCTGACGCCCCTCCGGCGCAGCCGGCCTGCCGTCCGGGACACGGGATCCGGCACGCCGTTCGCGAGGCCGCCCCGCCTTGCACCGAGCGTGTGAGGCGGTATGCGGCACCCTGATCGGCGGCTACGGCAACGGGATCGGCCAGGCGCGCGTCGCCCTCGACGGCGGCCGGCACGCCGTCGACGACAGCGACAACCGCCCACGCCGCGGAGCCCACACAGCGGAAGACGCAGGACGAACCGGGCGTGGTCCAGGCGGTGCGGGCGGGCCGGGTCACGTCGCCGGGGAACATGGGCCCGTCTCCGCCGCCACGGCGGGAGACGGGCCCGGGAGGAAAACTCAGCGCCTGCCGCTCTTCGGGTCGGCGAGCCCGGCCCGGCGCAGGGCGTCGGCCATCGCGCTGTTCGCCGGCGCGGACGCCTGACGCGAACCCCCACCGCCCCCGCCCCCGCGGCCCTGGCGCTGCTGCGGCGGACGCCCGCCGCGCTGCCGGCGCTCACCGCCGGGCGCCTGGCCCTGGGGCGCCGCCTCGTCGTCCAGCCGCAGCGTCAGTGAGATCCGCTTCCGTGGGATGTCCACATCAAGCACCTTCACCTTGACGATGTCCCCCGGCTTCACCATGTCCCGCGGATCCTTCACGAACGTCTTCGACATCGCGGAGACGTGCACCAGCCCGTCCTGGTGGACGCCGATGTCCACGAACGCCCCGAACGCGGCGACGTTCGTGACCACACCCTCCAGCACCATCCCTGAGGACAGGTCGGAGATCTTCTCGACCCCGTCCTTGAAGACGGCCGTCTTGAAGGCCGGCCGCGGGTCGCGCCCCGGCTTCTCCAGCTCCCTCAGGATGTCGCTCACCGTCGGCAGACCGAACGTCTCGTCCACGAACTCCTGCGGCCTCAGCGACCGCAGGACCGACGTGTTGCCGATCAGCGCGCCGACCTCCGCACCGGACGTCTTCACCATGCGCCGCACGACCGGGTAGGCCTCCGGGTGCACGCTGGAGGCGTCCAGCGGGTCGTCGCCGCCGCGGATCCGCAGGAAGCCCGCGCACTGCTCGTACGCCTTCGGGCCGAGCCGCGCCACCTTTTTCAGTTCACCGCGCGAACGGAACGGCCCGTTGGAGTCCCGGTGCGCCACGATGTTCTCGGCGAGTCCGGAGGTGATGCCGGAGACCCGGGCCAGCAGCGGCGCCGACGCGGTGTTGACGTCCACCCCCACGCCGTTCACACAGTCCTCCACCACCGCGTCCAGCGAACGCGACAGCTTCACCTCGGACAGGTCGTGCTGGTACTGGCCGACGCCGATCGACTTCGGGTCGATCTTCACCAGCTCGGCCAGCGGGTCCTGGAGCCGGCGCGCGATCGACACCGCGCCGCGCAGCGACACGTCCATGTCCGGAAGCTCCTGCGAGGCGAAGGCGGAGGCCGAGTACACGGAGGCGCCCGCCTCGGACACCATCACCTTCGTCAGCTTCAGCTCGGGGTGCCTGGCGATGAGTTCACCGGCGAGCTTGTCCGTCTCACGGGACGCCGTGCCGTTGCCGATCGCGACCAGCTCGACCGCGTGCTCCTTCGCCAGCCGGGCCAGCTTGGCGACGGCCTCGTCCCACCGGTTCGCCGGGACATGCGGATGGACCACGTCCGTGGCCACGACCTTGCCGGTCGCGTCGACCACGGCGACCTTCACACCCGTACGGAAGCCGGGGTCGAGGCCCAGCGTCGCGCGCGTGCCCGCCGGGGCGGCGAGGAGCAGGTCGCGCAGGTTGGCCGCGAAGACCCGCACCGCCTCGTCCTCGGCGGCGGTGCGCAGCCGCAGCCTCAGGTCGATGCCGAGGTGGACCAGGATGCGGGTGCGCCAGGCCCAGCGGACCGTGTCGCCCAGCCACTTGTCACCGGGACGCCCGCGGTCGGCGATCCGGAACCGGTTCGCGACGATCCCCTCGTACGACGACGGCCCGTCCGCGGGCTCCTCCGGCTCCAGGACGAGGTCGAGGACCTCCTCCTTCTCGCCGCGCAGCATGGCCAGGATCCGGTGCGAGGGCAGCTCGGTGAACGGCTGGGCGAAGTCGAAGTAGTCGGAGAACTTCGCGCCCGCCTCCTCCTTGCCCTCGCGCACCTTCGCGGCCAGCCGCCCGCGTACCCACATCCGCTCGCGCAGCTCGCCGATCAGGTCGGCGTCCTCCGAGAACCGCTCGGTGAGGATCGCCCGGGCGCCGTCCAGCGCCGCCTGCGGATCGGCGACGCCCTTGCCGGCGTCCACGAAGGCGGCGGCCGCGGCGAGGGGCTCGACCCCCGGGTCACGGAGCAGCCCCTCCGCCAGCGGCTCGAGCCCCGCCTCGCGCGCGATCTGTGCCTTGGTGCGCCGCTTGGGCTTGTACGGCAGGTAGATGTCCTCCAGGCGCGCCTTGGTCTCCGCGCCCCGGATCCGGGCCTGGAGCTCGTCGGTCAGCTTGCCCTGCTCGCGCACCGACTCCAGGATCGCCGCACGGCGCTCCTCCAGCTCCCGCAGATAGCGCAGCCGCTCCTCAAGCGTGCGCAGCTGCGCGTCGTCGAGCATCTCGGTCGCTTCCTTGCGGTAGCGGGCGATGAAGGGCACCGTCGAACCGCCGTCGAGCAGTTCGACGGCGGCTCTGACCTGCCGCTCCCGTACGCCGAGCTCCTCGGCGATCCTGCCTTCGATGGACCCTGCGAGGGGTGTCGTCACGTTCCCGTACCGCCTTCTCCACTGAGGTTGCGCGGCAATTGTGGCAGGTGACGCCGACAATCGGGGATCAGGGCGCCGACGCGCCGGGAGACGGCACGGGCGGCGTCAGACGCGACGGCCACGGGTGGTGGACGAGGCCCCGCCGAAGAGCCGGGCGAGGGCCCGGAACGGCAGTGTCACCACGGTGGCGACGGCGCCGCCGATCTGGCGCAGAACGTCTGCGATGGCACGGAACACGTCTCTCCCCTTTCGTTCCCCGGCCTGTCCGGCCGGACGTACTGCGGGTACCTCGTCAACGCTTCAACATGCATGGCAGGAAAGGTGGGGAGCTCGTCATTGCGGCCATCACCAGCAGCGCCAAGAATCGACCGCATGGCGCAGCGAACCGTTCTCGTCGTCCTCTTCGACGAGGTGCAGAGCCTCGATGTCACCGGACCCGTGGAGGTCTTCGCGGGTGCCGAGAAGCACACCCCCGGGACATACCGGCTGTGCACCGCCTCCTTCGACGGCGCTCCCGTGCGGACGACCAGCGGTCTGACCGTCGTACCGGACCGGGCGCTGGACGACGCGCCGGAGCCGCACACCCTGCTCGTGCCAGGCGGGCAGGGCACCCGCCGGTCCGACCCGCGGCTGACCGACTGGCTGCGCCGGCACGGACCGCGTGCCGAGCGGCTGGTCTCCGTCTGCACGGGAGCCGCCCTGCTCGCCGCAGCCGGCCTGTTGGACGGCCGCCGCGCCACCACCCACTGGGCCTACGGCGATCGGCTCGCCCGGGACCACCCGGCCGTCGAGGTCGACCCCGATCCCATCTACATCCGTGACGGCCACGTCGCCACGTCCGCCGGCGTCACCTCGGGCATCGACCTCGCGCTCGCCCTGGTCGAGGAGGACATCGGCCGGGAGGCCGCCCTCACCGTCGCCCGGCATCTGGTGGTGTTTCTGCGCCGGCCCGGCAACCAGGCCCAGTTCAGTGTGCAGCTCGCCGCTCAGACCGCGCGGCGCGAGCCGCTGCGCGAGGTCCAGAGGTGGATCAGTGAGCACCCCGGCGCCGATCTGACCGTCGGGGCGCTCGCGGCCCGCGCCGCCCTCTCACCCCGTCACTTCGCCCGCGCCTTCCGCCTCGAGACCGGCACGACGCCGGGCCGCTACGTCGACCGGGTACGGCTCGAACACGCCCGGCGGCTGCTGGAGGACACCGGCGACGGTGTCGAGGAGGTCTCACGGGCCAGTGGTTACGGCACTCCCGAGGCCATGCGGCGCGCCTTCGTCCGGACCCTCGGAGCATCCCCCGCGGAGTACCGCCGCCGCTTCCGGCCCGCTCCCTCACCCATCTGAAAGGTCCCCGATGCAGATCGCCATCGTCCTCTTCGACCGCTTCACCGCTCTGGACGCGGTGGGCCCGTACGAGACGCTCGGCCGGCTCCCCGACGCGGAGACCGTCTTCGTCGCCGAGCGGACCGGGCCCGTGCGCAACGAGTCCGGGTCGCTCGCGGTCACCGCCGACAGGAGCCTGGCCGAGGTGCCCCGCCCGGACATTGTCGTGGTTCCCGGTGGTCCCGGACAGTCCCCCCAGATGGAGAACGAGACCCTGCTGGACTGGCTGCGTACCGCCGACAGGTCCAGCGCCTGGACGACGTCCGTGTGCACCGGTTCCCTGCTGCTGGGCGCGGCCGGGCTGCTTCGGGGCCGCCGGGCCACCTCCCACTGGCTGGCTCTCGACCAACTGAAGCGGTTCGGCGCCGAGCCGACCGGGGAGCGCGTGGTGAGCGACGGCAAGTACGTCACCGCGGCCGGAGTCTCCTCGGGCATCGACATGGGGCTCACGCTGCTCGGCCGGATCGCCGGCGACGAGCACGCCCAGGCCGTCCAGCTGCTCACCGAGTACGACCCGCAGCCGCCCTACGACGCCGGCTCCCCTCAGAAGGCGCCCGCGCACCTCGTGGAGGAGTTCCGGGCGCGGAGCCGGTTCATCCTGACGTAGACACGTTCCAGGTGAAGTGCGGCTTCCGGCGCTCCAGGAACGCGGCGACGCCCTCCGCGGTGTCGCCGCTCTCCCGCGCCCGCTCGTTCCAGTGCGCGTCACGGTCGGTGCGGCCGTTCGCGAACTCCTTGGCGGCGGCCTGCGTCAGCTGCGAGCGGGACGCGAGCGTCCGGGTGAACTCCGCGACCCGCTTGTCCAGTTCCCCCTCGGGCAGCACCTCGTCCACCAGACCCGTACCCAAGGCCCGCAGGCTGTCGATCAACTCGCCGGAGAACAGCAGGTACTTGGCGGTCGCCGGACCCACCAGTGACACCAGCCGCCGGGTGGCGGAGGACGGATAGACGATGCCGAGCTTCGCCGGTGTGACTCCGAACCGCGCACCCTCCTCGGCGAACCGCAGATCGCAGGCCGCCGCCAGCTGGGCCCCACCGCCCACACAGTGTCCGCGGACCGCGGCCACGGTCGGTTTGGGGAAGGCGGCGAGCGCCTCCTCCGCCGCCTCGGCCAGCCGTTGGGCCGTCGACGGCGACTCCCGGAGCGCGGAGATGTCCGCCCCGGCGCAGAACGTGCCGCCCTCGCCTGTGAGCACCAGCACCCGTACGTCGGGGTCGGCCGCCAGTGTTTCCAGCAGGGGCGGCAGGGAACCCCACATCGCGGCCGTCATGGCGTTGCGCTTCGCCGGGTTGCGGATCACGACCGTGGCGACCGATTCGGTGACGCTGTGCAGCAGCTCGGGCTCCCTCATGCGCCGGATGCTATCCGTCCCGTCCGGCGCGCTGACCGTCAGGAGCACGCACGGCGTTACGACCGGCGTGCGCGGGGGACTGGAGAAGGGGACGACAGCCAGGAGGCACCATGGCCAGGACAGTGAAGCCCCAGGGGGAGGCCGCGAAACTGAGCCGCGGCTTCAGCTGGCTCGCCGTACTCGGAGTGATCCTGGTCGTCGCCGGGCTGGTCGGCCTGGTGTACACGGGCGTGGCCACCCTGACCTCGATGCTGCTGTTCGGCTGGCTGCTGCTGATCGGCGGTGTGATCGGGCTGCTGCACGCCGTCCAGGCACGGCACACCAACTTCTTCTGGCTCGGCGTGGTCGTCGCGGCCCTGAACATGGCGGCCGGTGTGGTGATCCTGAAGACACCGGAGGCGGCGGCCGAGGCGCTGACCATGTTCGCCGCGCTGCTCTTCCTCACCGGTGGGCTGTTCCGGCTGGCCGGCAGCCTGGTGGTGCGCGGGCCGCAGTTCGGCTGGACACTGGTCCAGGGCGCTTTCGGCCTGCTGCTCGGCATCCTGGTGCTGGCCACCTGGCCGAGCAGCAGCCAGTACGTCATCGGAACGTTCTTCTCCCTCTCCCTGCTCTTCGACGGGCTCGGCCTGATCGCCACCGGCTACGGAGGGCGCCGGATCGTCGGCATGGTCTCCGACCGGCTGGCCGGTGAGGAGGCGGGACGGACGCGGGAAGAGCAGGCGGCCAAACCCGTACAACCCGAATAGTTTCGCCGAGACGGCACAAGGTGGACGGAAACGGTCCCGCAATCGACCGTGTCATACGCCAACGGTCGGAATCGCTCGATACTCGCTGACTTCTGTTCAGTGTCGAGGTGTGGAGCCGATCGGTATCACCATTCGTCGTGTGGTGACAATCGAGCGTGAGGGTGGCGATCCGCTGCCGTACGAAGGTGTCTGGCGGTTCACTGCCCCGGCCGTGGACGTCTCGGTCCCGCAGGCCCGCCACGCCGTGCGTGACCTGCTGATGCGGCAAGGGGTGCCGGTCGCCGACGACGTGGTGCAGGGGCTGCTGCTGATCGTCTCGGAGCTGGTCACCAACGTCGTGCGGCACGCGGCGCTGCTGTCCCCGACGCTCGCCGTCGAGGTCGCCGTGGGCGCCGAGTGGGTCCGGGTGTCCGTGGAGGACAACCACCCCTACCGCCCCACCGCCCTGGAGACCGACCACGCACGCACCGGTGGCCGCGGACTGCTCCTGGTCCGTGAGATCGCTCGTGAGGCCGGCGGGGCGTGCGAGGTCGATCACATCGCGACCGGCGGCAAGGTGATCTGGGCCGCCCTGCCGCTCAAGCCCACACGGATCCTCTAGCCGGTCACCAGCCGGCCGACGGTCCGGTCAGTTCCCGGACAGCCGGCCGGGCCGCGTCCAGGACCGTCATGAACCAGGCCGAGAACGTGTCCTCGGCGTGCCGCTCCGCCAGCTCGGCCGGCGTCGCGAAGGCCGTGGACGCCACCTCCTTCGGGTCCGGCCGCAGCGGCGACTGCACCATGCCGATGAAGAGGTGGTTGTACTCCTGCTCCACCAGACCCGAGGTCGGGTCGGGGTGGTTGTAACGGACCGTGCCGGCCTCGGCGAGCAGCGAGGGCGACACCCCCAGCTCCTCGAAGGTCCGCCGGGCCGCCGCGGCGAACGGTGCCTCACCGGGGTAGGGATGACCGCAGCAGGTGTTGGACCACACGCCGGGGGAGTGGTACTTGCCCAGCGCCCGCCGCTGGAGCAGCAGCCGTCCGCGCTCGTCGAACAGGAACACCGAGAACGCCCGGTGCAGCTGCCCCGGCGGCTGGTGGGCGGCGAGCTTCTCCGCGGTACCGATCGTCACGCCGTCCTCGTCGACCAGTTCCAGCAGGATCGGCTCGGCGGTGCCGTTCGACGGGCTGTTCGTCGCGGTGGCAGGTGTGATCGGCATACCCATCCTTCACTCGGTCTTCGCGCCCCAAGTCTGCCGCACGAATCCGGCACTCCCGGCACTTCCGGTCCCCGCCCGCATGTCCCCCGGCGGCGCCGGGAGCGGCCGGAGCCGGCCCGGGACGGACCCGGACCCGCAGGTGATCGTGCCCGTGGCGTCCGGCCGGGAACCGTCGCCCGTAAGGGGGCTGTGGACGAGGGGACGCCGGCAGGGGGCGGAGGGCTGCCTTCCGCGGCGCATTGGTGCACCGGGGTGCTTTCGGCCGCCTCAGTGGCAAAGGCGCGCCTCGTGCTCGGCGTGCCCGACGGGCTCCAGCTGGAAGGTGCAGTGCTCCACGTCGAAGTGGTCGCCCAGACAGCTCTGCAACTCGTGCAGCATCTTCTCGTGCCCGATGGCGTTGAGGACCTCGGTGCTGACGACCACGTGCACGGAGAGGACGGGCATTCCGGAGGTGATCGTCCAGGCGTGCAGATCGTGGACGTCCTCCACGCCGTCGGTGGCGAGGATGTGCGCCCGCACCCTGGCCATGTCGACGCCCTTGGGCGCCGCCTCCAGGAGGACGTCCAGGGTCTCGCGCAGCAGCTTCCAGGTCCGGGGCACGATCATCAGCGCGATCACCAGGGAGGCGATCGGGTCCGCGGCCGTCCAGCCGGTGGTCAGGATGACCAGCGCGGACAGGATCACCGCCACCGAGCCGAGCGCGTCCGCCGCCACCTCCAGGAAGGCGCCGCGCACGTTCAGGCTCTCCTTCTGCCCGCGCATCAGCAGCGACAGCGACACCATGTTGGCGACCAGACCGATGGCGCCGAACACCATGGTCAGGCCGCCCTGGGTGCCGGCCGGGGTGACGAACCGCTCGATCGCCTCGTACAGCACATAGCCGCCGACGCCGATCAGCAGCAGACAGTTGGCCAGGGCCGCGAGGATCTCCGCGCGGGCGAGCCCGAAGGTGCGGCGCTCGCTCGGCGGGCGGTTCGCGACATGGATGGCCAGCAGGGCCATGCCGAGCCCCAGTGCGTCCGTCGCCATGTGGGCCGCGTCCGCCACCAGCGCGAGCGAGTCGGCCAGCAACCCGCCGACGATCTCCACCACCATGACACCGAGCGTGATCACCAGCGCCGCCCGCAGTCTGCCGCGGTACGCCGCACTCGCCGTACCGCCGGCAGGCACGCCGTGCGCGTGTCCGTGATCGTGCCCAGCCCCCATGAGTGCCGCCGCCCTTCCGTGAAACCCGTCCGACGGGATCAGTGAACTACGGGCGGGGGGTATGGGGCAACGCGGCACTGAACACCGTTGTCATGTGCCCTGACCTGCGGAAATGATCCGCAGGTCAGGGCTGCCCCCGTCGGCCTGCCGCAGCGGCGTGGTGGAGCTGCCAGCCCTGCCAGGCCGAGTCGACCATCTCGCGCACCGAACGGCGGGCGGTCCAGCCCAGTTGCTCGCTCGCGCGGGCGGACGAGGCCACCGCGCGGGGAGCGTCGCCGGGGCGGCGGGGCTCGACGAGCGGGGCCCGGGTGTCGCCGGTGACCTCGCCGACGGTCGTGATCAGCTCGCGCACCGAGACGCCCTCACCACGGCCGACGTTCAGCGTCAGGTCTCCGGCCCGGTCACCGTCCGACAGCCGGCGGGCCGCCGCCAGGTGTGCCTCCGCCAGATCGGCCACGTGGATGTAGTCACGGACGCACGTGCCGTCCGGCGTCGGGTAGTCGTCGCCGAAGATGCGCGGGGCCTCGTCGCGGGTGAGCCGGTCGAAGACCATCGGCACGATGTTGAAGACGCCTGTGTCGGCCAGCTCGGGCGCGGCCGCGCCCGCGACGTTGAAGTAGCGCAGGCACACCGTGGACATGCCGTGTGCCTGCCCGGCCGCCCGCACCAGCCACTCCCCGGCGAGCTTGGTCTCGCCGTAGGGGTTCACCGGGGCGCAGGGCGTGTCCTCCGTGATGAGATCCACGCGGGGGTCGCCGTACACGGCCGCGGACGAGGAGAAGACGAAGCGCCGGACCCCGGCTTCCGCGACGGCCTCGAGAAGCGTCGCGAGACCGCCCACGTTCTCCCGGTAGTACCGGGCCGGCTGTGCCACGGACTCGGCGACCTGCTTGCGCGCCGCGAGGTGCAGCACACCCGTGACCCCGTATTCCGCGAACACCCGCTTCAGCAGCTCGTCGTCCAGCGAGGAGCCCCTGACCAGCGGGACGCCGGCGGGAAGCCGCCCCGCAACACCGGCCGAGAGGTCGTCCAGGGCGACGACGCTCTCCCCGGCACCCGTCATGGCCCGCACCACATGTGCCCCGATGTAACCGGCTCCGCCGGTGATCAGCCACGTCATGGTCGCCCACCTTATGCCGAGCCCCGACCGGTGCGCGCCGCGCCGGCCGGGTGCGCGGCGCTGTCCCGGATCATCACCGAAGTCCGTTTCCGGAGGGCGCGGTTTGTGGGCCGGGCCCCGCATCCCCGATGATGATCGCGGCAGGGACGCGGGCGAACCGCGTGGATCCCGTCGCCGAACGGGCGGTGAACGCGGGCTTCCGGGTATCCGATAACCTCTGCCGACATGCCGCCCGGAGGCCCTCCGCACGGGCGCCTCACCATGTACATGACCGGCGTGGACGCGTCGGCACCCAGGGAGTGAGATTCGGTTGTCGACCGCCATCGTCACCGGCCAGCCGGTCCCCGGTTCGTCACTCGAGGGCGACCTGCGCTCCCTCGGGTTCGACGTACGGATCGCGTCCGGCACCACCGAGGCCGAGACCCTGCTCGCCGGGGTGCCCGCGGGACAGCGGGTCGCCGTGGTCGACGCCCGCTTCGTGGGTCATGTGCACGCGCTGCGCCTCGGTCTCACCGACCCTCGCTTCCCGATCTCCGCGATCCCCGGTGCCGTCACCGCCCAGCAGACCGGCCGCCAGGCCCTGACCCGTGCGATGGCCCGCGAAAACTCGGCCGGCGGGACGGCGGGCAGCGGCACCACCCTCGTCGAGGGCCTCGCCGACCGCGTCGTCACCGCGCTCGGTGACGACGCCGCTGTGCACCGGCCCGAGCTGGGCAGCCTGGTCGCCACCGTCCCCGCCGACCCCCAGGCCCGCAACGAGGCCCGGCAGGCCGTCGCCGCCGTCGACGACGAGGCCATACGCCTGAAGTCCGCGGTCAAGGCCCGCGACGGGTTCTTCACCACCCACTTCATCAGTCCCTACTCCCGGTACATCGCCCGCTGGTGCGCCCGCCGCGGACTGACCCCCAACCAGGTCACCACCGCCTCGCTGCTCACCGCGCTGATAGCCGCCGCCTGCGCCGCCACCGGCACCCGCCCCGGCTTCGTCGCCGCCGGCGTGCTGCTCATCGCCTCGTTCGTGCTGGACTGCACCGACGGCCAGCTCGCCCGCTACTCGCTGCGGTACTCCACCCTCGGCGCCTGGCTCGACGCCACCTTCGACCGCGCCAAGGAGTACGCGTACTACGCCGGACTGGCCCTCGGCGCGGCCCGCGGCGGCGACGACGTATGGGCCCTGGCCCTCGGCGCGATGGTCCTGCAGACCTGCCGGCACGTGGTCGACTTCTCGTTCAACGAGGCCAACCACGACGCCACCGCGCTCGGTACATTGTCGCTGGCCAGCCCCACCGCGGCACTCTCCGACAAGCTCGACAGCGTCGGCTGGACGGTCTGGGCGCGCCGCATGATCGTCCTGCCGATCGGTGAACGCTGGGCGATGATCGCCGTCCTCACGGCCGTCACCACGCCCCGGATCACCTTCTACGTGTTGCTCGTCGGCTGCGCGTTCGCCGCGACCTACACCACGGCGGGCCGCGTGCTGCGCTCGCTGACCCGCAGGGCCCGCCGCACCGACCGGGCGGCGCAGGCGCTCGCCGACCTCGCCGACTCCGGCCCCCTCGCCCAGGCCCTGAGCGGCCCCCTGGCCGGGCCCGCGCGTCGGCTCCCCGGCTTCGCCACCCCCGCCGTCGCCCTGCTCGGTGGTCTCGCGGTCGTCGCCACGGCGGCGCTCACCGGCTTCGGCGGCACCTGGGTGATCCTCGCCGCCTGCGTCTACGTCCTGACCTCCGCCCTCGCCGTCGTCCGCCCCCTCAAGGGCGCCCTCGACTGGCTCGTGCCCCCGTTCTTCCGCGCCGCCGAGTACGCCACCGTCCTGGCCCTCGCGGCCAGTGCGGACGTGAACGGAGCACTGCCGGCGGCCTACGGGCTGGTGGCCGCGGTCGCCTACCATCACTACGACACGGTCTACCGCATCCGCGGCAACGCGGGCGCGCCCCCGCACTGGCTGGTGCGGGCGATCGGCGGACACGAGGGCCGCACCCTGGTGGTCGCCGTGCTGGCGGCCGTGCTCACCGCCTCCCAGTTCACCGTCGCGCTCACGGTTCTCGCCGTGGCCGTGGCCCTGCTGGTGCTCGTCGAGAGCATCCGCTTCTGGGCGTCCGCAGGGGCGCCCGCCGTACACGACGAAGGAGAACCCGCATGATCGGCCTCGTGCTTGCGGCCGGCGCCGGACGCCGTCTGCGCCCCTACACCGACACCCTGCCCAAGGCACTGGTGCCGGTGGGGCCCGCGGGCATAGAGGGCGAGCCGACGGTCCTGGACCTGACCCTCGCCAACTTCGCCGAGATCGGGCTGACCGAGGTCGGGGTCATCGTCGGCTACCGCAAGGAGGCCGTCTACGAGCGCAAGGCGGCCCTGGAGCAGAAGTACGGCGTCAGGCTCACGCTCATCGACAACGACAAGGCCGAGGAGTGGAACAACGCCTACT
>NZ_JBVIIM010000029.1:39732-102006 GCF_055569765.1 Streptomyces sp. NPDC031365 | reverse complement strand
CTCAGTGCTTGGCATATGGGGCGGTTCTCCTGTCGTGCCCTCTCAGGCTAACCCCGCAGAGCGGGACGTCTCACCCAAGGCTGACAGAGAGGGTTGCGGCGGTACGGGGTGTGGCGGAGACTGTGCCGTGAACGGCAGCACTCCCGCCAGGTGCGCCGCGGTCCGGCCGGCGCACCCGGATCAGGACTCATTCGCCGGCCTTCGCCTCGAGGCGGAAGGTGGGGACACACGAGGGGTGTGTCGTCGTCGACCGGGTTGCCCACACGCTCCTATGTCACCTCGGCGAAGGAATTCTGCTCGACACAGGTGATCCCGAGAGTGCCGACGGAACGGCCGTCGTTGTCCAGGAGCGCCAGCCGCTCACCCAGGAACTCGAGACCCTCCGTCTCCTCGACGTACCCGGCCGGCAGACCGGTCGCCGCCGTCTTCCGTCCGGCCAGGACCAGGGAGTTCAGCCGGACCCAGTCGTCCGGGCCGCCCGTTTCCCCGCACGCATACCGTCGCCCCGGGGTCACACCGCTCATTCAGCTCGCTCGATCGCGCGCGGAGCGCAAGGCGCTTCGAACCGATCATTGTGGCGTCACCGGCGCCGGTGGCGTCGTACAGGGCTGCTGGTCGGCGGACACGGAGGCATTCCCCGTCCGTATCGGGGCAATCGCCCCGTACGGCAACTCACCCGAGCAGCAGCAGAGATGAGTGTGATGACATGTCCTTCCCGGAACACCAGCCGACGCGAGCCGACTCCATGCCGACGCATCCGGACACGGGTGTGAAGCGGAACAATGGATTGGCTGTCGCCGCGCTGATACTCGGCGTCCTGGCGGTCGTCCTGTTCTGGACCGTCATCGGTGGTGTGGTGCTCGGGCTCCTGGCACTGATCTTCGGCATCATCGGCGCGCGCAGGGCACGGGGCGGCCGAGCCCCGCACGGCAAGATGTCGGTCGCCGGAGCGGTCCTCGGCGCGCTGGGACTCATCGCATCCGTGGTGATCATCGCGATCGGTGCGTCGATCCTCAACTCGGACGAGTTCCAGAACTTCGAGGACTGCGTCCGGCACGCCGACACGAAGAGCGAACGTGACGCGTGCGCCGAGGACTTCGACCGGGACGTCAACAACTGACCGAAGAGGGGCCGGGCGGTGGCGGCCCCGGTCCCGGTGCCGTGGTTCGAAGAACGCGTCACCCCGGGGCCGACTGCCACAAGCCACGCACGTCACCCGGACGGGCGCGGGGAGCGAGGGGAAAGCACGACTTCCGGACGACGCGACAGGCGCCCTGCCGGGTCGCGTAGGACAGTGGGACCATGAACCGTCACCGACGCCCACCCGGGCGTGCCCCCTGGGTCGCAGGCGGCGCCGCTGCGCTCGTCCTCGGCGGCATCGGCGTGTGGGTGTGGGTGGCGCAGGACGACGGCACACCCAGCCCCACGCCTACGGCCTCGAACGACCTGTCCCTACCGACGCTGAACCCCCTGCCGTCGTGGACCTTCGCAACACAGCCGTCGGGCACTGAGCGGCAGACGACGACACCGGCGCCTCCTACGCTGTCACCCGCACCGACGGCATCCCGCTCCCGTCAGCCCGCCACGCCGAACCGGCAGCCGCCCCGGCCGGAAGCACCGGGCCAAGTGCCGACCACGCGGCCGGCGCCAACAGCCCAAAGGCCCACGACCGGTCCGGTGCCAACGGCCCAGAGGCCGACGACCCAGCCTCCACCGCCGAGTCACCTGCGGACAGCCGGGACGGCACCGCGCAGCCGCGAGCCGGCGCCCCGTCCGCCCTCGGCCGGTGCGTCGGCCGGCGCCACGGCCGCACGCCCCCCGCAGACGAGGCCGGCATCGACGCCGTCACCCGCCCGGTCCACAGCCCCGGAGCTCCCGGTACCGTCCCTCACCGCGCAACCCCCGGCTTCTCCCGCGCGGCCCACGGCATCAAGGGCAGCGACGTCACGACCGCTTCCCCCGCGGCCCGTACCACCGCCGCCCGCCAAGACATCCGCTCCGGCGTCATCCGCCCCGGCGTCACCCACTGCGACGTCCGCACCCAAGTCACCCCACCGGCAGCCCACCTCACCGGCACGAACGGCCGACGGCGACGATCCGAAGACCACCAAGTGGTACACCTCAGCGGCCGCGACGGCCGCCGCCCGGCGCATGGCCGCCGCAGGCACGGTCGGTGATGCCGTCTGCTCCATGGCGGCCGCGGGTCAGCCGGACCCCCGCCTGCTTCCGCGGAGCGGTCGTGTCGGCATCGGGCGCCATGGCAGCTACTGGTGCCTGATCTGGTGACCCGAGGCAGGTCGGTGGTGGCCATACAGTTGGGCGCCGGTGCCCGGGTCACGCGCCGGCCGGTGCCCCGCTCACGTACGGGGCCAGGATGTCGGCCACCGTGCGATTGCGCGGGGCGGGGACGCCGAGCTGGTCCGCCAGGTCGGCCACTCCCCCGCTGAGCCACGGCAGTTCGAGGCGGTTGCCGTTCTCCAGGTCGTTGTGCATGGAAGAGGTCATGTCCGCGGGCAACGTGTCGCAGAAGGCCAGTTGATGTTCGGGGAACGTGTCGTCGAGCGGGACACCCGACGCCTGCGCGAGGGCCACGGTTTCCTCCATGACCTCGCGCAGCAGCAGGCGGGAACGCTCGTGGGACCGGACGACACCGATGGGCCGGCGGATGGCCGCCGTGGTCGCGGACAGGCCGACGAGGAAGACGAACTTCTCCCAGATCACCTTGTCGATCTCCTCGCTGGCCTCCGCCTCGATGCCCGCCTCGTGGCAGGCGGTCAGGAGTCCGCCGACGACGGGTGACCGACTCGGGTGGCGTGCGCCGAAGACCATTTTCTGCAGCGCGCCGTTGTGTCTGACGACGCCGGGTTCCTCGATGAACGCGGAGATGAAGCACACTCCCCCGAGGACGCGGTCGTCGGGCAGATGCCGGCGGAGGACGGTGTCCTTGTGCACCCCGTTCTGCAGCGAGAGGACCGGGGCCTTCCCCGCGTCCGAGGACGCCAGTTGCCGGGCGATGTCCTCGGTGTCCCAGAGTTTCACGGCGAGGATGACCAGGTCCGTGGGGCCGAGGCGGTCGACACGGTCGACGAACGCGTCGGGTGGGGTGCGCACATCACCCAGCGGGCTGCGAACCAGCAGCCCCGACCGGCGCACCGCCGCCAAGTGACGGCCCCTGGCCACGAAGGTGACCTCGTGGCCGGCCGCCGCCAGGCGCGCTCCGAAGTAGCCACCGACTCCACCGGCACCGACAACCGCGATACGCATGTGCATCCATCCTCTTGATAACCGTTCGAGAGGTTACTATCGCGCCATGGGAGGCTCAGGGCAAGAGACGCGTACGAGGGTCACCGCCCGGGTGCGGGCCCTGCGCTTCGATGCCGGCACGCTGTCCCTGGACCTCGTGGCGACCGTGGGACGCCGGCCCCTGGGCGCTGTCGAGCGCCTGGGCGACGCCGAGCGGCTCGACGCCTGGTGCCGGGGGGTGGGGGTGACCCTGGCCGCCGGGTACGAACCGGGTTCCCTTCTGCGTTCACTGCACGGGCTGCGTGCCGCGACGTTCGACATCGCGTCCTCGGCCGTGGACGGGCACCGGCCCGACCCCGGTTCCATCGCCCTGGTCAACGAGCTGGCCAGGACCGAGCCTCCCGTCGCGCAACTGGAGATGGCGGAGGACGGGGTCAGGGCGGTACGGAACGGCACCCGGTTCACCCAGGACGCTCTGTTGTCGGTGATCGCACGGGACCTGATCGAGCTGATGTCCGATGCGTCGCGCAGGTCACGCCTCGCCATGTGTGCGTCCGACACCTGCCGGATGATTTACCTCAACCCCGCCTCGGGCCGGTCGCGTCAGTGGTGTTCCATGCGGCGCTGCGGGAACAATGCGAAGGCGGCGGCGCATCGACGGCGCAGGGCCGCTGCCCGGGAAGCGCACTGACACACGGCCGCTGAGGGTCCGGCTCGTCCGTACCCCGCCGGCACCGGGATCCGGCACGATCAGCGACATTCCACGGCGTAGGCTGCCCTCGGCACGGACACGGCTGGATGGGGGACACATGGCGGCTGGGACGGTCCCGAGGTGGGCGTCGGTACTTGATTCGGTGGTGGTGTACGCGCAGGGTGCGCTCTGCCGCCGCCTGGCCCGGGGCACGGTGCCGGCGGGCGGACAGGTACGGGTGACGGGACTCCCCCGGTCACTGGACCCGGACTCGCTGCGGGCCCGAGTCCTCGGAGCATCCGGGACACGGGTTGTCGAGGCCCGGGTGGAGGTCGAGGCCCAGCCCCACGACGCGGACCGTCCCGACACCTTGCTGCGCGAAGTGGAGCGGCTGCGCGACGACTGTGCGGAGGCGCAGGGCCGCCGCGACCGGCAGCTGACCATGATCGAGGAGATCAGCGCTCTGCGTCCGGTGCCGCCGGCCCGCAAGCGCGACGATCCGCACCGCCGTACACCGGTCGACGCGTGGCTGGAACTCTCCGATTTCGTCGACGAGCGCCTGACGGGGCTGCACAGCGGGCTCCGCGAACTGGAGGAGAAGCTGCGCCGGGTCGAGCACGAGCTCACTCTCGCGGTGGACAGGCTCTCCCGTGCCTCCACCGATGCGCCGTCGGCACATGTGGCCACCTCGTTCGGTGCCGTGCTGACGCTGGACGGCACGGGTGAGGCGGAGGTGGAGGTGGAGGTGGAGGTGGAGTATGGGGTGCCTGGTGCCGTCTGGGTGCCGGCCTATCACCTGACGTACCGTCAAGGTGACGCCGCAGGACGCCTGCTGCTTCGGGCCTCGGTAGCCCAGCGCACGGGTGAGGACTGGACCGGGGTGCGGATCGCCCTGGCCACCGCGGACCTGCGCCGTCGCACGGACCAGCCGCGGCTCCGCTCGGTCCGGGTCGGACGCAGTCAGCCCGCCCCCACACCCTCGGGCTGGCGTGCGCATCCGGAAGGGCTGAGCGGCCTGTTCACCGGCTACGACGCGGCGGGCCCCCGGCCGGACACGAACGCCGCACCCCCGATCGTCGGGGCTTCAGCCTCCTCCGGTCCTGTTCCGCCGCCTCCGCCACCGGCACCGGTGGGTTACGGCGCGCGGCCGGTGCCCGGTGACGCGGAGGAAGCCTTTTCGCAGGCCTACGGCAGCGCTGATCTCCTTCCGCCGTCCGAGCCCCTGACACGCGCCAGGCCACGTACCGGCGCCAGGCCCGCAGCGGCCCTTGCCGCCCTGCCCCCCGCGGCCCCCGGGGCAGCACCGCGGCCCGCGGAGTCCGCGGGCCTCGTCCCGCCCGTTCCGCCCGCGGCCGGGCCGCCCCGGCCGGACGGCGCCCAACTCGACTACACCGCGCTCGTCCTGTGCGGACCGGACGAACCTGACGGCCGCCGGGGCCGCCTGTTCCCCGGCTCCGTTTTCGACCCGGTGACCGCCGAGTACCGCCGCCGCGCCGAGACGGTGGCCACACTGCCGCTTCCCGGGCACGCCGTGCGGCCCCGCGAGTCCGCGGGCTCCTTCGACCACCGGTTCGACGCCGTCGCACCGGCCGACATTCCCTCCGACGGTACCTGGCACACCGTCACTGTCGGCGAGATCCCGGTCGGCCTGCGCACCGAGTACGTCTGCGTACCGTCAGTGGAACAGACCGTGTACGCGACGCTGATGCTGTCCAACGCCACCGAACAGGCCCTGCTGTCCGGCCCGGTGGAGGTGACCGTGGGCGAGGAGCACCTGCTGACCGCCTCCTTGCCCACTCTCGCCCCGGGCGGTGAGTGCCGGGTGGGGCTCGGGCCGGCCGAGGCCATCAGGGTCACCCGCCGTACGAATCTGCACGAGTCGACCTCCGGTCTGCGCAACAACATCACCGTGCTCGACCACCGCGTCCACGTCGAACTGGCCAACCGGCTCACCGTCCCCGTCCGCGTCGAAGTACGCGAGCGCGTGCCCGTCACTGCCGACGCGGACGTCCGGATCGAGGAACGAGCCGACTGGACGGCGCCCGGGAGCGGCGAGGCCGCGGAGCGGCACGCGCCGGGCACGCGTCTGTGGCGGGTCGAGCTTCCCGCCGGTGGCACCGCCGCACTCGACGGCGGCTACGAGATCCGGATCCCGGCCGGCAAGGCCCTCACCGGCGGCAACCGCAGGAGCTGACACAGCCATGTCTACGTCATCGGAGCCGATCCCCCTGATCGCCCTGCCGGTCACCGCCGTCACCTGTACGGAGGACCGCGCCCACGTGGAGCGGACCGCCGTGCTCGATCTGCGGGCCGGCACGCAGCGGCTGCGCCTGGGACCGGTCAGCGCGCTGGCCGTCGACCGCAGTCTCCACGCCGAATTGACCGACGGCCACCCGGCGACCGTGCTCGACGTGCGGATCGTACGCACCTGGACCCCGCGCGGGCCGGAGCCCGCCGACGACGACTCCGCGCTGCGCCGCCGTGTGACGGCTCTGGAAGAGGAGCGGTCTGCCCTGGAACAGCGGCGTGACCGGTTGCGCACCCGCGTCGAGCTGCTCGGCCGTCTCGCCACGGACCTGCTGCGGGACATCGCCGAGGGCGCCGGATCCGGAGAGACGGAACGCGACCGCTGGAGCCGGGAGCTGGACCGGGTGGACGGCGAACGCGACTCCTGCGGTGAGCGGCTGCGCGCCGCGGAAGCCGGGCTGGCCGGCATCGCCGCCGAACTCTCCGAGGTCAATCGTGCCATGGGCCTCTACGGGACGGAGCCCGCGGAGCTGACCGGCCACGTCGAACTGACCGTCCAGGCCCCCGCCGACGGACAGGCCGGACTGCGGCTGAGCCATCTCACCCCGTGCGCGCTGTGGCGGCCCGCCTACCGGGCCGTACTGAACGGGCAGGACCTCACCCTGGACACGGACGCGATCGTCTGGCAGCGCACCGGCGAGGACTGGTCGAACGTCCGGCTGACCCTGTCGACCGCCCGCTCCGCGTCGGCGACACAGCCGCCACGGCTCGGCGAGGACCGGCTGACACTGACGGAGCGCTCCGCCGCGGAGCGCCGTACCGTCCATGTCGGCCTGCGCGAGGAGGAGATCGCGGAACTCGGCCCCGCCCCTGTGCCCGGGCTGCCGGGAGTGGACGACGGCGGCGAGGTGCGGGTGCTCCGCTCCCCCGCACCGGTCTCCGTGCCGGCGGACGGCCACGCCCATCGCGTTCCGCTCTCCTCCTTCACCTCTTCGGCACGCACGGAGTACACCTGCTCACCCGAGCTGTCACCCCTGGTCAGCCAGGTGGTCCGGTTCGACAACCGGTCCGGGCACGCGCTGCTCGCCGGGCCTGTCGACCTCATCGGCGGCAGCGGCTTCAACGGGCGCGGCACCCTGGACTTCACGGCTCCGGGCGCCCCTGTCGACCTCGCCTTCGGCAGCCGGGACGACCACCGGGTCCTGCGGGAGACCGAAGAGACCCGTGAGACCGCCGGACTCACCCAGCGGACCGTGCTCACCCGGACCGTCCGACTGCATCTGTCCAGGTTCTCCGCCCCCGGTGAGGACGACGACAGGGTGATCGCCCTCCGCGAGCGCATTCCCGTCTCCGAGGTCTCGGCAGTGGAGGTACACCTGCACAGGGACGCCTGCTCGCCCGTGCCCGACGCGGTGGACGCGGACGGCATCGTGCGCTGGAACATCCCCCTGGGCCCCGGCAGCCGGCGCACCGTCACCCTGGTCTACGACGTCTCGGCGAGCAGCAAGGTCACCGGTCTCTGAGACCGCGTGGGAGGACCGCGCCACGGCCGCTGCCGCCTCCTCGGTCCGTCGCCGTCCGGTAGGGGCGAACACGCCCGCGGTTCCTCCGCCCAGGGCCCGCGTTCCACGAAACGGTGCGAAGTCCCGCCGCGGGCGGGTTCACTCACGTGGACGACGTCCGTCGTGCGTTCGGTGTGCGACGTGGATGCCGAGGCCGACGGAGCAGCGCGGCAGCCGGGCGAGCGCGGCCTTCCGCGCCTGCAACGTCGAAGCAGTTGGCCCAGTAGGCGGTGAGGCCGGGCAGGTGGGCGACGTCGGCACCCCGCGACCAGCCGGAGGTCCGCGGGCGCGTCCGGCCGACGCGTCGCACGCAGTCGTGAGCGGAGGTCATCGAGCACGGCGGGACCGGTCCGGGGGACGAGCGGTTCGGGGGGAGGCCGTGTGTCCGACATGGCAGGCCGGGGGCCGAGCACTGATCATACGGATGGCCCCGCTCCGACTCCCGCTCCGGCTCCGGCTCCGGCTCCGGCCGGGAGTTCCCTACCGGAGGGTAGGAAGTCGGCCACTCCTGCTATACAGTTCGTCAGCAAGCGGCGGCTGTTACCCGCGGTAATCACGCACGGTCTCGACCCGGAGGAGCCCTCAGCATGGCCAGCAGCACCTCTCAGCCGGAGGCCCGGACCCAGCCCTCCGACGACGGCGCGGCCCGGCGGCTGCTCGACTCGTCCGCGCAGCTCTCCTACGATCCGCTCACCGACGTCGACTGGGACACGCCTCTCGACACCACCTTCCACGGCGCCAGTCCGGAGTGGAGCACGCTCTACGGGACGCCGTACTGGAACGAGCTGACCGACGCGCAGCGCAAGGCACTGACACGCCAGGAGGCGGCGTCCGTCGCCAGCACCGGCATCTGGTTCGAGATGATCCTGCAGCAGTTGGTGCTGCGCGACATCTACGCCAAGGACCCGACGGACGACACCGTCCAGTGGGCGCTCACCGAGATCGCCGACGAATGCCGGCACTCGATCATGTTCGCCCGCGGCGCGAAGAAGCTGCGGGCCCCGGCCTACCGTCCGCGCCGGGTGGCCGTCGAACTCGGCAGGTTCTTCAAGACCGTCGCCTTCGGTGAGGCGGCGTACGCGTCGATCCTGGTCGCGGAGGAGGTCCTGGACGTCATGCAGCGTGACTGGATGCGCGACGAGCGGGTCGTGCCGTTCGTCCGCACGATCAACAACATTCATGTCGTCGAAGAATCACGGCACATGAAGTTCGCCCGCGACGAGACCCGCAGGCACCTCGCGCGCGCTGGGCGGCTGCGCCGCCGGGTCCACGCCCTGCTCATAGCCATATCGGCCTACGTCATCGTCACCAGCATGGTGAACCGGAAGGTCTACGCGAACGCCGGTCTGGACGAGGAACGCGCGCTGCGCGAGGCGAAGGCCAACGAGCACCACAAGTCGATGATGCGTGCGAGCTGTTCGGGCCTGATGGAGTTCTTGGCCTCGGTGGGACTGCTCACGAGGCCCGCGCTCTTCTTCTACAAGCGCGCCCACCTCATCTGACGACTGCACCGCCCCGACCCACCTGCCCACTGCACCCTGCCCACTGCACCTGTCCCGGCCTTCAGCGGAGCGGACGACCATGGCCTTCGCGATCACCCAGACCTGCTGCAACGACGCCACCTGTGTGTCCGTCTGCCCGGTCAACTGCATTCACCCCACACCCGAGGAACGGGCCTTCGGCAGCACGGAGATGCTGCACATCGACCCACGGAGCTGCATCGACTGCGGTGCCTGCGCCGACGCCTGCCCGGTGGACGCCATCTTCCCGGTCGACCGGCTGCCCGCGGCCCAACGGGAGTACGCGCGGATCAATGCCGCCTACTTCGAGCCCGGCGGGGGGAAGTCTCCGGAGGAGACGGAGGGAGCGGAGAAGACGGAGCAGGACCCGACAGGGCCGGGCCCGAACTTCCACGCCTGGGGCGAGCCGGCCTTCGACCGGGTGCTGCCCTCGGACTTCGGGCCGCTGCGGGTCGCGATCGTCGGCACCGGACCGGCCGGCATGTACGCCGCCAAGGACCTGCTGCTGCACACACGGGCCGAGGTGACGCTCATCGACCGGCTTCCGGTCGCCGGCGGGCTCGTCCGGTACGGTGTGGCGCCCGACCACCCGTCCACCAAGAAGGTGGGCGAGACCTTCGCCCGATTCCACACTCATCCCCGGGTGCGGATGTACCTGGGTCTCGACGTGGGTGCCCACATCACGGCGGAGGAACTCGCCGCCCACCACGACGCGGTGATCTACGCGGTGGGCGCCGCCACGGACCGGCGGCTCGGCATCCCGGGCGAGACCCTGGCGGGCTGTGTCTCCGCGACCACCTTCGTCGCCTGGTACAACGCGCATCCGGAGGTCGCGCCGGATGCCGTCGGTCTGTCGGCGGAACGTGTCGTCGTGGTCGGCAACGGCAACGTCGCGCTCGACGCCGCCCGGATCCTGGTCACGGACCCGGAGACGCTGGCCGGCACCGGGATCGCCGGCCACGCGCTGGCGGAACTGCGCCGCAGCAAGGTGCGCGAGGTGGTGGTGGTCGGGCGCCGCGGCCCGCAGGACGCGGCGTACACCCGGTCCGAGCTGCTCGCCCTGAAGCACCTCTCCGGGGTGGACCTGATCGTCGACGACCACGATCCGCGCATCGGCACCACGATCGATGCCGCCGCCCCGGGGGACAAGGCGGCGGCTTTGCGGGATGTGGCGCGAGAGGCCGTCGACTGGTCCCTGTCGCCGGGCGCGGAGGGACGGCAGCAGCGACGCATCGTGTTCCGCTTCCTCTCCGCCCCGGTGGCGGTGTGCGGCAACGAGGACGCCCGCGCGGTGCGTGTCACCGGCGGTACCGGGGAGCTGGAGATCCCGGCCGGCCTGGCGCTGCGGGCGATCGGCTACCGCGGAGTACCGCAGGCGGGGCTTCCGTTCGACGAGGCCACCGGGACCGTGCCGAACGACCGCGGGCGGGTGAGCGGCAGGACCGGGACGTATGTCGTGGGCTGGAGCAAACGCGGGCCCTCGGGCGGTATCGGCGCCAACCGCGTCTGCGCGGCGGAGACCGTCGGCTCCCTGCTGGCCGATGCGGTGGCAGGGACGCTGTCCGCACCGGACGGCGGGCCCAAGGCATTCCGCCGGCTCGTCCGTCGCCGGCGACGCTGACGCCCGCGCCGCGGTCGGGTGAGGTCCGCCCTCTCCGTTGCGCTCTTCGCCCTCGGCGCCCACCCCTTCCTCACCCTCACCCTGTTCATCGCCATGTTCGAACGCGACCACGAAGGACTGGGCTTTCAGGCGCAGTGCACCGAGCGGCTGGCGCACTTCACCCTTCCGACCCGGACATCACGACATGAACGCCGGTCTGCTGCTTCTGCGCCTGCTGCTGGCGGTACTGCTCTTCGGGCACGCGGCCCAGAAGCTGCCGGGCCGTTTCGGCGGCACGGGTCCGCGGGACACCGCCCTGGTTTTCGAGAGCAGGGGTTTCCGTCCCGGAAGGCCCATGGTGCTCCTCGCGGGCACCTGTGAACTGACCGGGGCCGTCCTGCTCGCCTCCGGGGCGGCCACGCCGCTCGCCGCCTCGATCCTCCTGGGCACCAGGATCGTCGCCGCTGCTCCCAACGGGTCGAACAGCCTCTGGACACACCTCGGTGGCTATGAAGTCCCCTTCGTCTACGGGGCCTTGGCACTGGTCCTGGCGACGACCGGCCCGGGTTCCCGGTCGGTGGACCATGCCCTGGGCGCGGACGGGATGTCCGGCGTTCCCTGGGCACTGGCCGCGGCAGCCGTTGCCCTGGCAGCGGCGGCGCCCGCCCTGCTGCCGCGCCGGCGCCACCTCCGCGCCGAGGCTCCGGCAGCCGCGGAAGCTCCCGAGGCGCACTCGTAAGGGTTCCGGCTGTGATCAGGGGCGCCGCGCGGCCCAGACCCTGCGTTCGGTGCGTACGCTCAGGTCGCCGCGGCGCAGGATGCTGTGGGGTCCGCCGGTGTCGAGCAGCTGGTCGAGAGCGGTCAGGTCCTCGGCCGTCAGGGCAGTGGCCACGCTGTCGCGCATGCGGAGCAGGCTGCTGGTCGCGTAGCGGCCCACCGCCTCCGTGCGGTCCGCGCCGATGCCGATCGTGAGGGTGCGCTCGCCTTCGAGGGTGAAGCCGGCTTCGGTCAGCATCGCTCCCCAGTCGGCACCTCGGTGGGGCATCCGCCGGGCATGGTGGTGGGTGAGTACGGCGTGGCAGCGTTCCTCGAGCCCGGGAGCGGTCTCCGGGGCCTTCTCGGGCAGGAACCGGGGTGAGCCGGCCAGCTCGACGACGGCGAACAGTCCTCCGGGGGCAAGCAGTTCGTACACCCGGCGCAGAGTGCCGGCAGGGTCGGCCATGTGGTGCATGGAGGCCGATGCCCAGACCAGCTCCGGGGCACCGAGGCCGGGCCAGACCGTCGCGTCGAGGTCCGCCCGTACGAGGCGCACGCGGTCGGCCGCCCCGGCTGCCGCCGCCTTCTGGTGCAGCCGGTGCAGGTGGGCGGTGGAGGAGTCCACGGCGGTCAGCTCGGCGCCGGGAAAGCGTGCGAGCAGAGCGAGGCTGCCGGCCCCGGTTCCGCACCCAAGGTCCACGATGTGGCGGGGGGCGGTCCCGAGGGGCAGCCAGGCGGTGACGGTCGCGGTGTGTTCGGCGAGTACCTCTGCCTCCAGATCGAGGAACTCCGTCTGGTCGCCCGTGTCGTGCTCGGGATCGTGCCGGTGGGCGTGGTGTGTGCCGTGGGATGCCTGGGGCGGGGTGGCGTGGTTCATGCGCCTCACGCTAGGCGGGCCGTCCGCGTGTGGCCCGCCACGTCCCGGAACGCGCAAGGCGATGGCCGAGCATGCTGCGGAGCACGCAAGACGGGTCACGGCGACGGGCGGCCGTCCGTCGTTCGGCCGCCCGCGGACGTGACGGTCCCTCGTGGTCTAGGAGACCTGCGCCCTGTCGTACAGGGCCTTCGCCTCGTCGCCGAAGTACGGGCCGAACATCCGGTTCGGGAGGAACGTGTAGCCGAAGCTGTTCACGGAGACCTGAAGGCCGGTGCCGGTCGTCTCGTCGAAGCCGGTGAACCAGGGGCCGCCACTGGAGCCTCCCGTCATGGTGCAGCCGAGGCTGTGGTCCTGCGAGAAGAGGAAGTCCTTCGAGCTGTTGCCGCTGCAGTACACGAGCTTCGTACCGTCGTACGGTGCGGCGGCGGGGAAGCCGCACGCGTACATCCGCTTGTTGTAGCCGCCGTTGAACTGCAGGCCCTGCGCACCGACGACCGAGGTGAGCGTCTGCCCGTCAGCGGGGCCACGACCGCGGCGCCGATGTCGTGGTTGATGTCCTCGCCCGCTTCCCACGGCGGGTTGGTCAGCGTCCGCGAGGCGGTCCACTGGCCGTACGGGGCCTTGCCGTTGTCGTACGCGGGACGAAGACCCAGTTGGTGTGCCAGCTGCCCTGGTACTTCACACAGTGCCCGGCCGTGATGACGGTGCTGGCGTTCTGACTGGTGACGGCGTTGCCGGAGCAGGACGCCGTACGCCCCTGGAAGGTGAAGAACCCCCGGCCCGAGGTCGACACCACCGCTCCCGCGCCGGTCCACGGGCCTCCGGCCTGCGGGAAGGCAGCGGGTGCGGCGCCCGGTACGACGGTTGTGGTCCTCCCGGCCGGCGCGGGGGCTTCGAGGCCCTTGGCGGCCGAGGGTGTCGGCTTCAGATCGAGCGGCGTGGCGCGGCGCATCCGGTCGGCGGTCCAGAAGGTGCGGGACGTGTGCTGTTCGGCGAGCGGGACGGCACGGGTCACGGCCGGTGCCGCGTCGGCCACTGGGGCGGATGCGGCATTCACGGTGCCGGCGAGGCCACCGGCGCAAAGGGCTGCGACGGCCGACAGGATGCCCACAGCGGTGTGGTGGCGTCTCACGCATGTCTCCTACTGCCGTGCCGGGACCATTCGGGCCCGGGCGGAATGGGGGAACGAAGAGCTGTGCGGACCGACGTGCGTCAGGCAGAGCGCCACGGAATCTCCGCCTTGTCAGGGATGCGACAAGTGCCCGGACGAAAATCGGCTGTCCCGGCGGCCGGAAAGGACGGAGACTCGCCCCATGGCGGACATGAGTGCGTTCCGGGAGGCGGTCACCGCATGGGCGGCCGGTGCCTCAGGTGATGCCGCGCGTGAACTGACCACCCGGCTGGGCGTCCGCACGGCCATCCTGCTCGAAGGGCTGAGCGACGCGGCGGCGGTCGACGCGCTGGCGGCGAGCCGCGGCCGGGACCTGGCGGCCGAAGGGGTCTGCCTTCTGCCGATGGGCGGTGCGATGAGCGTCGCGCGCTTCGCCGGCCTCGTCGGACCGCCCGGACTGGGGCTGCGCCTCACGGGACTGTGCGACGAGGCGGAGCACGGCTACTACGCGCGCGGCCTGGAGCGGGCCGGTGCGCAAGGGCAGGAGTTCTTCGTCTGCGCGGCGGATCTGGAGGACGAGCTCATCCGGGCACTGGGCGTGACCCGGGTGAAGGAGGTCATCCGTGCCGAGGGCGACGACCGCGCGCTGCAGACCTTCCTGCGCCAGCCCGCGCAGCAGGGCCGCGCCTCACAGCAGCAGCTCCGGCGTTTCTTCGGCACGAAGAAGGGGCGCAAGATCCACTACGGCCGGGTTCTCGTCGAGGCACTCGGCACCGCGCGCGTACCCGCCCCGCTCGACGGCCTGCTCGCCGCCCTCTGACCGCTCCGGTTCGCGCTGGCCTCGGTCGCGCGACCGCCTGCGGCAGGGGTTGCAGGCGCCCGGACGCGGCGGGGCCGATCGGCCGGCCACTGCCGTGGCGGTCCGGGCCGCGGAGAAGGCGGGAGGCCTCCGGTCAGACGTCCGTGACCGTCGTCCTGACGGGGGTGCCGACCTCGATGGTGCGGCTGACCGTGCAGAGCCGGTCGTGGGACGTCCGCACCGCGCGAGGAAGGATCGCGCGGGCTCGGTCCGCGCCCTCGCCGTCCCTGAAGGTGACGTCGAAGGTGACCACGAGGTTGGTCATGCGGTTGCCCAGGTCATCGCTGATCTTGTCGCCCGTTACCGACACCGAGAACTCGGCGGGCTCGGCGTGACGGGCTGTGGCCACATCAACGTCCGCGGCGGTGCAGCCGCCGATGGCGGCGAGCAGCAGTTCCACCGGAGTGAAATCGACGTTCCGGCTGTCGCCGGAAGCGGTACCGAAGGCGATCGTGCCACCGCGGGCATTGGTGGCGACGAAGTTGCCGGTGCCGGTTCGCTCGACGACGACGGAACGCCTGGAGTCTTCGCTCATGCGTCGACAGTAGCGCCGCCGGAGCCCGAACGGCGGGCAAGGGGAACCGGCCGGTCGCGGTCGGCGCCCTCGTGTCCGCCGGGCGCCCGCCCCGGAGCCGTCGCCCGTCAATTCCCGTTCAGGGCGGGACTGGTGAGGGCGGCGAGCAGCAGGTCCGCCGGAAGGGCCCGCACGGTCCGGCCGCGGAATCCGGTGGTCGTCGTCGCGGCGAGCAGGGAGTTGAGCACCGCCTCCTCCACCGCGTCGAGAACCGCTTCGAACAGCGGGCCCAGTTCGGCGTCCGCCGCAGGGGCGCCGGCGTCCGGCCGCGTGCCGAAGGCCACGGCGTAGTCGCCGCTGCCGTGGCTGTAGGCCGCGCCCGTGCGAGCGAGCGCGAACACCGCCCGCCGCGCGACACGGGTGAGCTGCCGGGCGTCGAGCGGGGCGTCCGTGGCCACCACGATCATGCAGGAGCCGGTCTCCGCGACCGGCGCCGGATCGTCGGGCTCGAACCCCAGGGACCGCGGGGTGACGGTGCGGCCCAGCACACGCAAGGTGCCGCCGAAGTTCGCCTGCACCAGGACACCCACGGTGATCCGCCGGTCTCCCAGGTCCGGTGTGCGCGAGGCGGTGCCGATGCCGGCCTTGAATCCGAGAGCGATCGTGCCGGTGCCGGCGCCGACGCAGCCCTCGGCCACCGGTCCGCCCGACGCCCCGTCGAGCGCGGCCCGGACGTGCTCCTCCCGGACCGGCCGTGAGCGGATGTCGGACAGGAAACCGTCGTTGCACTCCCCCACGACGGGGTTGAGGCTCTGTACGTCCTCGCAGCCGGGACGTCGGAGTGTCCAGCCGACGAGGGCGTCGGCGACACGGAACGCCGACAGGGTGGAAGTGAGCAGCACCGGGGTCTCCAGCGTGCCGAGTTCCGTGAGCTGAGTCGTGCCGAGGAGTTTGCCGTAGCCGTTGCCGGTGAACACCCCCGCGGGCAGCGGGGCTCGGGGGCTCACCGCGTCGGGCACCACGGCGGTGACTCCGCTGTGCACCCCGGCGTCCCGGCGGACCGTGGTGTGGCCGACGCGGACGCCCGGCACATCGGTGATCGCGCCCAGAGGGCCGGCAGCGGTGCGTCCGATGACGATGCCGAGGTCACGGGCGCGGGGCCGGGGGTCCGGTGTGGGCTGCGGGCGGGGCGGCTGATCCATACGACCGGACGGTACACAGGCGTCCCGGCAGGCCTCACGGGGCCTCGGCGGGTGGGGGCCCGCCCGCCGGGCGAGCGCACCGTCCGTCACCCCGGTGGAACGTGTGCGACACGGGTGGCGCGGGAGGGACGACCACGGCCGTGACGCCATCGACCGCCCGGGACGGTACGCCGATCCCCGGACCGTGCGATGCGATGCAGCCGGCCGTGGCGTACGGCGTCGTCCCTGCTGACCACGGCGAGGATCTCCTCCTGCTCGTCGACCCGTTCAACACGTTCGCCCAGGGCCCACACCCTGCCGGACGGCACCGACGGCCGGTCACCCGCTCCAGGCGTCCGGGCCGCCGCCGCGCCACTCGACCAGCGCGGACTGCCGCATCCAGTCGTCGTCGATGTCGTCCAGCCCGGCCAGGCGGAGGAACTCCACGACATCCAGCAGCCCGTACGCCATGCCCAGAAACCGTGCGCCCGCGCGGACGCGCCGGCCGCCGTCGTCACCGGGCGGGTAGATCACGATGGGGTGGTCGCTCACCATGACACCAGCGTGCAATGGGTGGCATCCGCGCGCATGCGGGCGTGTCTCCCGGGCCGGGGGCTTCCGCCCCCCGGCCGTCACCGGTGCGCGACGTGGACGCGGGGAGCAGCGGGTCGACCGGGGAAGGACCGGTCGCCGAAGAGGATCCGGCCGGCCGCGGCGCGGCCCAGCGGTGTGCGCAGCAGAGTGAACGCCGCCGTGGTCGCGGCCGGCGTCCGTACGTGGGACAGCCCTCGGCGCAGCGAGAGCCGCCCCCGGAAGGCGGCCCGCAGCCCGGCTCCCCCGTAGTGCGCCAGCACGTCCGGTTTCCCGGCGCTCAGCGCGTCGTCGAGGACGGAGGCGGCCAGTTCCGACAGGCGTAGACAGGGGTCCAGGCCTCCGGCGGTGAGCGGGGAGACCGCGCCCGCGGCGTCTCCGACGAGAAGTCCGTCGGCGCAGCTGATGCGGCGCAACACGCCGCCGACGGGTATCGGTCCCCCGCGCCGCTCCACCGCCTCGGGCCGGTCCGCGCCGGACAGTCCGGGTGCCGAGGCGCTGAAGCGTTCCAGGGCCCGGCGCAGGCCTCCCGGGAAGCGGTCGGCGTAGCCGGCGGTGCCGACGTGGGCGTGCTGCCCGTCGTGGATCACCCAGGCCAGGTATCCGGGGGCGATCGAGGGGTCGAGTACGCAGTGGAAGGTGGGTGGTTCGCCGTTCGGGA
This sequence comes from Streptomyces sp. NPDC031365, assembly GCF_055569765.1. Taxonomy (NCBI): domain Bacteria; kingdom Bacillati; phylum Actinomycetota; class Actinomycetes; order Kitasatosporales; family Streptomycetaceae; genus Streptomyces; species Streptomyces sp. NPDC031365. Next base: position 84,593 of record NZ_JBVIIM010000029.1, on the reverse strand, counting down.
GGACTTCGAAGACCTCCTCGGCGCCCACCAGGAGGTGGCGGTTGCGGTCGAGGCCGAGGTCACGCGCGACGGTCGAACGGGCTCCGTCGGCACCGACGACGAACCGCGCCCCGACCTCGGCCGGACCGTCGCGGCCGATCAGGTGGAAGGTGCCGCCGCGCCGGCCGGCGTACCGCGTGCCCAGCGCGATCCGCACGCCGGCTTCGGCGGCGGCCCCGGCCGCCGCCTCGTACAGCCGCGCCATGTCGCCCACCCGGTACTCGTCGCGGTCGCTGACCAGGCTGACAGGGCGGCGCAGGCCGGGAGGGTAGAGCAGGACACGTCGGATCGGGGGTCCGAGGTGCTCGTCGGGCAGCGGAAAGTCGTCGAGTGTCTTGCGTACGAAGATTCCCGTGGTGCGGATCGCCGCGGCCAGAGTGGTTCGCCGGTCGACGAGCAGCACGTCGTGGCCCTGGCGGGCGAGGAGGGTGGCGACGTGCAGGCCGGCCAGCCCGGCTCCGGCCACCAGGACGTCGCACTTGGCCACGCCGCGAGGGCGGTGGGCTGTGCGGGCTGCTGTGGGCATGGCTGTGCTCCTCGTGGAGTCGGTCATGGGTCGACGTGAACGCGCTGCGGGGCGCGTGTCGTGGCGTCGCTCGACTCAGGTGCTCACCAAGACGGCGCTTCGATCGAATTACGATAGGAAGCTATCGATATTCGATCGGTTCGGCAAGTGGCGGGCCTCGCCACGGCGCCACACGTAGCTCAGGACGAGCCAGCCGACTGCCGCGCCCGCTGTGTACCAGAACAGGTCCGGTGCGTTGAAGGTGGAACCGAGGGCCAGACGGGCGACGGTGCTGTGCCGTGCGAGCTGCGCAGGCAGCCCGGTGAACTGCAGGAACTCGACGCCCCAGCTGACGGCCAGCGCGACTGCGGCGGCTCGCGGGGGCGTCGTCCCTGGTGCGGCCAGGACGACGAGGGCGAGAACCAGCAGGGTGTACAGGGCATCTCCGCCGTATTTGGCCAGGTCACCCGTCGCCACTGCCCTCAGAACCAGTCCCGCGCCGATGACGGCCGGCACGGCCGCAGCCGCCGCGAGGCGCCCGGGTACCGCATGACCCGGGATGCCGTCGCGGGTTCGGAGATCGCAGGTCATGGTGATCATTCTGATGCCGCCCGGTGCCGCCGCGGGCCGTAATGGGGATGAAGCGGGGCGCCCGCGTTGGTAGCCTGCCCGCATGGCACGAGGTATCTGGTCACAGAAGGTCCGCTCCGCCCGCTGACGGCGGCGCCCCTCCTGCTGAATCCGCGCTCGCCGTTCCGGTTCCCGCCGGGCGGCCCTCATCGCTGCCCGGCTCCCCTGCGAGCTGCGGAGCATCCGTTGAATCCCGATCCCCCTGCACAAGCCCTGTCCCTGCCCGTCGAGGCAGGCTCCGGCGCGCACGTCCGCGCCGAGAACATCACCGTGACCCGCGGGTCCCGGCGTGTCCTGAACGACCTCTCGGTCACCGTCTCCACACGGTCGCGGATCGCCGTCGTGGGCGAGAACGGCCGGGGGAAGACGACACTGCTGCATGTCCTCGCCGGACTGATCACGCCCGACGAGGGCACTGTGCGGCGAACGGGCACGGTCGGTCTGGCCCGGCAGGAACTGTCCGCGCGTGACGGGGAAACCGTCGGCACCCTGACCTCCGCCGCGCTGGCCGCCTCTCTCTCGGCACTCGGCGCGCTGGACGAAGCGGCCCTCGCCCTGGCCAGGGGCGACCTTGCCGCCGACGAGCGCTATGCCTCCGCGCTCGACGCCGCCACCCGCCTCAACGCCTGGGACGCCGAACGCCGGGTCGACGTCGCCCTGGAGGCCCTCGGCGCCTGTACCGACCGCGGCCGTCCGCTGGCGACGCTTTCGGTCGGGCAGCGCTACCGCGTCCGGCTGGCCTGTCTGCTCGGCGCCCGGCACGACGTCCTGCTGCTCGACGAGCCGACCAACCATCTCGACGCCGGCGGGCTGCACTTCCTCACCCGGAGGCTGCGCGAGCACCAGGGCGGTCTCGCCTTCGTCAGCCACGACAGGGCGCTGCTGCGCGACGTGGCGGACCGGTTCGTCGACCTCGACCCGGCCCGTGAGGGAAGGGCATGCCTGTACACCGGCGGGTACGACGACTGGCAGGACGCCCGGCGTCGTGAACGGGAACGCTGGGAGCAGGAGTACGAGCGCCAGCAGGCCGAGCACCTGCGGCTGCGGGACGCGGTGTCCAAGGCCCGCGACCACCTCTCCACCGGCTGGCGGCCGGACAAGGGGACCGGCAAGCACCAGCGCCAGTCCCGCGCACCGGGCGTCGTGCAGGCCCTGAACCGGCAGCAGGAGGCCCTGCGGGCGCACCGGATCGACGTGCCGGAGCCGCCACCGGCGCTGCGGTGGCCGGAACCGGAAGCAGAGCCGGGAACGCCGCAGTTGCGGGCGCACGGAGTGGCCGTGGACGGGCGGCTGGCCGGTCCGGTCGGCCTCACGCTCGACAGCGGCGACCGCCTGCTCGTCACCGGACCCAACGGCGCCGGGAAGTCCACACTGCTCGCGGTGCTGGCCGGTTCGCTCCGGCCCACGGACGGGTACGTGCGGACGGCGAACGGGGCACAGATCGTCCAGGTCGGCCAGGAGACCGCCGGGCACGACCCCCTGCTCACCGCCCGGGAGGTGTACGAGCGTCACGTGGGCCGGCTGACGGTCCGTGGAATGCCGCACGGTGACGGAGCCGTCCCGTTCCCGGCGCTCGGGCTGCTCGACTCCGAGGCGGCGCGTACGCCGGTGGGGCGAATGTCTCAGGGGCAGCTGCGGCGCCTCGATCTGGCGCTGGCGTTGTCCGGGCGGCCCACGCTGATCCTGCTCGACGAGCCGACGAACCACCTGTCGCCCCGGCTGGTCGACGAACTGACCGACGCGATCCGCGCCACAGGCGCCGCCGTCGTCGTCGCGACACACGACCGACAGTTGCTGCGGGACCTCGCGGACTGGCCACTGCTGCGGGTGGAGCAGGAGGCCTCGGCACCGTCCCCGTCGCGTTCCCGGCCCTCCGGGTAGCCGGGTGGCGGAGCGGCGGTGATCCGGTCCTGGGCCAACCGGCAGCGGCCGCACAGCGGTCGACGCGGTGACCCCTGCGGACGCGAGCAGCCTGATCCGGATCGTCCGGCTCACGGGCACGGTGACCGCGCGGACCCGATCCGGTCGGGCCCAGGATGTCGGGTGCGGTGGTGTGCGGGCTGCCTGGCGCGGTGTCCACGAAAGAGGTCGGGGACCGGACGTGCTGGAACGGCTCAACCAGACGATCGAACACATCGAGCGCCATCTCGAACCGGCAGCGCGCTCCCGGACAACACCGAAGCCGACGCCGAACTGTGGCTCCCGGTGGAGCGGGAGGACCGGCAGACCCCGCCGGTCACATCCTGGCCGACGAGGCCACCCCGTCGGTGGCGGCTCCCCACGCGTGGGCGCACAGTGCCTGTTCGACCACGCCGGTGTAGACGGCCGCGGCCAGCCAGGACCGGGCGAAGCGGCCCGTGTCGGCCGGGAGCAGGCGGCCGAAGGCGTCACGGGACCGGTCCGCCGCAGCGGCGTGGAGGTCGTCGAGGAGGCCGGCCGCCGTGGCGAGTCCGGCACGGCGCAGGCGGGCGGCATCGCCCGGCGTGCTGCCGGCGAGGGCGAGGACCCGACGGCCCCCCGGCACCGCCTGGTGGACGCGGCGGCGCAGCAGGTGCAGTGGGGCCTCGTCCCCGCCGCCGGAAGCGGCCGCAGCCGGCGGCACGAGGGACCCGGGGGGCAGATCGGCTCGCTGCAGGCGGTCCAGGCCCAGATCCACCCGGGCCGCGGGATCGGTGGGGTGTTCGGTGGCGAGCAGCAGGGCACGGGGCTGCGGGCCGGGCGCCAGACGCGCGACGATCCGCAGCCGGCTGCCCCTGGCGGCGGCGAGCAGGCGGAGGTTGTCACGGCAGGGCAGGACCGGATCGTCGTGGGCGGTGACCAGCCGCAAGGGCACGCCCGCGCAGTCGGCCAGCAGACAGTCGCCCGTCGCCTCACGCAGCGTGCCGACGAGGGTCACCTCGAGGAACAGCAGGTCCTGCCCGCCGTTCAGGGCCCGGGTCACCTGTTCGGCGGCGGGGACGGCCCACAGCCGGTCCAGCGGTTCGGCATGCCAGGCCGCGCCGGACGCGCGGACGGCCCGTACTCCGGCGCCCGCGCCGAGGCGGCCCGTCGGGGAGACGGTGGCGCCGGACACGGCCAGCCCGGCCCGTGACAGCTCGCGGTGGGTCAGGGAGGTGCCGCCGACGGGTACGGCCCGGTCGGCGGCGCCGGCCGCCCGGGCGGGGCCACCGGGTGCCACGTCCGACACCGTGTACAGACGCCCGTCGGCGTCGGCGGTCCAGGTGACCGCGCCCGCGTAGCCGGTGGCCGTGAGGACGGGTTCGGAGAAGACCCCGTACAGGCGCAGGGAGCCGTCGGGGCGGTACGGCCGGCGGACCGTGCCGCGCAGTTCGGTCAGGTCGGGGCCGCTGGCGTGCGGAAGGCGGTGGGCGACGCCGAGGACGGCGGCGAACGCGTCGGCGAGGCCGGTGAGCCGGTACCCGGGGTCGGCGGCACGGGCCGCCCGGACCGCGGTCACCACGGACACGGCCGCGGCGGAGGCCCGCGGGAGGCCGGCGAGGCGGGCGGTGTGCGCGGCGTGCAGAAGCTCCGCCTGGAGCACGGCACCGGCACCGTCCGTACCGGCTTCCAGGACGGCGGCTGCCGCCTCGAACACCGCGCGGGCGGCGGCGCGTTGGCCGGCGGTGGCGGTCTCGGGTTCCGTCGCCCCAGTCGGCCGGCCCGGCATTGCCGTCGACCCGGCTCGCCCCTTTCCCAGGGTTGTGTCCCGCATGTCCGTGTCCCCGGCGCCGTTCTGGGTGTCGTCCGGGGTGTCGTCGGCGACCGGCGCGGCCGAGGCGGCCGCCGCGCGGTGCAGGCAGTCGGGGGCCAGCAGGCATCCGCAGCGGATCGCGTCCACACTGGTCACCACTCCGCCCGGCGCGTGCAGGACGACGTCGGCCTCGTCGTCGACGGCGATCCGCACGGTGTCGCCGTCCCGGGTGGCCGGACGCGCCAGGAGCTTGGTGACGCCCGCGTCCAGCCGTTTGCGGAGCCGGGGCGGGAGCGCCCCGACGAGTTCGGCGGTGACGGACGGGACGACCGGAGGCAGGTCCGGGCTCATGCGATCTTCTCCCCTACCCAGCGGGCGAGTTCGAGCGGGCTGAGGGCGGCGACGGGCATGCCGGCGGCGACGAGCCGGCCGGCCACCCCCGTGGAGTAGCGGGGCCGGCCGGTGTCGTCGAGGCTTGCGCAGCCCAGGATGTGGCAGCCGGCCGAGACCAGTGCGCGGACCTCGGCGAGCAGACCGCCGAGCGGGTAGCCCTCCTCGAAGTCGCTGACGACCACGACGAGGGTGCGTGACGGCACGGTGACGAGTTCGCGCGCGTGCCGCAGTCCCGCGGCGATGTGGGTGCCGCCGCCGACGCTGACCTCCAGCAGCAGGGACAGCGGGTCGTCGACGTGCCCGGTGAGGTCGATGACCTCCGTGGAGAAGGCCAGGAAGTGGGTGGAGAGGGTCGGGACCCCCGCCAGCACCGAAGCGGTCAGCGCGGCCCAGACCGTGGACGCCTCCATGGACCCCGACACGTCGGTGACCAGGATCAGCCGCCAGTCGGCGGCGCGGCGACCGCGGGTGCGGAAGACCGGCCGCTCGGGGATCACCCGCACCGTGCCGTCCGGGGCGCGGCGGGCGGTCGCCAGGTTTGCCCGCAGGGTGCGCGGCAGGTCCAGGCCGCCGCCGGGCCGTCTGCTGGGGCGGGGCAGGGCCGTACCGTGCAGGGCGGGGCGCAGGCGGGTGGCCAGCTGCCGGGCCAGCGCGTCGACCAGCCGCCGTACGAGCGGACGCAGTGCGGCCAGCCGGGCCTCGGGCAGGCCTCCCGCGTGCCGCAGCACGGTGCGCAACAGGTCCACCGAAGGGCGCACCCCGTCCGCGTCCAGTTCGGTGAGGACGTCACTGCGGCCGGAGGCGGCGGCCGCCGCGAGGACTTCCTCGCGGATGCCCGGCCCGAACAGCGCGGCCAGCTCCTCCGACCACTCCCGCACCCCGGGATACGGGGCCTCGCGTCCCCCACCGGCCCCCGGGCCAGCGAGGCTGCCCCGGCTGCCTTCGCCGCGTCCGCTGCCGTACAGCTCGTCCAGCGCGGTCGCGAGCGGCGCGGCGGACGGCGGCAGCGCGTCGGTGCGGCGGCCGAGAAGCAGGCGCCAGCGGTCGGCGGGAGCGAGGAAATGGTCCCCGCTCCCGGGAGGAGCGATGCCCTCGACGGTGCCGTTCGTCCCCGCGCCCACCGGTCCGGATCGCACCGGGGCATCCGGCCCCGGTGACACCGGAGCAGCCGGTCCGCATCGCGCCACGACATCCGGCTCGGGTGACGCCGGAGTGTCCGGCCCGGAGCGCACGTCGGCACCGGGCTCGGATGGCGCTGGGGCATCCGCCCCGGACTCCGTCGCGGCATCCGGCACGGGTTGTGCCGTGACGCCCGCCGAGGGGCGCACCGTGGTGGGCTTCCGGGTGTCCCCGTCCGGGGGGCCGCTCGCGGCCTTCGACGTCCCGTCCGGCGGGCGACCTCCGGCCGCGCCTTCCTCGGCCGGCCCTCCGTCCGGTCCCGGCAGCAGTCCCAGGGACCGCAGCCTTTCGCGGGCCGTGAAGTCCGCCGCGGTCCAGGCGGCGAGGGCGGCCGGGTCGGCACCGTCGGTGTCGGCGATGTACGCGGTGCCGAGGCGCTCGTCGACGGAGGCGAAGAGCCGGTCGCGGGCCGCGGGGCTCAGGGTGTCGAATCCGCCGCGCAGCGCGGGGAGCCGGTCGAGGAACTCCCGGTCGGGCAACTCGCTCACCCGGGTGAGCAGGGGCTCCAGCGCGGGCTCCGCCGTCTCCAGCAGCGGGCCTGCCGCGGACAGCAGGCCGCTGAGCCGGGCGGTGAGCGCGGCGCGGGAGTCGGGGTCGGTGGCCCCGTCGACCCAGGAGGCCACGCGGTCGCCGAAGGCCCGCGCGTCCTCGTGCCCGAGCAGGACACGGACGGCTCCGGCGGCTCCGCGCATCAGCGGGGAGCCGCCGGCGGACAGCCGGTCCAGGGCGTCGGCGAGCCGGATGCCGCCCAGCAGGTCGGTACGGTGGGCGAGTTCGAGCAGGGCATGGGCGTCGGCCAGGTCCTCGGATCCGGTCAGCCCGTCCACCTGCCGTACCGCCGCCGCCGTGAGCAACTCCGCGACGGCGGCAACCCGGGCCTCACGGTCCGCGTCGGAACCGAGCCCTGGGACATGACCGGCCCGCAGCCGGTCCAGCAGGGCCAGAGCGGCGAGAAGTTCGGGCAGGGTACCGGCCCCGGGCAGGGCGTCGGCGACATCGCCGAGCCGTTCGTCCGTCAGGCCGCCCAGGCCGCACCCCGCGGCCTGGGCGAGTCCTGCGAGGGCTTGCGCGGCCGTCGGTCCGCCCTCGTCGTGCTCCACGTGCCGCCGTTCCCGCAGGACACCTTCGGCGGCCTGCTCGGGGGTGACTCCCCGTACGCCGGCCGCGGTCAGCACGGCCGCCGTGGCCGGCGTCCAGCGCACCTCCCACCGCGAGGTGAGAGCCTCGGCTCCGCCCGCGCCGACGACCTCCTTGGCCTCCCCGTAGGGCACCCCGCACACCGTCAGCCGACGCAGCAGCAGTTCGCGCCGCAGGTCGAGGCCGGACCGCAGCGGGTCGAGCCGCAGGTCCCGCGCGGGACCACCCGCCTCCGGACCGGGCAGGCCGAGGCACGCCACCTCGGCCTCGACAGCGGGGGCGAGCCCGCTGCGCGGCGCCTGCGGTGCGGGACGTCCGCTGCGGGTGCCGACGAGGACGCGCTCCATCGCCCGCGCCACGGCCCGCCCCCTCCCGTACGGCTCCCCCTGGGCAAGGACCGTCTGCACGGCCTCGACCAGTTCACCACGGCCGGCCGCGGGCAGGCCGCGCAGCCGGGCGAGGTCCGAGGCGAGACGGATGATCTCCCGTGCGTCGGCGGGTCCGGAGGGGTGGCCGAGCCCGCGCAGTTCGGCGCAGACGCGTACGGCCGCCCGGGTCAGGGCCTCCTCGAGCGCCGCCGGATCTCCCGCCGCGCGCAGGACCATGTCCTGCCACTCGGGGTCCCGGATGCCCGCCGGGTAACCGGATCGCTCGTCGAGGAGGGCGTACGTGTACGGGATCAGCGACGTGGTCCAGCCGGGCCGCCGCGGGTCCGGGTCCGGTGCCGCCTCCTCGCCGGCCTCCTGCCGAACGAGCGCGGGGGCGTGGAAGGCGCCCACGACCACGGCGGCCCGCTCGCCCCGTGCGGTGGCCTCCGCCAGCCGGGCGCGCATCCAGCGCTCGCGCCGCAGGTCCACTTCCGGTACGCCGCCCGAGGCGGCCGCGTCCTCGCGCAGCGCCCACCCGGTGAGCAGGGCGGCCCGGCGCAGGGCTTCGGGCGGGGAGCCGGGGGCGGTCGCCTCGACGAGCCGGTCCCAGAGGTCGTCCCCGGGACGGCCAGTCAGGCGGGCCCGTACGGCGGTGGCGAGCCCGGGGCCGCCGGCCCCCGTCGCGGCGGCCCGCCGTCCTTCGGCCCACGCGCGGTCGGCGAGCGGCAGGTCGCAGGCGACCACCGGTACGCCGTGCCGGGCTGCCCAGCGCACAGCGGCCAGTTCGGGCGAGAAATCGGCGAACGGATAGAACGCCGGTCCCCCGCCGCTCCCGTCGACGGGAGCGGCGGCGAGCGCCACCGGGGCGCGTGTCTCCTCGTGCCCCAGCCAGGGCAGCCACTGCTGCATCTCGGCCGGCAGTTCGACGAGCAGCACCTGAGGCTTCGCCTCGTCCAGCAGCGCGGGCACGGCCGCGGCCAGGGAGGGAGCGTGGTGCCGTACGCCGACCAGATAGGGCGCGGACCGGTCCGTGAGGAGGGCGAGGGCCTCGTCGGGCAGGACGGGCGGCCCCTGGGGGACCACCCTTTGGGGGAGCGACACGGCCGTCAGCCCTCCAGGACCGTACGCAGGTCCCACAGGGTGCGCCAGGTGGCGGATCCCTGTTCGGCGCGGCGCCGGACGGGGCCGTCCCAGTAGCCGCGCAGCCGGGCGGCGTCGGCGGGGTCGTCCTTGCGGACCACTCCGAGCAGATGACCGGGCAGCAGTCCGAGCACGTCGCGGTCGCCCGGGAAGTACGCCGCGGCCAGGGCGAGCGCCCCGGCGACGGACACGGCCTCCGCGGTGCTCATCACCGTCGAGGGTCGCTCCACCTCCCAGCCCTCCGCCGACCGGCCCTCGCGCAGGTCCCGGAACGCCGTGACCAGGGCCTCCAGCACGGCGTCGTCGACATGGAACGGCGCACCGGCCCGCTCCACGGACGCCCGCGCCTGGCCGCGCACCAGCTCGGTCTCCGCGTCGAGGTCCCCGATGGGACCGACGGTCTCGAAGTTGAAGCGGCGCTTGAGGGCCGCGGACATCTCGGAGACGCCCTTGTCGCGGAGGTTGGCGGTGGCGATGAGGTTGAACCCGGGCGCGGCATGCGCCAGGGCGTCCTCGCCGCCGGCCAGTTCGGGGACGGCGATGCGCCGCTCGGAAAGCAACGACACCAGGGCGTCCTGCACTTCGGGCAGGCAGCGGGTGACCTCCTCGACGCGGGCCACGGCGCCCCGGGACATGGCGGTCAGCACGGGCGAGGGCACGAGCGCCTGCCGGGTGGGGCCCTGCGCCAGCAGCAGCGCGTAGTTCCAGCCGTACTTGAGCTGGTCCTCGGTGGTACCGGCGGTGCCCTGCACGACCAGGCCGCTGGTGCCGCACACGGCGGCGGAGAGCAGCTCCGACAGCATCGACTTGGCGGTACCGGGCTCGCCGACGAGCAGCAGGCCGCGCTCCCCCGCAAGCGTCACCACACACCGCTCGACCAGCGCCCGGTCGCCGACGAACTTCTCCTCGATCACCAGGCGGCGGGGCACCCCCTCGTCCACCTCGGCATCGTCGGGCAGCTTCAGGGCGCCGCCGGCGCTGCCCATGACGAACGTGACGACGGCGCGGGGGGTGAGCCGCCAGGCGGGCGGGCGCGGTCCGTCGTCGTGGGCGGCGAGGAAGGCCAGTTCGGTCGCGTACCGGTCCTCGGGCGGAATGATCTGTCGGGCCGGGGAGGCGGACAGGGTGGTGGTCATCGGCTCGGGTTCTTCCAGGTGCGGGTGGACGGTGGTCATCGGCGGCGGCCCTTTCGGGTGGTGCGGGTGGTGAGTTCCTCGTAGGCGGGCGCGTCACCGGCACGCACGCGGTCCCACGCGCGCCGGAACAGTTCGGGTACCGGCAGCAGCGGCACCGCGCGGGCGTTGCCGCGCACCGGGTAGAGGCTCTGCTTCCAGATCTCCACCGGCAGTGCGGGGGACTTCAGGTCGAGCCAGCCGCACGGCAGGAAGAGGGTGCGCCCGGCGCGGGACCGCTTCGCCTCGACGACCAGGCCGGTGGCCGCCAGTTCGGCGCGGGCCTTCTTCATGCGGGCGGGCTTCCAGCCGGTCCAGCGGGCGCAGTTGCGGTCCGTCGGGTCGGGGAGGGCGAGCAGTTGCAGGTAGAGCGCCGCCGCGTCCGCGCTCAGGCCGTGGGTTTCGGCGGCCTCGTCGACGAGTTCGGGTGCGCCGACCGCCGGGTCCTGGGCGTAACCGGTGGGTCCTTCGGGGTCCGTTCCGGCCGCGAGGGCGCGGGCGAGTCCGTCGTCCAGGGCGGTGCGCAGTGCCCGCATGCCGTCGCCCCGTCCGGGTCCGACGAGTCCCTCGATCAGTCCGAACACGGGGTCGTCCGCGCGGTCGAGTGCGGAGGTGCGGACGAGGACGGCCTCCTGGTCGCCGTACCAGGGGCGCAGTACCAGCGCCTCGCCGACGGGTGTCAGGCCGTGCGCGTCGGCGCCGCCGGTGGCGGGCAGTCCGTACGCCTTGCGCAGTTCGGCGGCGGTCGGCGAGCCCTTCTCCGTCCTGTCCAGGTCGAGGTCGAGCAGCAGCCCGGGGTCCGCGAGACGGCGGCGCAGCGCGGCCAGTCCTTCCGGCAGCATGGCGCGCAGGGGGTTCCCGTACGGCAGCGAGTAGGCGAGCCCGGCCAGGGACGACACGGCGTATATGAGGTCGTACCGTCCGGGCAGCGCCCGGGGGTCCTCCGGTACGAGGTTGCCGTCCTTGTCGAGTCGCTGGACGGTGGTGCGGCTGAGCCAGGGGGTGCGGCGCGGGTTGAGCAACGCCTCGACGGATACGGTGGACAGTCCCGGCAGGGCGAGATCACCGGCGAGGTCCTCAGGGAGGCGGACGAGGCCGTCGAAGCGCTCGGCCCACACCCGGCCCGCCGCGTCCGTGTCCGGTCCGGTCGTCCACAGATCACCGGGGTTCGCGGGCAGCAGCGCGCCGACCAGCGCGGCCCGGTCGCCGGGCTCCAGCAAGCCCAGCAGCGCGTCGCCGAACTGCTTCTGACGCGGCTTCAGGCCGGTGACGGCGCTCACCTCGTCGGTCAACTGGGATGGCTTTCCGGCGAGCAGCAGGGCTGCCTGTACCGGGCCGAGGCCGCTGTGCGTGGCGGCTGCGAGCGCGGCGGCCGCCGCCGGCTGCCAGGGCGCCGCGCCCTTGTCCCGGATGAGCTCGGTCACGGCGGCCAGTGCTTCGGCCGGGAACACCGGCGGGTGCGCAGTCTCCCGGCCCGAGGCGAAGTGGGCGACGGCACCGAACGCGCCCGTCGGATCGTGGTCCAGGGCCAGCCAGTTCACGCGCTCGTGGTAGTGGTCGACGCTCTGGCAGCCGAGGACGACGACGGTGCGGCCGTCGCGGCGCAGCACCTGACCGGCGCGGTCCTGCTTGCCACGCGGCTCACTCAGCACCACGTCGCGCAGCGCGGCTCCGGGTGCGGCCAGCGGGCCCTCCGCGATGGCCTCGAAGAGCAGCAGCAGTGCTCTGCGGTGTGCCTCCGTCAGGGTGGGTGAGGCGGCGCGGTAGGCGAGCGGGCGCAGCGCGTCCAGCAGGGACGGCCACGCCGGGCCCTCGGCGGGGACGGTGCGCGCGTCACTGGTCCAGCCGTCGGCGGGGCCGGCGAGCCGGGCGGCGGCGGGCAGGGCCTTGCCTTCGGCGGGCTTCCCGGTCAGGACGTGGTTGACGGCACGGATCTGGCGCAGCACACTCCACCGCTGCCCGCCGCCCCACCAGCCACGCTGCTCGGCCAGGCCGGCGGTCGCCTCGCGCAGCGTCTGGTCGTCGCCGTCCTCGGGGCAGTAGTCGGCGAACATGCCCACGACCCACGGGGACTCCGTCCTGGGCCGTTCCACCGGAGGTTCGACGAACGAGGCGATGGACTCGGCGATGCGCAGCACCGCGTGTACGAGGGCGGTGACGCCGGTGAGCACACGGGGCTCGGTGAGGGTGGGCAGCGAGCGGGAGACGACCGTGCGCAGGACGTCCTGGGCGCTCGGGACCGCGGAATCGCCGGAGGTGGCCGCCTGGCTGTCCCCGGCCCCGGAGGCCGCGTTCGCCCGTCTGGCCGCCGCCATCTCGGCCTCCCGCTCCGAGAGGACGCGGGCTCCGGCACGCAGCAGTTCCCGGGCCTGCTCGTCACTCAGCGCGCGCAGGACCGCCGAGGCGTTCTCGTCACGGGGGCGCAGGGCGTGCCAGAAGTCGACCGGCGGAACGAGTGGTGTGCCGGCGGCGAACTCGCCACCGCGTCGAAGCGGTGCCAGTCTGCCCAGTTCCCGCACGCCCTTGGTGCCGTCCGTCGTGTACAGGGTGATCTGGCGATGGTGGGCGACGACGACGGGCTCGACACCGCCGGGCAGTCGCAGGGCGCCGAGCGGAACGCCCGGTATCCGGTTGTCCGCCGCCGGCAGCGTGGCGGTCCGGCCGTCCGGTGTGCCGACGGTGGTGCGGGCCTCGTCGCCCTCGCCCTCGGTGCGTACCCATCGACCGAGGACCGTGCCGTCAGTGCCGAACGGGCTGTGCTCCAGGCCGGGTTGCAGGGGCAGTACCGTGCAGTGCTGCTGGAGCAGGGTGGCACCGTCGCGGATGCCGGAGCGCAGGAACGCGGGCAGCGAGGCACGGCCGTGGGTGCCGGTGGCCGGGTCGTACTCGAGCCACACCTGCCGCGCTCCCTGCCGGCCCTGGCGCCAGAACGAGGTGCCGTCCCCGATGACGGGGCGGCCGGGCGGCAGGACCGTGTCTCCGGCGCGCAGGGTGCGCCCGCCGGTGGCACGGCCGCCGTCCGGCAGCGGGATCGAGGTCTCACCGGCGTCGCCGCCGCTGTACCAGGACGGGAGCTTCTCGCCGCCCGGCGTGAACACCTCGGCCGGGCGGGACGACCAGTAGCCGTACTGCTTGCTGCCCTCCCGCCACATGACCAGCAGTTCACCGTCCGCGTAGCGGAACGACGGCCGTTGCCAGCGGTCCAGCTCGACCGGCAGCCGCAGGTCGTGGTCCAGCAGGATGTCCTGCGGACCCACCACGATCGCCTTGTGCCCGCGGGAGAGGATCAGGGCCGGCCAGGACTCCTGGACGGCGAGGGTGTCGTCGCCCTCGCGCCGGGTCTCGGCCTCGAGCCGTCGCACCGCCTCCTCGAGGGCGGGCCAGCCCAGTTCGTCCGGGATACCGGCGCGCAGGGTGTTGCCGAGCAGCGGCGCGATGTCGAGTGCGGCGACCCGGGCGACGGCCCGCGGGCTGATCCGTGCGGCGACCGTATGGAAGGGACGCAGCCGCTCGAGCGCCGTGCGGGCGCCCGCCAGACCTTCCGCGCCGTCCAGCTCGGCGGCGGCGTCGTCCAGCCATTCGCGGAGCACACCGGCCAGCACGGGGTGCCCGGCGATCTTCTCCAGCAGCCCGGTGCCGGCCCGTCGACGGTGCACGGTGCCGACGGCGTCGTACAGCATGCGCCTGCCGTGCGGGTCCGCCGCGACGGCCGTCAGGTCTCGTCGCCCGTCCCGGGTGTCCTCCATCCACCGGCCGAGGTCGAGATGGACGTCCGTGTCGGGGGCGGGCCGGGCCAGCGGAACGTCCCTGGCCACGCACAGGTCCAGCAGGTCCAGGTCGGCGCCCGCGTGCCAGCGGCCGGTGAAGAGGTCCACGGGACGGCCGTGTGCGCGCAGGCGCGGGGCCATGCGTTCCACGAGCGCGAGGGTGGCCGGCGAGCGATCGCCGACCGTGCCGCCGTGCTTGCGGTGCAGTGACCAGCGGCTCAGCCAGTCCGCCGCGTCGAACCCGTCCCTGTCCTCGGTCGCGATCTCACCCGTCAGCAGCCGGTCGGCGCCGGTCTCCACGAGCAGCGCCAGCCAGAACTCGTCGTCCTTCGTGGAGCGGCCCAGTCCGGCCGGCATGATCTCCAGCAGCCGGGCCCGTATCGCGGGTTGCCGCTCGGCGAGTACGACCAGCGTCGCCCGGTAGGTGTTCCAGAAGGACGCGGGAGCGCGCACGGCCGCAGGCGACGCGAGAAGGTCCGCGACCAGGGCGCACTCCTCGGTGACCCGGTTCAGCCCGGACGCCTTGATCAGGGCGCGCGCGTCCTGGGGCAGGGACGCGTACGGCGGCATCCCGGCGGCGCAGCGCTCCACGGTCAGCTGCCGGAACTGCGTCCATGCCTCGGCCGGGGTGAGCCGGGCCGCGAGGGCCCTCACATGTTCCTTGAGTGCCTTGACCGTCAGCGCCCCGGCGAAGGCGAACTCCAGGAACACGGCCCGCTGCCGCTCCTCGTCCACGGTCAGCGCGTGCACCCGCTCCGCGTCGCGGGCCTTGCCGAAGAAGGCCGCCGCGTAGGTGGTGTTCTCGTGCTGGAGGAAGACGCGGGCGGCCTGCTCGTAGAAGGTGGGCAGGAAGTGCGGTACGGCCCGGCCGAGCTGCTCGCCGAGCGCCTCGAAGCCCTCCTTGGCGTTGCCGGGGCGGGACTTGGCCTGCCGGGCGAGCCGCTCGATGTCCCTGACCAGGGCCAGTGCGTGGTGCCCGTTCGCCGGGTCGTTGACAAGCGCCCACGCGGGAAAGCCGAGGGTTTCCCTGCGCACCTGGCCGACCTCGAGCGTCCCCGGCTCCCGGGCCAGTCCGAGGAAGTCCAGGGCGAGGTCCTCGGCTTCGCCGAGTGTGCCCGGGACGAGCCGGACGACCTTCCGCTCGTCCAGCGCGGTGTGGGTGTAGGTGCGGGCGGTGAGGACATCGGCGTCCTCCCGGTCCGTGGCGCCCGAGGGCAGTACGGCACCGGCATCGAGCAATGCGGCCGAGGTGCTCTCGTCGAAGACGAACCCGTCGTATTCGTATGTCGTCATGCCGCACGCTCCTCGTCCTCGGTGTCGCGTCCGGCGTACAGCGCGGCCGCCATGCGCAGGCCCTCCGACCAGGCCACCGGCCCCACCTGACCCAGCTTCAGGACCCGGCCCGCCGGGTCGGTGAAGACGAGCGGGCCGGTCTCCGTCTCGGAGTAGCCGTCGTAGTCGCCGACCCACACCCGGGCCTCGACACCGCGGCCGTCCTCCAGTACGGAGCAGACGGCGTGGCCGCCGCGCACGCGGTAGCCCAGTTGAGTCGCACGGCCGTGCAGGAACCTCAGTTCCTTGAAGGCGCCGCCCGCGTAGTCCTCGACGGAGGCGGCATCGGCGTCGAGGGCCGCGGGCCGGTGCCACACTTCGCGGAAGAGCTGCTGGGCGCGCTGTTCGATGCCTATCTCGACGGCGAACTCGCGAAGGTCCTCGAGTTCGTCGAGAAGGACCGGGTGGGGCAGCCGGACCAGCCCGGGGGTGATCCGGACGGTGTCGCCGTCGAGGTCGACGAGGCCGAGGCCGCGCTCGGGGTCGGCGTCCCGCAGGAACCCTGCCACCACGCCGTCCGCCCCCGTGACCACCATGTCGCGCAGGGCACCCTGCCAGGCCGGGTCCGGCCACACCCGCGCCAGGACCGCGAACGGCACCGGCAGCGAGCGCACCATCCACCGCTCGACGTCGGCGAGGCACTGCCGTTCATGCCGTTCGAGCCACTCGACGAGCTGGCGCAGCCCCACCACCGCCGGATCATCAGCGATCTTGGACGGTACGGACTTCAGCCTCCGCCCGGCCGCGTTGCGGCACACCACCTTGCCGTCGTCGAGGGCGACTTCATAGCCGCCGGCCGACACCCACCCCATGCGTGCCTCCCGCATCCACACTGATCAAGTGACGGGAACTGTAGAGCAGGGCGCTGACAACAGCCCCGGGGCGCGGACGTCGGCGCGGTACTCCCGCGGGCGGGGGGCAGGGCCATCAGGGTGGCCACAGGCCGTGTCGGGCGGCCGTCTCCGGGCGTCCTGGCCATCCTGGGTCGGAGCGGCCCCTTCCCAGCGACAAGGAGCACGGCATGCCCACGGACCCGGTCGGACGATTTCTGACGGCTTTGGACCCGGAGCACCGGGAGGTCGTCGGTGCCAGACCGCGTGAGGAACAGGAACGGCTCGCGGCCGCCTGGGAGCGGGAGCTGGAAGCCGACACCGAACTCGACTCCCTCGACGAGCTGTCCCCGCCGGCGGCCGAAGCGGAGGCGGCCCGCCGGGTCCTCGGAAACGAAGCGGGTTGAACCGCGGTCGATGGCGGGCGTGGGCGAGGGTGACGGAGTCGCCGAGGACGAAGGAGAAGGCGATCGCCAGGACCGTGGTCGGTGCGTCGCCCCACAGCAGGTCGGGCCGATGACCATGCCGTAGCTCTCACCGAGCGTTCCGGTCGGGCAGTGAAGGGCCCGCCCTCACCGCTGAACAGAGTGCCGGCCGTCCCGTTCCACCAGCTCATCGAGGTGCCGGAGGGGCGGCCGGCAGGCCCGTGCCGGCGGTGGACCGGCAAAGCGGTTGAGGACGGCCGCACTCTCGGAGAGGATGCTCCACGTGTTCTCGCGCAGAAACCGCCGCCCCACCTCCCCCGAGCTGGCCAGGGCCTGGGAGTGTCTCGACTCGGACGACGTCCCCGGCGCGCTGCGGCAGCTGCGGCAGGCCGGCGCGGCGCCCCTCGCCCAGGTCGCCCTCGTCGTCGGGCGGGCCGCCCGGATGTCCGGGTTCGACGATCTGCGTGAGGCGTCCACGGCACTGGCCGCGCACCCCGGCCGGCCCGGCGCGCTGTACGACTACGGATACGCGTGTGTGGAACGTGGCGTGTCCCACCTGGCGATACCGGCCCTGCGCGAGGCGCTGCGCCTGTCCCCCGCCTCCCCCGCCGTGCTGCGGGAGCTGGTGTCCGCGTACGAGGACGAGGGCCGGCACCGCGAAGCCGCCGATGTGCTGCTGGCGCACGAGGACCGCCTCGTCGACTGGCCCGACCGCTATCTGCTGGTCTTCAACGCCGTTCTGGCGGGTGATCTGGGGCTGGCGCGGCGTCAGCACACGTTGCTGCCCGTCCCGCAGGACGACATCTGGCTCGGCGCGCGCGACCGGCAGAACCGTGTCCTGGAGCGCGCCGCCGGCGCCGGCGAGGCCGGTCCGCTGGACCACGCGGACCTGCGGGGCTGGCAGTACGTGATGGGCGGCACCGTCCTCGGCACCCTGTCCCCCTACGGGTACGACGCGGGGATGGCCGGCCGGTACGCCTGGATCCAGGACACCCACGGTCAGTGTCTGCTCGGGCTGCTGCGGCTGCGGTCCGTGCTCGAGGCGGCCGGTGTACGACCGCGCTCGGTGTCGTTGCTGCCGGACCGCGGCAGCAGGATCCTGGGCCTGGCCGCCGCCGACGTCATGGACCTGCCGGCGGAGCCCTACGAGGCGGGGCGGCAGGACACCGTCGTCATCGCCCACGACCTTCGCGCGACCGCCGGCGAGGCGGAGGGCCCGCGCATACTGCAGGAGCTCCAGGACCGGACTCCGGGGCAGGTGCTGCACGAGCACGCCGGCTGCTGGACCGATCCGCCGGGCGTCACGGCCGACAGTGTCACACTGCTGCACCAGTCGGCCGTGGCCCCGTGGGCGGCCGGACTCCGGCAGGGTGCCGACGGGGGCGTGGAGAGCGGAGAGCCCGACGAGCGGCCCGAGAGGGAGATCGCCGCGGAGATCGTGGGGGCCGACCCGACGCCGGACGAGGGCGACGGGCAGACACCCGCGGACCCGGTCGAACACCTCACGGACTTCGTCTCCGCGGTGCGCGGCACATGGCTGCGGGGCGACCGCGCCCGCCTGCGGTCCTCCGGCCCGGTGGCCAGTTCCCGGTTCTTCTGAGCGGGCGTCATCCAGCCGCTGGTGCGGGCCCGTTCGGCGGGTCCGGCCGGTCGGCCGGGCCCGATCGGTCCTTCCGGCCCGCGGATCATCTCGGCGGCCTGTCGCCGCCTTGTCGGTGGCGAAGGCTCGAGGCGACGACCACGAAGGGCCAGAGGGACTGAACGGCCGTCACGACACGTTCCGCGACACCGGCCGCACCATGGCGGTGCAACTCGATCAGGAACCAGACCGCGCCGGCGACCATGGCGGCGGTCGCCACGAACGAGGGCGCGGGCCGCAGGGCCCATGGGGCGGCGCCGCTGCCGTCGGCGGCCAGGACCGGCCACACGGCCAGGAGCGCGAATCCGACGGCGGCCGCCGAGCCGTGCCGCATGGACCCGCCGCTGCTCGGCGGCGGGACCAATGCCACCACCAGAGCCGCCACTCCCCCACCCGCCAGTGCCACACGTCCAGCAGCTGTCGCCGCCCTCAGCCCCCAGGCGGTGAGGAGATGACAGACGCCCAGGCCGAAGAGCGCACCGGTCATCACCCAGAACCCCTCGGCCCCGTAAGCCGCCAGGACGCTGATCGTCTGCGTGACGGGGTCGTATCCGGCCCCCTCCAGCAACGCCGCGATCAGCCACCCCGCGATCAGCAGCACGGGCGCACACCCGGACGAGAACAGGACCCATCTGGGAACAATCGGCATCGGACAACCATAGGGCCCTCTATGCACTCATATGCCTCTTGTCACTGTAAGACCTGACATCGATGGAGATGAGGAGCTATGGACTAGAACGTAGGGTGATGTCCGTGCATCCAGCCTGGCCTGCGGCCCGCGGATGCGTCACCTTCAGCCATTCACGCGGGAGGATCAACCATGAGCACGGTCACCACTCCTGACGGCACCAGCATCTTCTACAAGGACTGGGGTCCACGTGACGCCCAGCCGCTCGTCTTCCACCACGGCTGGCCACTGAGCGCCGACGACTGGGACAACCAGATGCTGTTCTTCCTCGCGCAGGGCTACCGGGTGATCGCTCACGACCGGCGCGGTCACGGCCGCTCCAGCCAGTCACCGACAGGCCACGAGATGGACACCTACGCCGCCGACGTGGCGGTACTGACGGACGAGCTCGACCTGCGGGGAGCCGTACACATCGGGCACTCGACCGGTGGCGGTGAGGTCACGCGTTATGTGGCGCGCGCCGAGCCGGGCCGGGTCGGCAAGGCGGTGCTCGTCAGCGCCGTTCCGCCGGTCATGGTCAAGTCGGAGAGCAATCCGGGTGGTTTGCCGATCGAGGTCTTCGACGAGCTCCGTGCGGCCTTCACCGCCAATCGGGCGCAGTTCTACATCGACTTGCCGTCGGGTCCGTTCTACGGCTTCAACCGGCCCGGCGCGGACGTCTCCCAGGGGCTGATCGACAACTGGTGGCGGCAGGGGATGGCCGGTGCGGCCAACGCCCACTACGAGTGCATCAAGGCCTTCTCCGAGACCGACTTCACCGAGGACCTCAAGGAGATCGACGTCCCGGTCCTCGTCGCGCACGGCACCGACGACCAGATCGTGCCCTACGCGGACTCGGCGCCGTTGTCGAGCAAGCTCCTGAAGCACGGCAGCCTCAAGACCTACGAGGGCTTCCCGCACGGCATGCTGTCGACCCAGCCGGACGTCCTCAACCGCGACATCCTGGAGTTCGTGAAGTCGTAGGACGACGGTCCGCGTGGCGCCCGTCCGGGGAACCGCGGCGTCGGCGCAGCCCGGCGGTCACGTGCGGCCGAGTGCGCGGGAGCGAGTGGCCTGGGCCGGGCCGCGGCATGGGACGGACCTCCCCCGCCAGGAGAGTCCGCGCCGCGCCTCCCCACGTCATCCGGGTGTTCCGCCGACGAAGTACCGGCACCGCTTCACCACCACGGTTCCCCCCCCCGCCACCGGCGGGTGATTCGGAGGCGCAGGCGTGGCCGTTTCCGAGGGGTTGTCGGCCATCCGGTACATCCGACAGCGGACGGGCGGTCCGCCGAGGACGCATCGTGGAGATGCCCGATCACCACTGACCGAGGAGACAGCGATGAGGGAAGAGATCGCCGGCGTCACCATCCCCGACAGCAAGCCGGCCCGGGCCGCGACCGAGCTGATCCGCGACACGACTCCACCGCTGATCTTCCACCACTCCCGGCGGGTGTATCTGTTCGGCAGCCTGCAGGCCGCCGCGCGGGGGCTGCGGCCCGACCCCGAGCTGCTCTATGTGGCGGCCATGTTCCACGACACGGGCCTCGTGGCGCCGTACCGCGGCGACGACCAGCGGTTCGAGATGGACGGCGCAGACCAGGCCCGCGCCTTCCTGCTGAGCCACGGGGCGTCCGAGGGCGACGCGGACACGGTGTGGACGGCCATCGCCCTGCACACCACCCCGGAGGTGCCCTACGGGATGGCGCCCGAGATCGCGGCCACCACGGCCGGAGTGGAGACCGACGTACTCGGTCTGCACCTGGCCGCCGTCTCCGAGGCCCACATCGCCGAGGTGACCGCGGCCCACCCCCGGCCGGACTTCAAGCGGCAGATCCTCCAGGCGTTCACCGAGGGCTTCGAGCACCGCCCCGACAGCACCTTCGGCACGGTGAACGCCGATGTCCTGGAGCACTTCGTCCCCGGCTTCCGCCGGACCGACTTCGTCGACGTCATCCGGAACTCCGCCTGGCCCGAGTGACGTGCTCTCCCCCATGCGGGGGGAGAGCGCTGTACGCCTCGCGGCGGCGGCGCCGACGCCCGGACGCGGGGAGGACGGGACCGTCGTACGGTCCCGTCCTCCGGGGTCATCCGGTCCGGCCGGCGCAGGTCAGACGGAGACGGGGGTCTTCTCCTCGCGCGTCTCCGGGACCGGCTGCCGGTTCAGCTTCTCGCCCTCGATGTCGAGGTCGGGCAATGCCCTGTCGACGGACTTGGGCAGCCACCATGCGGCACGGCCGAGCAGCGACATCACCGCCGGGACCAGCGTCATGCGGACGACGAAGGCGTCGATGACCACGCCGACGGCGAGGGCGAACCCGATGGATTTGATGATCGGGTCGTCCATCAGGACGAAGCCCCCGAACACGGACGTCATGATGAGGGCGGCGGCCGTGACGACGCGGGCGTTGTGGCCCATGCCGCTGACCATGGCCGCCTGCGGGTCGGCGCCGTGGACGAAGTCCTCACGCATGCGGGAGACGAGGAAGACCTCGTAGTCCATGGCGAGGCCGAACAGGATGCCGATGAGCAGGATCGGCAGGAAACTCACCAGCGGGCCGGGAACGTCGACACCCACCAGGCCGGCGAGGTGGCCCTCCTGGAAGATGGCGACGGTGATGCCGAACGTCGCGCCCACGGTGAGCAGAAATCCCAGGGCTGCCTTCAGCGGTACCAGGAGCGACCGGAAGACCAGCATGAGCAGCAGGATGGACAGCCCCACCACCAGGAACAGGTAGACCGGCAGGGCGTCGGCGAGCTTCTCCGAGACGTCGATGCCGAGGGCGGTCGCGCCGGTGAGTGCGATGTCGGCCCCCTCGATGTCCGCGACCCGGTCGCGGATGTCGTGGACGGCGGCCTCGGTGGCGGGGGCCGTCGGGCCGGCATCGGGAATGATGGCCAGCAGGGCGGTGGTGCCCTGCTCGTTCAGCTGTGGCGGGACCACGGTCAGGACGCCGTCGGTGTCCTTGATGAGGGCGGTGGCCTTCTCTGCGGCCGTCTCGGTGGCCTGCGCGTTCTCACCGTTGATGACGGCGATGAGACGGCCGTTGAAGCCCTCGCCGAAGCCCTCGGACGTCAGCTCGTACGCCTCGCGTGCGGGGGAGCCCTCGGCGGCGGTGCCCGCGTCCGGAAGGGCCATGCGCATGTCCTGAGCCGGAAGCGCGAGCGCGCCCAGCCCGAGGACCCCGACGACCAGGAGTGGGACGCGCAGTGTGGTCACGAGCCGGCCCCAGGTGAAGCCGAAGCCTTCGGCGGCCGTGTCGTCCCCGGGGGTGTGCCCGCCCGCCTGACGCTGTTTGCGCGGAAGGATCTTCCTGCCGGCGAAGGAGAGGAAGGCCGGCAGCAGGGTGAGGGCGACCAGTACGGCGACGGCGACGGTGCCCGCCGCGGCCAGGCCCATCACGCTCAGGAAGGGGATGCCGACGACGGAGAGGCCGGCCAGGGCGATGACGACGGTGGCACCCGCGAAGACGACGGCGGAGCCGGCGGTGCCGGTCGCACGGCCGGCGGCCTCCTCGGGCTGGAGGCCCTCGGCGAGGTACTGGCGATAGCGGGAGGTGATGAAGAGCGAGTAGTCGATGCCGACGGCCAGGCCCAGCATCAGCGCCAGGATGGGGGCGGTGGAGGTCAGTTCGATGACACCGGTCAGGGAGAAGAGACCGGCCATGCCGACCGCGACGCCGATCAGCGCGTTCAGCAGGGTCATACCGGCGGCGACCAGCGAGCCGAAGGTGACGACCAGGACCGCCGCTGCGACCAGGACTCCGAGCGCCTCGGTGGAGCCGACCTCCACCTCACCGCCCATGACCTCGCCGCCGTGCGCGACCCGCACGCCCTCCGCGTCGGCGCCGACGGCCTCGTAGGCCGCCTTCTGCCCGTCGGTGACTTCGTCGACGGCCTTGTCGAACTGCACCTGGATCAGGGCGTAGCGGCCGTCCGTGGAGACGGCGCCGGCCCGGAACGGGTCCAGGGCGGCGGTGACGCCATCGATCCCGGAGGCTTCCTTCACCACGGGCGCCACCGCGGCGGGGTCCAGTTTCGCCCCCTCGGGCGCGACGACGACGATGGTGCCGGTGGCTCCGCCGGCCTGGGGGAACTGCCGCTCGAGGTCGTCCAGCGCCTGCTGGGACTCGGTACCCGGCATGGAGAATTTGTCGCTGGTCGGGCCCATCAGGGTGGCGGCTCCGATACCCAGCAGGGTCAGCAGGAGCAGCCAGACCGCGGCTATTCGGCCTCTTCTGCGGAAGGAGAACCGCCCGAGCCGGTACAGCAAGGTCGCCATGAAGGAGGGATCTTTCCGTGAGGGGTCAACTGGGAGTGTGGTCAAGTGTCCGCAGCGCACTGCGGATCATCTCGGCCCGCAGCACCTCGTCCGGTGCCACCTCGTCATCGGTGGCACTGGTGATGAAGACGGCGCCGAGCACCATCCACGCCGCCACCCGGGCCGGCGCCCGCTGCGAGCGGGCGGCCAGCGCGTCCAGCAGACCGTCCGCCAACTCCATGACGTTGAGGTCCTGGTGGCAGGACATCTCGGTGATGTCCTCGAAGAGCAGCCGGATTTCCCGGCGGAACCGCAGCGTCAGGTCGACGTATCCGACGACGGTCTCTTCCACCAGCCGACCGCCCTCCAGCCCGGCCACGCGGTCGAGCAGTGCGGCCAGGGCGTCCTGAGTCGGGGTCAGCAGCTCGGTGAGGATCTTCTCTTTGCCCGCGAAGTGGTAGAGGAGCGATGCCTTCGAGCAGCCCACGTCCGAGGCGATGTCCTGCAAGGAGGTGCCACGGAAGCCGTGCAGGGCGAACAGTCGCAGTGCCGACTGCAGGATCTGACCGCGCATGGCGGAGGCGGAGCGTGCCATTCCCCCACCGTAACTGTCCGATCGGTCAGAACTGACCGATCGGACAGCCAGTCATTGTGGCTTGCGTCACCCTCCTCCTCCGGGCTCGATCGGGCGCGCACACGGACTACCGGCCCTCGCGCAGTACGGCGGCGTGAGACATCTCGCCGCATCAGCACCCGCGGGCCGTCGGCACCGTCGCGACACCCGGCACACGACCGTCCTCGCACAGAGCCGCCTTCGGCCGTGTCACGCCAGGGGCGGGGATACAGCCACCCCCGGCGGGCAAGGCGGACCGGGACATCAGGAAACTCGCACTCGGCGGCGAGGGCCTGGCGCGCGAGGAGCTCTCCCGCCGCGGCGGATCACGGCCGGAGAAGGCGCCCGGGCGGGTGTGGGGGCACGTGCGAGTGCGGTGGTGAGGCGGGCCACGGCCGTCTCACAGCGGCCCGTCCGCCGGTCGCCGCAACGGCCGGTTCGGCAGCGTGCACGAAGTCTTGGCCCTCTTCCCCAGAACCCGTATGTCCCGCAGGTCAGCGCACCCTCCCCCGGGGCTTCAAAGGGACACCCGGCAGCTCCGGCGCGGGCAGCGGGGCTCCGTCGTATCCGCGCACCTCACCGAAACGGGTCCCCTTCATCCAGTCCTCGCGAGCCCGGACGATCTCATCATGTGACCGTGCGACGAAGTTCCACCACATGACGATCTCCTCGTCGAACGGTGGCCCGCCCAGCAGCACGAGCCGCGCCGGCTCGGTCCCCCGGTTGGTGAGAGTGAGAGTCGTACGACCGGGGGCGGTGTAGCCCAGTTCGGACGGGCGTACGGCGGTTCCCTCGGCGAGGACGTCCCCCGCGTCGACGAGGACGCCGTGCTCGAAGGCCGGGTCGACACCGAGGGTCATCCCGGCCCCCGGGGCGACGGACAGTTCGGCGCCCAGCAGAGGAGTGAACGTGCGGACGGGGGACGTGTCGCCCTCGAGCGAGCCGAGGAAGACGCGCACCTCGCCGCCGTCCACCGGAAGCGGTTCGGGTATGTAGTGCCGGAAGTCCCTTTCCGTGCCGCGGTGCTCCCCCGGAAGCGCCACCCACAACTGCACACCGTGCAGGAGCGTGGTGCCCGGCGTCGACACCTCCGAGTGGCTGATGCCGTGACCGCCGGTCATGAGATTGAGCTCGCCCGGCCGGACGTAGGCATGGCTGCCCAGGCTGTCACGGTGCTCGATCTCCCCGCTGAACAGCCAGCTCACCGTCTGCAGACCGGTGTGCGGGTGGGGAGCGACGTCCATGCCGCCCGTGCCGGCGACATCGTCGGGACCGTAGTGGTCGGCGAAGCACCAGGCACCGATGAGGGTCCGGGCCCGCTGAGGCAGGGTGCGCCGCACCCTCATCGCGCGTGGGCCGCCGAGCGGCACGTCACGTGCGGTGAGGACCTCGACGTCGGCCGGGCGTGCCGCCTCCGCCTCGCCCCCGCACCTCAACTCCGGGGGCCGTGTCTCCGTGTTGCTCATGCCGCCTGCCCTCCACCCAGGAAGTTCGAGTTTCAACATTTGCGTCAGACGATAGGGTGCCGAGTGGGAGATCGCGCCCTGAGAGATCCCGCGTCTCGGCGATCGGCCCGTCACGCGCTCGTCGCCACCGGACGCCACAGGAGGTAGCCGGCCGCGGTCACCACCAAGGTTCCCACGAAGGCGATGAACACGAACCCCGCACCTTCGAGACCCATCGGTTCCGACAGCAGGCCCACCCCGATGACCGGCACCGAGATCCCCGCGTACACCACCACGAACAGGAGCGAGATCACCGCTGCGCGCCGGCACCCCGGGCACGCACCGTCTTCTGCACCACGGCGTCGGCGATTCACGCCATGCGGAGGGCGTGTGGGAGGCCGCCTCTTCACCCAGGGCTCATCGGGAGTCGGACGCACCCGAAGAGGTGAGGCAACAACTTCGGGCGCCGGCCGAGAGAACCCCGACGTGCGACCGGGCCTCAAGCACGGCTACGTGATCCCGCAGGAGATGTCGGGGTTCCAGGTTGCCGTGGGTCTCTACAAGGATGGGCCGACCATGTTCGGCGATCCGTGCCAGCCGCCGGGGAACGGGCGGTTTCCCGTGTGCTTGTGCACCGGCACCTAGGCGCCGGAGATTCGGCAGGGAGAACCGATGAATCCGGCTATGCGATCAGAGATCCCGGCGTCTGTGACCGAGGGACTACACCGAGGTGTACGGTCTGCTCCAGTCGCACCCGGTAACGATCAGGTAGGCGCGTGCCGGTGGGTGCAATGCGGCATGCGGCCGGTCAGCTTTCCCGACCCTGCGCCAGTTGCCCGTCGTTGCCGGCCAAAGGGACCGGACGAACCGGGCATCGGCGAGCAGGCCCGCGATCCGCCGGGCGCCCAACGCCTCGGGCGGGGCGGCTCCTGCCGGGGAACCGTGGCCGCCCTCTGCGGTGTCTCGAGCGCGGCGTCCGTCGTACCCGCGCCTTCGTCGTCCCGGTCGTGGCCGGCACGGGGTCGGCTACGGTTCCATTCGGGTGATCTCTCCGGTCTCCAAGGCGATGTAGAGGGCATCGTCCGGTCCCACCGCCAGGCCGTGCGGCTCGCAGGAGCGGCCCCCCGGCAGGTCGTACTCCTCGATGTGCCCGCCGGGGGTGATGGATCCGATGCGGCCGGTGCCCCATTCGGTGAACCAGCAGACCCCCCTCGCCGGGTCGGCGATGATCGCGTGGGGCCGGCAGGCGCGGTCCGGGAGGGGGTACTCCTGGATTCGGCCGTCTGTGTCGATCCGGCCGATCTGTCCGGCGCCGATCTCCACCAGCCACAGTGCGTCGTCCACGCCCTGCGTGATGCCGACCGGGCCGGCCTGTGCGGTGGGCAGCGGGTGGATCGTGACGTCTCCGTCGAGGCTGACACGGCCCACCGCGTTCGCCTGGTTCAAGGTGAACCACAGCGCGTCGTCGGGCCCGGTGGTGATGGCGGAAGGGAAGGCGCCGCTGACGGGCAGCGGGAACTCCGTCACGCGGCCATCGGTGCTGATACGGCCGATCCGGTCGGTGTGCATCTGCGTGAACCACAGCGCGTCGTCGCCGGCGGACGTGATGCCGAACGGGCCGCTGCCCGGCGTCGGGACCGGAAACGAGGACGTCTGGCCGCTGACAGTGATCCGTCCGATGCGGTGGTCCTGGCTGCGGGTGAACCACAAGGCCCCGTCGGGGCCGGTAGCGATGACCGACGGGCCGCAGGATACGGAGTCGAGCCGGTAGCGGTCGAGTTGGCCGGCGGGCGTCAGGCGGGCGATCTCACCGGCGTGGACCATGGTGAACCACAGCGCGTCGTCGGGGCCGGCGGTGATGGCGTAGGGGCCCGAGGCCGGGCCGGAAACGGGTATCTGTTTGATCGAGGCTGCATGGCGGGGCATCGGGGCTCCATGTGACGAATGGGGTGCTTACGGCGTCAGCGGGTGGCGGCGGATCTGGGAGTCGCCTGCAGGGCGAGGTGGGCACCGTGCCAGCGCCGGATCAGCCGGCGGTCGTGGCTGACGATCACGAGGGTGCCGTCGTAGTCGGCCAGGGCGGCTTCCAGGTCCTCGACGAGGGCCGGGGACAGATGGTTGGTGGGCTCGTCGAGCAACAGGACATCCGACGGTTCGCCGACCATCCGTGCCAGCGCGAGACGCTGCCGCTGCCCGGTGGACAAGGTGCCCACCAAAACGGTGAGCTGGTCGCGGTCGAACAGACCGAGACCCAGCAGCCGTTCGGCGTGGTCGGCGGCTTGTCCGGCTCGTCCGCGGGCGAAGGCGGCCAGCAGCGTGTCGTCCGGTCGGCCGGGTCGCGGTTCTTGCGGGAGGTAGCCGATCCTGCCCCGGCGGGCGAGGGTCCCGCTGTCGTGGGCCAGGTCCCCGGCCAGGACACGCAGCAGGGTGCTCTTACCCGCTCCGTTCGGTCCGGTGATCAGCAAGCGTTCCCCGGCCGTGACGGTAAGGGAGACGGGGCCGAGCCGGGCTGAGACGCTGACGTCAGTGGCGTCGAGCACGACGCCCCGCGCATGGCCTGCCCGCAGTACGGGGGCGAAGCGCAGCGGCTGCGGCAGGGGCGGGACCGGGTTCGCGAGAAGGCGGCGCAGGCGTTCCTCTGCCTGGCGTACCCGGCTGGCCACCGACTGCTGTACGCGGCCTGCCGCCCGGTCGTAGGCCATCTTGTTGCCGTCCTTCATCGCCCGGCCCGGGGCCACCCGGCGGGCGGTGGTCGCGGCGGTCTCGCGGAGCCGGTCCACGTCGGCTTGCCACTGGGCGTGCGCCTGGGCCCACCGCCGGCGGGCTGCCGCCTTCTCGGCGAGGTAGTCGGCGTAGCCGGTGCCGTACCGGATCACACCGCGCTGGTCGGCGTCCACCTCCAGCAGACTGGTGGCCACGCGTTCGAGGAAGACACGGTCGTGGCAGACCGCCACCGTGGTGCCGCGCCGGGTGCGCAGGTGTTCTTCCAGCCATCCGAGGGCCTCCTCGTCGAGATGGTTGGTCGGCTCGTCCAGCAGCAGCACCTCCGGGCTCGCTGCGAGAACGGCCGCCAGGCGCAACCGGACCTGCTCACCGCCGGACAGGCTGCCCACGGTACGGTCACGGTCCAGCATGCCCAGGCCGAGGCCGTACAGGGCACGTTCCACGCGGGCGTCGGCCTCGTAGCCGCCACGCAGTTCGAAGACCGTCAGCAGCTCGCCGTACTCGGCCATACTCGACTCGTCGCCGTCGGCCATCGCCGCCTCGAGGCGGCGCATCCGCCGCTCGATCGCGCGCAGCTCGCCCAGGGCCCGGTCGATGACCTCCTGCACGGTCGCAGCAGGGGGGAGCCGCCCGTCCTGCGGGAGGTAGCCGACGCCGCCGTCGGCGTGGATGATGACCTCTCCCTGGTCGGGCCGCTCGCGGCCGGCGAGCAGGCGCAGCAGGGTGGTCTTGCCGGACCCGTTCTCGCCGATGATCCCGGTGCGCTCGCCCGCGGCGAGCGAGCACGTCACCGAGTCGAGGACGAGCCTGCCGCCCAGGGACTTACTGACGGCGAGAGCGGTGATCTGCGTAGGCATGCGAAGACTCCGAAGCATTCGAGGACGGGGCGGCCCCCACGGGCCGCTGGGTCAGGTGAACGCTTCGGAAGAGCATCGACGACTCCACTAGTGCGACAACAGTTGCATTAAGATGCTGTCATGACGCCGTCCCGCCGAGCAACCGGATTCCCGGCCGGAGATTCCTCGCCTCCGCCGGCGGCCCGGCGCCGCCCGGGCGGTCGCACCAGCCGCATCCGCGTGCAGGTGCTCGACGCGGTTCGCGCAGAGCTGGTGGAAGTCGGCTACGACGCACTCACCGTGGATGCCGTCGCGGCCCGCGCGGGCGTCCACCGCACGACGGTGTACCGACGCTGGCGGGACGTCGGCGGACTCCTCGCCGATGTCCTCGACGCTGCGAGCGACGACGACTGGCAGCCCGAGGACACCGGCACCCTGCCAGGAGACCTGGCGGCGCTGAACCACCAGATCCACACGGCACTGACCGCCCAGCCGCCGGTCACCGCAGCACTGATCGCCGCCTCCTTCCGATCCGACGAAGCCGCCCGCGCCCTGCAGCGCTTCTGGGAGGACCGGTACGCACGCTGCGAGATCGTCGTAACGCGAGCAGCCCGGCGCGGGGAGATCCCCGCGCGCACCAACGCGCGGCACCTGCTCATCGCCGCCACCGCGCCGCTGTACCACCAACTGGTACTTCTCCGCACGCCTCCCGATCCTCATCTGCCCGACCACGCAGCCAGGGGCGCCGCCCTCGCGGCATCCGCCGGCGCCTTCACCGAGTCCCCGCAGGACGACCACGCCTGACCGGACCGGGCAACGCGCTGTGATCCGCCGGCCGGGAGGCTGGACGTGCGTCCAGTGGCGGCAATCGCCGACCGGCAGACTGTCGAGTGTGCCGAGTGCCTCCGAGCTCGCGCAGATCACTCAGCGTCAGCCCCCTCCGGGCTCGGCCGCGAATACGCGGCACCTGAACATGCGAGCTCACCGGTCCCGGGGGGCCTTCCCGGTCCGAGTACGGGACGTGTGGCTTCGTGCTCCAGTTCTGGCGCCGATGTCATGCCGCAGGCGGGGGTGCGACAAGCGGTGGGTTGAGGCGGGCGAAGCCTTCCTGGCGCTGATAGGGGAAGTACGGGTAGGGCGCTGTCCTGCCGCTGGCAGCGTCGAGTTTCGCCGTCTGGTCGGGCGTGAGGCTCCAGCCGACGGCGCCGAGGTTCTGGCGGAGCTGGTTCTCGTCGCGGGCACCGATGATGACGGAGGAGACGGTCGGCCGCTGCAGCAGCCAGTTGATGGCGATCTGCGGAATGCTTCTGCCGGTCTCCTCCGCGATCTCGTCGAGGGCGTCGACCACGCGGTAGAGGTGTTCGTCCTCGACCGGCGGGCCGTAGTCCGCGGTGTGGTGCAGGCGGCTGTTGGCCGGGAGCGACTGGCCTCGGCGGACTTTGCCGGTGAGCCGTCCCCAGCCGAGCGGGCTCCAGACGAGGGCTCCCAGTCCCTGGTCGAGTCCGAGGGGCATCAGCTCCCATTCGTAGTCGCGGCCGATGAGGGAGTAGTAGACCTGATGGGCGACGTAGCGCGGGTGGCCGTGTCTCTCCGCGCTGGCGAGGGATTTCATCGCCTGCCAGCCGGAGAAGTTGGAGATGCCGAGGTAGCGGACCTTCCCGGCTCGTACGAGATCGTCGAGTGTGGACAGGACTTCCTCCACCGGTGTGCCGGCGTCGAAGGCGTGCAGTTGGAACAGGTCGATGTAGTCGGTGCCGAGCCGGCGCAGGGCGTCCTCACATGCGGTGATCAGGCGTGAACGGGAGGAGCCCGCATCGCCCGGGCCGTCGCCCATCGGCAGGCCGGTCTTGGTGGACACGATCACCTGGTCCCTGCGGCCTTTGATCGCTTCGCCCAGCACCTCCTCGGAGGCTCCGCTGGAATAGACGTCGGCGGTGTCGAACATCGTGATCCCGGCGTCGAGGCAGATGTCCACGAGACGGCGCGCTTCTTGCGCGTCGGTGCTTCCCCAGGCGCCGAACAACGGCCCGTGGCCGCCGAAGGTGCCGGTGCCGAAGCTCAGTGCGGGGACCTTGAGGCCAGATGCACCCAGCCGCCTGTATTCCATACCTGTTCCTCTCTCGTCGCCCGATCTGACTAATGGGCCTATGGTTCCGTTAACCTGGGTCTCAACGTAGCAGGTGTGAGTGATTAACGAAACTGGAGTCCCGTTATGGGGTTTGAGGGTGCGGATCCGGGGACCGTCCGTCCTGGTGGACGCACGGCGCGGGTGCGGGCGTCGGTACTGCGAGCGGCTGGGGACGCCTTGGCGGAACACGGCTTCGCCCACCTGGACCTCGCCGACGTCGCACGCCGAGCCGAGGTGGGCAAGACCACCGTCTACCGCCGCTGGGGCACGGTCACCGCCCTGGTGGCCGATCTGCTGGTGGACATGGCCGAACAGTCACTGCCGCGCACCGAGACCGGCTCGCTGCTCGGTGACCTCAAGGCCAACGCCCGGCTCGTGCAGCGCACCTTGGCAGACCCGCGGCAAGGAGCGCTGTTCAAGGCGGTGATCGCCGCAGCCACCTGCGAGGCGAAGACAGCCGAGGCCCTGCACCGCTTCTACGACATCCGTGTCGGGGAGTGGGCGCCCTGCGTCCAGCAGGCCATCGACCGGGGCGAGGTACCCAAGGGCACCGATGCCCACGAGGTGATCCGCGCCGTCTCCGCCCCCCTCTACTACCGCCTGCTGACCAGCAGCGGCCACCTCGATGAAGCCGCCGCGGACCAGGCCGCCGAGGCCGCAGTGGCTGCGGCACGTGCGGGAGCGTACCTGCGGGGCGACGGAGATCGCGCGTGACCGGCTGTCCGCAAGAACAGCGGGGGGACTGGTACGCCCGCGTGTTCGGGAGTCGCGTATGTGCCGTGGCCGTCGGCTGATCGTCACCGGGCGGCGGCGCGCTGGACTACAGCGGCACGGACTTCTCCGCCGGCACGGTGGGCTTCCACCTCGGCGAGCCAGTGCCACGGGAGTGCGATGCAGCGGACGACGCAGGCGACCCCTCGATCACCCCGAGTGCTGATTCCCTGACGCGTTGTCAGTGGCTTCTGTCAGCATGTGGTGGTGTGCGGTGAGTTGTGACGAGGGGGAGGCTTGTATGCCTTGGGTACGGTCGTACGTGCGCTCTGACGGGACACCGGTTCGCGGTCATGCGCGGTGGGCTCCGGGCGCCGGACGGGAGACGATGATCTTCGGTTTCATGGCCTTGGCCGTGGTCGGGCTGGGCAACAGCAACGTCTCTGCCGGGGAGACCGGGTCTCCGCCGCCGAAGTCGACGGTGCAGTATCCGATCCGGTTCGACCACGCCCCTGCCGAGCGGGCGCCGGAGCCTCGTCCGTCGGTGTCGTACCCGATCCGGTGGGAGCGGTGACCCGGCGGCGGCCGCCGGCTCGGCGGCGTACGAGGCGACCGAGGCGACGGCAGCAGCAGCGGGAGGCGCAGTTGCTCGTCTTCGCCGTGGTGACGGCTGCTGCCATCGGTCTGGTGGTGATGACGGTCAACTGGCTGCTGGCGCACTGGTGGGTCCTCGTCGTGATCCTGGTGCTCGCGGTGCTGGCGGGTGCGGGCCGGCTGTACAACCGGCAGCAACGGGCGCGGTGGGAGGCCGTGCGGGCGCAGGGCCTGCGCTACGGGCTTCCTCAGCTGGACGCGCTGCACCACACGCGGTTCGAGGATGCGGTACGGGAGCTGATGCAGCGCGACGGCTGCCGGGATGCGCAGCGGGTCGGCGGCCGTGGGGACTTGGGCGCGGACGTGAAGGCCACGGATCCGTTCGGACGGCACTGGGTGATCCAGTGCAAGCACCGCCGCAACGGTGCCCAGGGTTCGGCGGTGGGGACGCCGGATCTGCAGGTGCTCAACGGGACGGCCCGGCAGGTGCACGGGGCGGACGTCGCGGTGATCGTCACGAATGGCCGGGTGACCGGTCCCGCGGTGCTGTTCGCCAGGCAGCAGCGGCTGCACGTCGTCGACCGCCAGACGCTGGCCGTGTGGGCGTCGGGCTCGCGTCCACTGTGGGAGCTGCTGCGGGCGGTTCCGCCCCCGCGTGGCCCAACACCCATGAGCTGAAAGGCAGTGCCACGATCAACAACACTGTCACCGCACAAGACAGTCGAGCACGGCTGCCCTCTGTCATCTGCCGACGCGGCTCCCGCGCTCCGACTCGGACTCACTTGAGGAGAACCGCTCGCGCGATCTCATCGGGGGCGGCGCACGCCTCGGCGACCAGTTTCCCGTCTGCGGACCAGGTGCCCGAGCGGCCGGACGTGCGGTCGAAGCCGCCACCGGTCGGACCCGCGAAGGCCGCCGTGGCGACCCGCACACCGTAGTCGGCTGCGACCCCGCGGGCGCGCTCGCCGTGGATCCCGGCCTCGTGATCGGCGGGGGCAACCCCAGCCACATACCCGTAGATGCCCAGCGCCGCGGTCCTCGCGGCGTGCGCGGGGATACCCGTGTCGCGGCAGACGCTCCAGAGTGGGCAGTCCTCCGTCCCGAGGCCACGGTTCCACTCGCACGGCCCGACCTCGGCGGACGCGGTGGCTTCCGTGGTGGCGGCGGTCGAAGGCTCTTTCCAGGACCGGGCGCGGCGCGGTCAGGACCGTGCCGGCAGGTGCCCGAGGTCGGGGCCGGGTCGATCGCGACTGCCGTGTCCGTGGCGGCCGGCGGCTCGACGGCCGGGGCCTCGACGGGCATCGAGCCGAACCCTTGTCCGGTCGCGTCCAGCGGCACCGTCACCGTCGACGGACCACGCCGACGAGCGTCCGGCCCACCGCTCCGCAGGCTCGTCATTTCCGGCCCGAGGGCCGGGTATCCGCGGAAGGCGGCCTCGGTGAAGCCCGCGGCGTCGGACGGAAACGACGGGGCACCGGCCGGTCGTGCGGAGGGTCCGGGCGGATGAGAGCCTCACGGGAGGTGCCTTCCCGCCGAACGAGCACATGGACGGCGGCATGCACCGGACGACGGCCTCCATAGCCTTGTCAGTGCCACGGAACGGCATGTATAACGTTGTAAAACTTGAGCCCGGCGGCTCGGCGCACGACTCATGGTGACGGCACACCATCCGCACCGGCCAACCGAGTCGGGCCGCTCACGAAGGGATTGTCGTGCGGGTCAGCCTCAAGGACGTCGCCGCGCACGCGGGGGTCTCCATCAAGACCGTCTCCAACGTGGTGAACAACTACCAGCACGTCACCCCGGCCATGCGCGAGCGTGTCCAGCGGTCCATCGACGCGCTCGGCTACCAGCCCAACCTTGCCGCCAGGCATCTGAGGAAGGGACGCACGGGCATCATCGCCCTCGCGCTGCCCGAGCTCGGGAACCCCTACTTCGCCGAACTGGCCGCCTCCGTCATCGACGCCGCCTCCCAGCACGACTACATTGTGCTGCTCGACCACACCGGTGGATCGCGCGAGCAGGAACTCCTGGTGAGCCAGGGTTTCCGCGCACGCGTGATCGACGGGCTCATCCTCAGTCCCATCGAGCTGGAGAGCGCGGACCTGCGCGACCGCTCCGAGGACGTGCCGCTGGTGCTGCTCGGCGAACGGGACTACGACCTGCCGTACGACCACATCGCGATCGACAATGTCGCCGCAGCCCGCGCCGCCGTCCGGCATCTGATCGGGCGCGGGCGGCGGGAGGTGGCCTTCATCGGGGCCCGGCGCAAGCGGAGCGAGCCCGCCCAACTGCGCGTACGGGGATGGCGCGAGGAGCTGACCGCCGCGGGGCTCCCGGCCGACGAAGGGCTCGTCGCGGCCACCGACGGCTGGGGGCACGCCGACGGGGCGCTGGCCATGAATGACATTCTGGACAGCGGACGGCGGCCCGACGCGGTGTTCGCCTACAACGACCCGATGGCGATCGGGGCGATGCGGGTGCTGCACGAGCGGGGCCTGCGGGTGCCGGAGGACATCGCCGTCGTGGGATTCGACGATGTGATCGAGGGGCGCTTCGGCGCGGTCACCCTCACGTCCGTGTCCCCGGACAAGGCGGCCATCGGCCGGCTCGCGGTGGAATCGGTGCTCGCCCGGCTGGGCGGCCGGGCACCGGAACCGCGTCGCATCTGGGCGGACTACCAGCTTGTGGAACGGGAGAGCACACTGGGCCGCCCCGCCGGCGCGGACCGGGGAACCACCTGACGAGCGCCCCCGTCGCCGGAGTGGCCGCCCCCGTGGCTTGAGGGCCGGGGACTCACCGCGGTGGACACACACACCGACCGCGGAGTTCACAGTGAGCCAGGGCCGGTGCAGGAACACGGACACCACAGCCGCGCACGGGCTTCGGCGTGAGCACCCGCTGCCGGCCAGGACTCGGAGCGGCCTGACGGGCGCAGGGTCCTCGTGCCACGTGCGCACAGCGGCCGCGGTGTTCACAGCGGTGGCTCCGGACCGGCGCCTCCACACAGAAACAGCGACCTCCCAACCACGGTGTGAACACCGCACACCATGGTCACGGGACCCCGTACGGCGCCACGAACCCCGCGTCTTCGTATCGGCGCGTTCGCGACTGCGGAGTTCACACCGGTGCGGGCGAACCCGTCGGGGCCGCCGCCACGCCCGGCTCCGAATGTGAACACCGGGCGCGGCGTTCACGGGCAGCACGGTGGCGGCCGTCGCCGGCGAGGGGCGCTGTCCACCCCTCACGACACCGTTGCGCTCCGGGCGAGCCACGCTCGCTCGAGCAGACCGGTCCCACCGCGACTTCGGCGGCCGGCCCCCGCCCGGACAGAGGTACGCCCGTGGTGCCCCACCCGTCGTTCTCCCGCGAAATCCCCACGGCATCAACGCACTTCACCGCATGCGGTGCCACCTGCGCGCTCGTCCCCTGGTGCAAGCGCTTCCCCCGCCGTCCGTCTCCGGTGCGACACCGAGGCCCTGGTTCGACCAGCCGCCCCCTCCCCCTCCCACCTTGCGCGCAAGGGGTTTACAGCATCCTTCCAACGATGTAAAACCTCCTTGCGGCACACCGGACGCCGCCGTGCACAGGGGGAGCAGCTCCACATCTGCGCATCCTTCGGCTTCCCAGTTCCCTTTTCAGCGTCACCCGGATCGGGGTCACCATGCAGCGCACCACTCACCGTTCTCTCGTTCTCGCCCGCCCTCTGGTCGTGGCCTTGGCCGCTGCCGTGGCCCTGACCGCCACTTCTTGCGCCAAGTCGGAGGACGACGCGGCGGACAGCAAGAAGTCCCCGGCGGCCGCTGCCGACGCCGGCCAGAAGGTCGTCACACCGAAGCCGGGCAGCAAGACCTGCACCATCGACTCCTACGGCGGCGAGAAGATCGACCTGAAGGACGCCACGGTCGGGTTCTCCCAGTCGGAGAAGGAGGCCAACCCCTTCCGCATTGCCGAGACGCAGTCCATCAGGGACGAAGCGGCCAAGCGGGGCGTCAAGCTGCTGACGGCCAACGCCCAGTCGCAGTTCTCCAAGCAGATCAGCGATGTGCAGGACCTGCTCGCCAAGGGCGCCGACCTGCTGGTGATCGCCCCGCTCAACTCCGACGGCTGGGACCCGGTGCTGCAGGCCGCGGCCGCGAAGAAGGTCCCGATCGTCACCATCGACCGTAAGATCAACGCCACGGCCTGCAAGGACTACGTCTCCTTCATCGCCTCGGACTTCGTCGAGCAGGGCCGGCGTGCCGCCGACCAGATGATCGAGGCCACCGGCGGCAAGGGCGAGGTCGCCATCCTGCTGGGCTCGGCCGGGAACAACGTCACCACCGAGCGCACCCAGGGATTCAAGGAGCGCGTCGCCGAGAAGGCCCCCGGCCTGAAGGTCGTGTTCGAACAGACCGGTGACTTCACCCGTGAGAAGGGCCAGCAGGTCACCGAGCAGCTCATCCAGTCCAAGCCCGGCATCAAGGGCATCTACGCGGAGAACGACGAGATGGGCCTGGGCGCGATGGCCGCGCTCAAGGGCGCCGGAAAGAAGGCGGGCGACGTCAGGATCGTCACGGTCGACGGTACGCGCAACGCCGTGCAGGGCGTCGTCGACGGCTGGATCAGCGGTGTCATCGAGTCCAACCCGAGGTTCGGCCCGCTGGCGTTCCAGACGCTGGACACCTTCACCCGGGGCAAGGAAGTCCCCCAGGACATCATCATCCAGGACAGCGCCTACAACGCCGACAACGCCGAGCGGGACCTCGGCAAGGCCTACTGATCTCGCCGCGGGGCCCGGGGTTTCCGGGCCCCGGCCCGTCCGTCACCCCATTCTTCCTGGAGGCACAGGTGGCTCCCCCCGCCGAAGTCCTCGCCGTCCGCGGACTGAGCAAGACCTTTCCCGGCGTCCGGGCCCTGGACGACGTGGACCTGACCCTGCACGCCGGTGAGGTCCACGCCCTGATCGGCGAGAACGGCGCCGGCAAATCGACGCTCATCAAGCTCCTCACCGGGGTCCACCGGCCCGACGCCGGTGACATCGTTTTCCAGGGCCGCACGGTCTCCTTCGTCACCCCGCTGGAGGCCCAGAGGGCAGGGATCTCGACCATCTACCAAGAGGTCAACCTCATTCCGCTGCTGAGCGTGGCCCGCAACCTCTTCCTGGGCCGCGAGCCGCGCAACCGCTTCGGCCTGCTGGACTTCGCCCGTATGAACCGCGAGGCCGAGGAGACCCTGCGCGCCTACGGCGTGCGGGTGGACGTCCGCCGGCCGCTGCGCAGCCTCGGTGTGGGTGCGCAGCAGATGGTCGCCCTGGCCCGCGCCGTGGCGAGCGAGGCACGCATCGTCATCATGGACGAACCGACCTCCTCCCTGGAACCCCGGGAGGTCGAGACGCTGTTCTCGGTCATCCGCCGGCTGCGCGAGGCGGGCATCGCCGTCGTCTACGTCAGTCACCGTCTCGACGAGCTGTACGCGGTGTGCGACACGGTCACCGTGCTGCGCGACGGACGCCGTGTGCACCACGGCCGCCTCGCCGAACTCGACCGGCTCTCCCTGGTGTCCACCATGCTCGGCCGGGAACTGGGCGAGGTCCGCAAGGAGGGCCTGACGAAGTTCACCGGTGCCCATCACGCCACGGACACCGAACCGGTGCTGGACGCACGTGATGTGACGGTCCCCCACCAGTTGCACGGAGTGTCCGTGAGCATCCGCCCCGGCGAGGTCGTCGGACTGGGCGGGCTGCTCGGCTCCGGACGCACCGAGACCGCGAAGGCCATCTCCGGTGCGCTGGCGACGAGTTCGGGCAGGGTGACGGTGGCCGGGGTCGCGCTCCGCGCCGGCTCCACACCCGCGGCCATCCGGGCGGGCATCAGTCTGCTGCCGGAGGACCGCAAGAGCGAGGGCATCGTGCCCGGTCTGTCGGTCCGGGAGAACATCTCCCTGGCCGTCCTGCCCCGGCTCTCCCGCTTCGGCCTGGTCTCCGAGGCCCGCGTGGACAGCATCGTGGAGACCTTCATCGAGCGGCTGCGCATCAAGGCGTCCTCGCCGCACCAGAAGGTGGGCGAACTGTCGGGCGGCAACCAGCAGAAGGTGCTGCTCGCCCGCTGGCTGGCGATGAACCCGAAGGTGCTGCTCCTGGACGAGCCCACCCGGGGCATCGATGTCGGAGCGAAGGCCGAGGTGCAAAAGCTCGTGGACGAACTGGCCGCGGACGGCCTGGGCGTCCTGCTCATCTCCTCCGATCTGGAGGAACTGATCGAAGGGTCCGACCGCGTGGTCGTACTGAAGGACGGCGCCGTCGTCGGCGAGCTGACCGGCGACGAGGTGACCGAGGACAAGCTGATGCGGACCATCGCCGGGCACGCCCCGGACGGGCACGCGGTTCAGGAGGCGGCCACCGATGGTTGAAGCCACCCTCAAGACCGTCCCCCTGGACAAGGCCCGCATCCTGCAGTGGCTGCAGACGTACGGCGTCTACGCCGGTGTGGCGTTGCTGATGGTCGTCAACGTCGTCATGACCCCGCACTTCCTGTCCGCGGAGAACTTCCGTACCCAGGCCGTGCAGGTCGCCCCCGTCATCATCGTCGCGCTGGGCATGGCCCTGGTCATCGGTACCGAGGGCGTCGACCTCTCGGTCGGTGCCGTGATGGCCCTCGCGGCCTCCGTGACGGCCCTCTACCTCGGCTACGGGCTCCTGCCGGCGCTGCTCGTGGTGGCGGTGTTCGCCGCGGGGGTCGGGCTCGCCAACGGCGTGCTGGTCGCGTTCGTCGGGGTGCAGCCGATCGTGGCAACACTGGCGCTCATGGTCGGTGGCCGGGGTCTCGCCCTGGTGCTGCTGCCGCAACTCGAGGACCTGCGCAACCCCGCACTGGCCTCCCTGGGCTCCGGTGACGTGCTGGGCATCCCGTATCTGATCCTGATCGCCGCCGTGCTGGCGCTGCTGGTGGCCTTCACCGTCCGTCGCACCACATTCGGACGGCAGCTTCTCGCGATCGGCGACAGCCGCCCCGCGGCACAGCTCGCCGGACTGCCGGTGCGCCGGGTGCTGATCGTGGTGTATGTCGTCTGCGCGCTGCTCGCCGCGGTGGCGGGCGTTCTCGCCACGGCACGGCTGGGGGCCAGCGACCCGACCTCGCTGGGCAATCTGATGGAGCTGTCCGCCATCACCGCCGTCGTGGTCGGCGGGACACCGCTGACCGGTGGGCGGGTGAACATCGCCGGCACGGTGGCGGGAGCCGTGCTCATCCAGTTGCTCACCGCCACCCTCATCAAGCACGATCTGCCGCCCTCCTGGACGCAGATCGCGCAGGCCATAGTGATCGTGTGCGCGGTCTACGCGGCACGGGGACGGGGGAAGCGATGACCGCCACGAAGACGGACGCCCCGGTGACCGCGACGAGTGACAAGCCACCGGCGCCGGCCGGCGGGCCCGTGGGTTCCGCCCGTTCCGAGCGGGTGAGCGCGCTGGTCCAGCAGCACGGCGCGCTGGCGGTGCTGGTGGTCGTCTCCCTGGTGGCGTCGTTCAGCTTCGACTCCTTCGCCACCGGCGACAACGTCAGCAACATGGCGACGAGTTCGGCGTTCCTGGCGATCGTCGCGCTCGGCATGACCTTCGTGATCATCACCGGCGGCATCGACCTGTCGGTGGGTTCGCTGTTCGCGCTGGGCGGGGTCCTGGCGGCCTGGGGGTCCCGGCACGGGACCCTGGTGGCGCTGCTGCTGCCGCTCCTGGTGTGCGGCGCCGTCGGCGTGGTCAACGGGCTGCTCGTGGCCCGGTCCCGGCTGGCACCCTTCATCGTGACCCTGGCGGCCATGCTCGGTGCGCGCGGTCTGATGCTGGCACTCACCGACGAGGGCGCCGACACCTATCTGATCGGCAAAGGTTCCTTCCTCGCCGAACTCGGTCAGGGCAGCACCCTGGGTCTCGGCAACCCCGTCTGGATCACCCTGGGGATGTTCGTCGCCGGGGCCGTCGTGCTGCGCCGTACGCGGTTCGGCCAGCATGTGTACGCGGTCGGCGGGAACGAGGACGCGGCGGCGCTGATGGGTGCTCCGGTGGCCCGTACGAAGATCCTCGTCTACACCCTGTCCGGAGTACTGGCGGGCCTGGCCGGCGCGCTCAACGCGGCCTGGCTCGCCTCGGGGGTGACCATCCTCGGCAACGGCATGGAGTTGGAGGCCATCGCCGCCGTCGTCATCGGAGGCACCCTGCTCACGGGCGGACTCGGCTAC
The DNA here is from genome assembly GCF_055569765.1 of Streptomyces sp. NPDC031365. Classification (NCBI taxonomy): domain Bacteria; kingdom Bacillati; phylum Actinomycetota; class Actinomycetes; order Kitasatosporales; family Streptomycetaceae; genus Streptomyces; species Streptomyces sp. NPDC031365. The sequence continues at coordinate 44,153 of NZ_JBVIIM010000029.1, read as the reverse complement.
GTCAGCGGCGCTCTGGTCGGGGTGCTGCTGCTCAAGGTGATCCAGAACGTCATCAACCAGATCGGCTCGCTGGACTCCTCCTACCAGCAGGTCGTCAGCGGCGCCTTCCTGGCCGTCGTGGTCGTCGCCCAGACCTGGCTGGGCCGCCGACGGCAACTGATGTAGAGCTCCGGACGCGGCAGCGGGCCACTGAGGGCTCCCCGCCGCCGCGTCCGGTACCAGGGCGGCCGGTCACGCTCCGACGTGGGCCGGCCGTTTCTCGCACGCGCACGTCTCCCACCCCCACTTCCCAAGGAGTGACGATGCGTCGAGTACTCGCCCCACCTGCCCGCCTCCCTCGCGTCAGACGCTGGTCGCGGTGGTTCACCGCCCTGTCGGCCGTGCTGGCCGTGCTGGCCGTGCTGGCCGGCACGGCGCTCACCGGTTCCGGCACCGCGACCGCGGCGCCCCGGGCGTGGGCTCCCAAGCCGGCGCCGATGACCACGCCCTGGACCGGTCAGGTCTCCGTCGACAACCCGCTGCCCGAATACCCCCGGCCCCAGCTCACCCGTCCCGACTGGGCCAACCTCAACGGCATCTGGGACTTCGCCGTCACCGCGGCGGACGCCGGCCGGCCGGCGTCGTTCACCGAGCAGATCCGGGTCCCGTTCGTCGCCGAGTCGGCCCTGTCCGGCATCCAGCGCAAGATCACGCAGAACGACAGGCTCTGGTACCAGCGCGTCTTCACCGTCCCGTCGGGCTGGGACGGCCGCCGTGTCCGGCTCAACTTCGGTGCCAGTGACTGGCGTACCACCGTGTGGGTCAACGACCGGCAGGCCGGTGTCACCCACAGCGGCGGTTTCGACTCCTTCTCGTACGACATCACCGATCTGCTGAACGCCGGCACGAACACCCTCGTCGTCTCCGTGTGGGACCCCACCCAGACCGGCGGTCAGGCGGTCGGCAAGCAACGGCTCAACGACGTGGCACCGCATCCGGGTGGGGGCATCTTCTACACGGCCGCGTCCGGCATCTGGCAGACGGTGTGGCTGGAGCCCACGGCGGCCGCGCACATCACCCGCCTCGACATGGTGCCCGACCTCACGAACAACCGTCTGAAGGTCACCGTACGAGGGGCGGGAACCAACGGTCATCAGGCTCGCGTGACCGTCTCCAGCGGCGGTACCGCGATCGGCACGGCCAGCGGTCCGGTCGGAGTCGAGTTCACCGTCGCGGTGCCGAACGCCCACCGGTGGTCGCCGGACGATCCGTTCCTCTACGACGTGAGGGCCCAGCTGCTGGCCGGCTCCACGACGGTCGACTCCGTCGGCAGCTACACCGGCATGCGCTCCATCGGCCTGGCCCGGGTCGACGGCATCCTGCGCCCCGTCCTGAACGGGGAGTTCGTCTTCCAGACGGGCACCCTGGACCAGGGCTACTGGCCGGACGGCATCTACACCGCCCCGACCGACGCCGCCCTCCGGTACGACTTGCAGAAGCACAAGGACCTCGGCTTCAACATGGTCCGCAAGCACATCAAGGTCGAACCGCAGCGCTGGTTCTACTGGGCCGACCGGCTCGGTCTGCTGGTCTGGCAGGACATGCCCTCCATGGAGCGCACCCCGGACGCCGCCGGGCGCGCCCAGTGGGAGGCGGAGTACGACCGCGTCATCGACCAGCACCGCAGCTCACCGTCCCTGGTGATGTGGGTCAACCAGAACGAGGGATGGGGCCAGTACGACCAGGCGCGCATCGCCGACGAGGTCAAGGCGTACGACCCCTCCCGCCTGGTGGACAACATGAGCGGCGTCAACTGCTGCGGGGCCGTGGACGGCGGCAACGGCGACGTCGTCGACCATCACGTCTACGTCGGTCCCGGCACCACGGTGCCCAGTGCCACGCGCGCCGCCGTGCTCGGCGAGTTCGGCGGGCTCGGCTTCGCGGTGGCCGGGCACGAGTGGTATCCCGGCGGCGGTTTCAGCTACGAGGACCAGCCCGACCTCGCGCATCTGGGCGACCGGTTCGTCGGGTTGCTGGACGGCATCCGTGAGGTGCGGATGCCCAAAGGACTGTCCGCGTCGGTCTACACCGAGATCACCGACGTCGAGAACGAGGCCAACGGCCTGCTCACCTACGACCGCCAGGTCGTCAAGGTGGACGAGGCCAGGGTCAGGGCCGCCAACCGGGCGCTGATCGACGCCTCCCGCTCGCCGGCCGCGCCGGTGACGCTGCCGACCGGGCAGTACACGTCCCTGCGCGTGACGACGCCGGGCCACACCGACCGCTACGTCCGGCACCAGGACGGCGCGGTGTTCACGGCGGTCGTCACCGGCGGCAGTGACACGCTGCTGAAGAACGACGCCACATGGCGGATCGTCCCCGGCCTGGCCGACAGCTCGTGCTACTCCTTCGAGTCGCGGAACTACGCAGGTGAGTACCTGCGCCACCGCAACTCCCGCGTGTACAAGGAGGGCGGCAGCAGCGACCTGTTCCGCGCGGACGCCACCTTCTGCCCCGTTCGGGGCGCGAACGGCGGTGTCAGGCTGTCCGCCTACAACTTCCCCGAGCAGTACCTGCGCCACTACCACGCCGAGTTGTGGCTGGCCACCCCGGGCGGAACACGCACCTGGGACAACCCCGCCCACTTCACGGAGGACACCACTTGGGCCGTGCAAGCGCCCTGGGCCCCGTGACCGCGGCGATGCCGGCCGCGTGAGAAGAGCGGTGGCGGCCGTACGCGGCCGCCACCGTACCCGTTTCCCCCACCACTGGAGCTCCTGGACGATGACTGCAACAAGGACCGGACTCGCCGCCAAGTGCTGCGCCACCCTGCTTGCCGGCGGCCTTCTGACAACGGTGTCACCCTCCGTCGCCGTCGCCGCACCCGACCACACGACCGCCGAGGCCGGCAATCCCTTCGTCGACGGCTGGTACGCCGACCCGGACATCGCGGTGTACGACGGCGCCTACTGGGTCTTCCCCACCACCTCTCGGCCCTACGGCCAGCAGACGCACCTGGACGCGTTCTCGTCCACCGACCTGGTCCACTGGACCAGGCACGGCGAGGTCCTGACCAAGGCGGACATCTCCTGGGCCGAGCGGGCGATGTGGGCACCCGCCCCGATCGAGCGCGACGGCAAGTACTACCTGTACTTCGCCGCCAACGACATCCAGAACAACTCCCAGCTCGGCGGGATCGGGGTGGCCGTCGCCGACCGTCCCGAGGGCCCGTACGAGGACGCCATCGGACGCCCGCTGATCTCACAGTTCCACAACGGTGCCCAGCCCATCGACCAGGACGTCTTCATCGACGACGACGGCCAGGCGTACATGTACTACGGCGGCTGGGGTCACGCGAACGTCGTCAAGCTCAACCCGGACATGACCAGCCTGGGCACCTTCGACGACGGATCGACATATCGGGAGATCACCCCGGCGGACTACGTCGAGGGATCCCAGATGTTCAAGCGGGACGGGAAGTACTACCTGATGTGGTCCGAGGGAGGCTGGACGGGGCCCGACTACTCGGTGTCGTACGCCATCTCCGACTCGCCGACCGGCCCCTTCGAGAAACTCGACAAGGTGCTCGCCCAGGACCCGGCGGTCGCCAGGGGGTCCGGCCACAACTCGGTCGTCAATGTGCCCGGCACCGACATCTGGTACATCTTCTACCACCGGCGCCCGCTCAGTGAGACGGACGGCAACCACCGTCAACTGGCGTACGACCGCATGTACTTCCGGTCCGACGGCACGATCGAGCGTATCGAGATGAAGGTGCGGGACAACTTCGCCGACGGTAACGCGCTCGGCTGGAAGACCTACGGCGGGTCCTGGGAGGCGACGGGCGGACGCTATCGGGCGGGTCCCTCCGCCGGTGGAAAGGCGCTGCTGGACACGGACTTCGCCGACTTCACCCAGGAGGCCGACGTCACCGTGTCCTCGCACGGTGGCGACGCCGGCCTCACGTTCCGGGTGACCCGGCCCGCGGTCGGTACCGACAGGTACAGCGGCTACTACGCGGGCATCAGCCCGAACGGTCAGGTGGTGCTCGGGAGGGTGAACGACTCCTGGACCCCGCTGCGGACCGCCGGTCTGCGGATCACTCCGGGCTCGACCCACAAGCTGCGGGTCACGGCCGTCGGCTCCTCCATCAAGGTGTACGTCGACGACATGCGGCGGCCCAGGATCTCGGTCACCGACGCCACGTACACCAGCGGCGCGAACGGTGTGCGGGTCTTCGGCACCGGCGCCGCGTTCGACAACGTGGCGGTGAGCCCCGCACAGTGACCCGTCCCACGGCGGAAGGTGGGGGGGGGGGGGGGGGGCCCCCACTCCTGCTGCGCGGGGGCTCCAGGCTTTGTCCCTCATCCCCCGCCCTCCACCCCCTCCCTGTGGGCGGCCTTTCGTCGGTCTCGAACTCTTTTCCCCCTCCCTCCCCAGAG
>NZ_JBVIIM010000029.1:0-39722 GCF_055569765.1 Streptomyces sp. NPDC031365 | reverse complement strand
CTTTTCCGGTCGGTGTCCCGAAAAAGTTTGGGTGGGGGGAGGGGGCAAACCGACCCCACCCTTGCCGAGCCCCCCCCCCCCCCCCCCCCCCCCCCCCCCCCCCCGTCGCGGCGGCTACGGCTTCTCCGCCCCGTACAGCGCGCTCACCTCCTCCTCGGTGAGCGCCCTGTCGTAGGCGTGGACCTCGTCCACCGCTCCGTCCCAGAAGTCGGTGTTCTGGCCGTTCCACAGGGCGCGGCCCACCGTGAGGGGGCCGGAGGCGACATAGTTCGGGCCGCCGTCGACGGTCGCCGCCCGCTCGCCGTCCACGTAGAGCGTGATCTCGCCCGTCGTGTCGTCCCGCACCCCCACCAGGTGGTACCAGCGGCCGGTCTCGGGCGTGGTCTCCAGGCGGGCGCGCTGCCCGTCGGGCGTGCTGAAGGCGAAGGCGCCCTCTCCGTACTGCAGATAGAAGGGATTCGCCTGACGCAGTCCGTCCTGGCTGACGGCGGTGGCGTAGTTGCCGGGAACGGAATCGAGGCTGACCCACGCGGACACCGTGTAGCTGCCGGTGGTGTCGAGCACCGGTCCGTCGGTCCGGGCGTGCTGTCCCTGGCCGTCGAACTTCAGCGCGCTGCCGCTGACTCCGTCCGTCCACGTGGTGCCCTCGGTCAGCTTCAGCGGCCTGTCGGCCGGGCCGTCGTCCTTCGCTGTGGTGCCGGTGCCCTCGTCGAGGGCCCAGGAGCCGCCGCCCTTCAGCTGCTCCCGGTCCCCCGCGGCGGCGCCGGCCGCGATGACCCTGCGGTTGATCTCGCGCACCCGGACCGGGTCGACCTTGATCTCCCGGCGGTCGTAGGTGTAGAGGCCGTTGAGCTCGTTCTCCAGGTCGGTGATCTGGGTGTACACCGAGCCGGAGAGCTCGGCGCCGGCCTGGTCGAGGTAGAACGTCTCGGTGTTCTCCACGTACTTGCGGGTCAGCGCCTCCTTGTCGGCGACACCGCTGTAGATCACGGTCGGCGGACCCGGCCACATGTGGCCCGGGGTGCGCAGGGTGAAACCGCCGTGCTCGCCGTCCATGGCCGCACGGTGGTCCGGGAAGGGCGGGTCGTCGTTGTTGTAGTCGTGGTGGTCGATGATGTCGCCCTTGCCCGAATCACCCTTGGAGTTGCAGCAGTTGACACCGCTGTGGGCATTGATGACACGGGAGGGGTCGGCGGCCTTCACCGATTCGGCGATCCGGCCGCTCTCTTCGCGGTTCCACTCGCCCCAGCCCTCGTTGAAGACGATCCAGCCGATGACGGAGGGTGAGTTGTGGTGCTGCCGCATCATCTCCCGGCCCTGGTCGACGAAGGCCTTCTGCCCGGTCTCGTCGGTGAGGTTGCCGGAGACGAAGTCCTGCCAGACCAGCAGGCCGAGCCGGTCCGCATGATAGAACCAGCGGGGCGGTTCCACCTTGATGTGCTTGCGGACGGCGTTGAAACCGAGCTTCTTGTGCGCCTCCAGGTCGAAGGCCAGGGCCTTGTCGCTGGGCGCGGTGTAGAGGCCGTCGGGCCAGAAGCCCTGGTCGAGGGTGGCGAGGGAGAAGACGGGCTTGCCGTTGAGCACCAGTTTCCGGTAGCCACCGACCTCCTCGATCCCGATCTCGCGCATGCCGAAGTAGCTGCCGACCCTGTCGGTCGATCTGCCGTCCTTCAGCTTGATGTCGAGGTCGTAGAGGTAGGGGTCGTCCGGGCTCCACAGGTGCTGCCCGGCCACGCGCAGGTCCAGCTTGCTGTTGGCCGGTCCGCTGACCCGGCCGACGACCTTGCCGCGGGCATCGCGGGCCACGGCCTCGACGCGGGCCCGCTCCGAGGCGCCCTCGGACTCGACCGTCACGGCCAGGGTGCTGCTGTCGATGTCCGGCGTGGTGACGACGTTGTCAATGGAGGTGTCGGCGACGGGCTCCATCCAGACGGTCTGCCAGATACCGGACGACTGGGTGTAGAAGATGCCGCCGGGGTTGGTGGACTGCTTGCCCATCGGCTGGTTGGCGCCGCCGGTGTCGGTGACCGCGACCACGACCTCCTGCTTGCCGTGGCGCTTGACCGCGTCGGTGATGTCGGCGCTGAAGGCGTTGTAGCCGCCGGTGTGTTCGGCGACCTTCTTGCCGTTGACCCAGACGCGGGCCTGGTAGTCCACCGCACCGAAGTGGAGCTTCAGCCGGTTGCCGTCGCCGCCCCTGCCGACCTTCCAGCTTCTCGGCACGTCGACGAGCTTGCGGTAGAACATGTGGTCCTCGTGCCGTTCCAGCCCGGAGAGCTGAGACTCGACCGGGAACGGCACGATGATCTTCTCGTCCAGGTTCTTGCCGAAGACCGGCTCCTCACCGGCTTCGGCACCGCTGAACTGCCAGGGTCCGTTGAGGTTCTTCCACTTGGAGCGGACCTGCTGCGGGCGAGGGTACTCCGGAAGCGGGTTCTTCCTGTCGACCTTGTCGCCCCACGGGGTGGTGATCCGGTGGGTGGAGGTGTTCGAGGCGTAGCGGACGATCCGGGGCACGGTCTCGTCGCCGGCCTTGAGACCCCCTTCGCCGTCGTACGTGACCCGGACCTGCTGGCTTTTCTGGATCGGCTCCGAGAGCGTGACGACGAGGGAGTTGCGGTCGTCGCGGGCGACCGCGACCGACTCGACCGGCATGGCGGTCGTGTCGGCCTCGATCTTGAGGTGGTCCGCCACCTGCGCGAGGTCACTCACCCGGTCCTCGAACCGGGCGAGCAGCTTGCGTCCGTCCTCCCCGACGGTCAGCTCCACCGGGAAGACCTCGAAGCCGGCCGGCGGGGTGAACGCGGAGGCCGGCACGAGCTGCTTGGGCATCGTCGGCGTCGACCAGCGCAGGAACATGTTCGCCCCGCCCACGTCCTGGAACATCTCCATGCGGAAGTCGTGCTGCTCCCCGGCCTTCAGGGTGACGGGCGCACTGGTCTGCTCCCGGTCCCAGTCCGGCTCCCAGTGGTCGATGACCGGCTCGCCGTCGATGAAGAGCCGGAAGCCGTTGTCGCCGATGGCGTGGAAGGTGTAGTCACCGTCCTGCGGTGCCTCGATCTGCCCGGTCCAGCGGGCGGTGGTGTGCTCCGTACGCCCGGTCAGCTCCTCGAAGGTACTGGTCAGTCCGGAGAAGTTGATCTGCGGTTCCAGAAGGGTGCCGCCCAGCTCGGCGAAGTCCCGGGCGCCCGGCGACGACATGCTGAAGTACTCGCCCTTCAGGCCGTGCACCTGAACATCGGCATCGGCGGCCGCGGGGGCGGACGCGCCGGCCGCCGGCGCCGCGGCCGTCGCCGCCGGGGCCAGGGCGCCGGTGGACAGGGCCAGAGCCGTCACGGTCAGCAGAGCCCACCATCGGGATCGCGGGCGGGTGTGTTGTCTTGTCATCGAACCTTTCCTCGCGCAGGGGGCATGGGGCCAGGACGAAGCGCGCACGGCCACCGGCTCGGCCAGAGAATCCTTCCAACGTTGGAAATCCGCCGTGCAGGGAATGACAACACGCCGCCCGGCGGCTGTCCAGGCTTCGCGCACAGCTGACGCACCATCAGCAGAACTGTGTACGGGCGAGGATGCGTGTTCGCACGTGAACGCCCCGGCAGCGGGCGACCCGCTGACCTGTCCGGCACGACTCGCCATCGCTCAGGTTGCTTGCGTCGATGGGAATCCGGCGAGGGGGCACTCTCCCACCGGACGCCACCAGCCTTCACGATGCAGCCCGTACCGCCCGGCCGGCCCCCGGCCGGTGGCCCGGCGGGCCACCACGACGGCCGGGTGGCACCCGGCCCTGAACGTCAACGGCCCCGGGTACCACAGCCTCCCCCTGCCCTGCGGCGGCATCGCGGCGAGTACGTGCACGGGCCGCAGGCTCCGTGCGGCGCCGCAGGGCACGCCGTGCGACCCGTGGGAGAACCGCTACCGGTTCACGGACAACGGCACGGCCCTCGGGTTCATCGCGTGCGTCAGTCCCGGGCCTCCGCGAACGGGCCGCGTTCGGAGGCGAAGGCGTGGGCGGCGAAGCGTTCGCCCATGCGGCGGTGGGTGGCCTCGTCGGGGTGGAGCCGGTCGGGCAGCGGCAGCTCGCGGTGGTCCGCCTCGCCGTAGAGGTCTCGGCCGTCCAGGTGGTGCAGGTTCGGGTCGTCCGCCGCGCGCTGCCTCACCACGCGCTCGAGTTCGTCCCGGACGACGTTGAGCGTCAGCTTGCCCTCGGCGCGTTCCGCGGGGTCCCCGGTGGCGGTGAACAGGAGCCGCCCTTCACCCAGGTGGCTGAAGTCGAAGGCGGTGGGCCCCGGGGTGTCCTCGTGTAGGGGACACAGGATCGGCGAGACGACCAGCAGCGGCGCGGTCGGATGGCCCTCGCGGATGGTGTCGAGGAAGCCGTGGACGGCGGGGGCGAAGGCGCGCAGCCGCATCAGATCGGCGTTGACCAGGTTGATGCCGATCTTGACACTGATCAGGTCGGCGGGTGTGTCACGTATGGTGCGCGCGACGAACGGGTCGAGCAGGGCGCTGCCGGCCAGTCCGAGGTTGACCAGTTCCACGCCGCCGCGTGCCGCGGCGAGCGCGGGCCAGGTGCTGGTGGGGCTCGCGGCGTCGGAACCGTGGCTGATGGAGCTGCCGTGGTGCAGCCAGGTCCTGCGGCCGGAGGCGTCCACGGGCTTCACGGGGGCGTCGGTGCGCAGGGCGACGAGTTCGGTCGTCTCGTTGTGCGGCAGCCAGATCTCGACGGTCTTGTCCTCGTCGGACAGACCGGCGAAGCGGAGGGTGGCGACCGGGCCGGTGCCGTGCTCGGAGGTCCCGGCACTCAGGTCGATGGTCACGGTGTTGCCGCCGATCGCGATGGTCCGGTCGGCCGGGCGTCCGTCGACGATCAGGTCGTAGTGGCCGTCCGGGCGGGGCGGTGCACCGGCGTAGATCCGCTTGGTGGGCAGTGTGTCCAGCTCGACGGCGGTCGCGCGGGTGCGGAACACGAGCCGTACACCGGAGGGCTGGGACTCGGCCATGGCGAGCTGCCCATCGGTGTTCTGGCCGCGGGCCCAGGCGGGCAGCCGGTGCGGCAGGACCCCCTGCGCGGTGGGCTCCAGGTCGAGCGCGCCGCGGACGAGGTCGGCGGTGAGGGGCGTGGTGATCCAGCGGTGCGGGGTGGAGGGCATCATGTCGGTCCGTCTGTTTCCGTATGGGTCGATGAACGGCTGATCGGGGCGCGGGGCGGGGTGGTCCGCCGTCAGGGTGACGGGGGCCAGTTGCGCAGCAGGGCGTCCAGCGCGTCGAGGACGCGTGTCCAGGTCTCCTGCGTGTCGGGGGCGCTGTGGCTGAATCCGCCGCCCATCTCGAGGCTGACGTAGCCGTGGAAGACACTGCCCAGCAGCCGGACCGCGTGGGTCTGATCCGGTTCGGCCAGGTCGTAGCCGCGCAGGAGGGCCCGGGTCATCTGCGCGTGCCGCCCTCCCGCACTGCCTGCGGCTGCCTCCGGAGCAAGCCGGAACTGGGCCGCGGCATAGCGGCCGGGATGCTCGCGCGCGTAGTCGCGGTACACGTTCGCCAGGGCGGTCAGGGCGTCCTTGCCCGCCCGCCCGGCCAGGGCGTCGGCGGCGCGGTCGGCGAGTTCCTCCAGGACGAGCAGCGCGATCCTCGTCCTGAGGTCGTGGGAGTTCTTCAGGTGGGAGTACAGGCTCGCCACCTTGACGTCGAAGCGCCGGGCGAGCTCCGAGACGGTCACCTGGTCAAAGCCGAGCTCGTCGGCCAGTTCCGCTCCCGCCCGGGTCAGGCGTTCCGGGGTCAGTCGTACGCGCGCCATGCTCATCCTCCCCATCAGCCAGACCGAACTTAGATTCACCTAATACCTTTAGGCAAATGCCTACTCACTGTGATCGATTGTCAGCGGCGGACGGCAGGATGTGACGCATGACAACACCTGCAGCAGTGATCGTCGATGCCGCCGCCTACGCGCAGGCGGTCGAGGACGCCGTGCGCGCGGCGGCCGCGTATTACGAGGGCGGCACCTCGGCGCTGGACGACGACACGTACGACCGGCTGGTACGAGGGATCGCCGACTGGGAGGCGGAGCATCCGGACGGGATACTGCCCGACTCCCCCACCGGGAAGGTCGCCGGTGGGGCGGTGGAGGGCGACGTCCCGCACACGGTGCCGATGCTGAGCCTGGACAACGTGTTCTCCGAGGAGGAGTTCAGCGCCTGGACGGCGTCACTGGCGCGCCGGACCGGCCGTGACGCGACACGCTTCAGTGTGGGTCCGAAGCTGGACGGGCTGGCGATCGCCGCCCGTTACACCGACGGCAGGCTGAGCCGGTTGATCACCCGCGGGGACGGGACGGCCGGGGAGGACGTCTCGCACGCGATCGGCACCATCGAAGGGCTGCCCGTGAGGCTCGGCGAACCGGTCACCGTGGAGGTGCGCGGCGAGGTCCTCATGACCTCCGCCCAGTTCGAGCACGCCAACGAGGTGCGCACCGGTCACGGCGGGCAGCCGTTCGCCAATCCGCGCAACGCGGCCGCGGGCACCCTGCGGGCGAAGGAGCGGGCCTACACGGTGCCGATGACCTTCTTCGGCTACGGACTGCTGCCGCTGCCCGAAACCGACTCCGCCCTGGCGGAACGGCTCAACGAGATGGCACACAGCGACCTGATGGCGCTGGCCGCCGACCTCGGTGTGCACACCAGTGCCCGGACCGCCGTCCCGGACACCCTCGCCGAGACCCCCGAGGAGGTCCTGGCCCGGGTGAAGGAGATCGCCGCGCTCCGCGCCGAGCTGCCGTTCGGCATCGACGGGATCGTCATCAAGGCGGACCTCGCCGCCGACCGGGAGGCCGCCGGATCGGGCTCCCGGGCGCCGCGCTGGGCGATCGCCTACAAGCTGCCGGCGGTGGAGAAGATCACCCGGCTGCTGGAAGTGGAGTGGAACGTCGGCCGCACCGGCATCATCGCGCCGCGCGGTGTCCTCGAGCCGGTCGTCATCGACGGCTCCACGATCACCTACGCCACTCTGCACAACCCGGCCGACATCACCCGCCGGGACCTGCGTCTGGGCGACCACGTCATGGTGCACCGCGCCGGCGACGTCATCCCCCGGATCGAGGCCCCGGTCGCCCATCTCCGTACGGGCGAGGAGCAGCCGATCGCGTTCCCGGCACAGTGCCCGCGCTGTGGTTCGGACATCGACACCAGCGAGGAGCGCTGGCGGTGCGCACAGGGCCGCAACTGTCATCTGGTCGCTTCTCTCGCCTACGCCGCGGGCCGCGACCAGCTCGACATCGAGGGCCTCGGTGCCACGCGTGTCGTCCAGCTCGTCGACGCCGGCCTGGTCGCCGACCTCGCCGACCTGTTCACGCTCCGGCGCGAGCAGTTGCTCGCCCTGGAGCGGATGGGGGAAACCAGCACCGACAACCTGCTCGCCGCGATCGCCAAGGCCAAGGAGCAGCCGCTGTCCCGGGTGCTGTGCGCACTGGGCGTCCGGGGCACCGGACGGTCCATGTCCCGTCGCATCGCCCGCTACTTCGCCACCATGGACAACATCCGCGCGGCCGATGCCGACGCCATGCAGCGGGTCGACGGCATCGGGGCGGAGAAGGCACCCTCGATCGTGGCGGAGATGGCCGAACTGGCGCCGCTCATCGACAAGCTTGCCACCGCCGGCGTCAACATGACCGAGCCCGGAGCCACTCCGCCGCCGGCCGCCGATGCCGCGCCCGACGGCGACGGACCGGTCGCGGTGCCGGCGGCGGGCGGCCCGCTGGAGGGCATGGCGGTGGTGGTCACGGGCGCGATGACCGGCAGCCTGGAAAAGCTCTCCCGCAACGAGATGAACGAACTGATCGAACGGGCCGGCGGTCGCTCCTCCTCCAGCGTCTCGAAGAGAACCACCCTGGTGGTCGCGGGCGAGGGCGCCGGTTCCAAGCGCGCCAAGGCGGAACAGCTCGGCATCCGTTTGGCGACCCCCGACGAGTTCGCGGACATGGTCGCCGGGCTCCTCGGCTGAGCCGGGCACCCGCCCGCGCCGGCCGTCAGGGTGTGGCACAGGCCTCGGCGACGGACAGACTGTTCTCGTAGAGGTGGTGGCGGGTGATCCGGCCGTCCTCCACCATGAGGCGCAGGGCGAAGGGTCCTTGGAAGGACCGCCCCGTCGCCCGCACCATCCCGGACAGATGCCCCATCAGGACCGCGTCCCTCCCGTCGACGAGCAAGGTGTCGACACGGGCGCGCGCGTCCTCGGGCACGGTGTACTCCATCAACTCCGTGAACTGGGCGGCGCATTCGGCGGCGGTCGAACGGGGGCGGATCCACGGGACGGCGGGATTGTCGGCGAGCAGCCAGTCGACCTCGTCGGCGAAGAGCGCGACGAGCCGCTCGGTGTCCCCGGCCAGCCGGGCGGCAAGGAACTCCCGCACGACGGCTCGGGTGGCCTCGGTGTCGGAACTCGCGGTGACGGCGGCGGAGTCGGTGGACATGGCGTTCTCCTCGCGGCGGCGGCCGGGTCCCGGCCGGGGACTTCGGTTGATGTGCCCGATCCTGTCGCAGGCGGAGGGAGCGGTCGATTACCTCGGGCGTCATGCACCGGGTTCCCGCACGGCAGAGCGGCGGCACCGCCCGAGCGCGCCGGAGCGCGAACAGGTGAGCCGCACGGCGTACGGGGCCGGACGCGGTCGTCGCCGGTGCGGCGGTCCCCGTCGCGTCCGGCCCGGCACGACGCCGGTCACGCCGAACCGGCAGCCGTGAAACGGCGGGCGTGCTCCGTGACCCACTGGGTGAAGGTGCGAGCCGGGCGGCCGGTGACCTTCTCAACGGTGTCGAGGACCGTGCGGCCGACCTCCGGCGTGTTCCCGTACGCCTCGAGCAGGAAGCCGATCACGTCCTCCGGGCGCCCTGCCGCCCGCCACTGCGCCACGGCCTCCTCCGCGGTCAGCTCGACCAGGGAGACGGCCCGCCCTCGGGCAGCGGCGATCGCCGCCACTTTGTCGCCGACGGTCAGCGGCTCGGGCCCGGTGATCACGTACTCCTGTCCGCCGTGGCCCTCCTCGGTGAGCGCGACCGCGGCGACGGCACCGATGTCGCCCTCGTGAGCCATGGCACTGAGCCGTGAGACGAACGGCTCGCGGACCTCGTCCGACGCGACGATGCCGTCGGCCCACTCCAGGGCGTTGGCCATGAACTCGACCGGCATGAGCACGGTCCAGTCCACCCCTTCGTCGGCACGCACCGCGTCCTCGAGCGGGGACGGCCCGCCCCCGTGCAGCACGGTGACCCGTCGAACCCCGGCGGTCCGGGCCCGCTCCAGGATCCCCGGACCGGTCTCCAGCGGAGCGAAGCAGGCCCCGCCGAAGGTGATCAGATGAAGGCCGGTGACGGCCTCCAGCGCCGGAACCAGACTGTCCGGTTCGGTCAGGTCGCCCCGCACCACCTCGACCTCGGCCGGCAGATCCGCCTTCGCCGGTTCCCTGGTCAGAGCGCGGACCGCATGACCGCGCGCGAGCAGTTCGGCGACGACCTGGCGGCCGACGGTTCCGGTGGCGCCGGTGACCAGGTACTTCTGTCTCTGTGTCATGGGACGACCGTACGAAGGCATGCGGTCAGCCTCTGTCCGCAAACCACGGCGGGCCAACGGCCGGCGCCCAGGCAGGAAGCAGGACGGTATCGCCGACCTCCTGCGCCTGGCCCGGGACGCTGAGTCCCGCCCGCCGGAGCGGCGTACGCGTCCGCCCTCGATGGGCCGGGTTCCTCACTCTCGGGTGACCGGCTCACCCACGCCGAGCAGGTTCCCCTCACTGTCGTGGAACCACGCGGCGCGTTCGGCGCGGTATCCCTTGGTCGGGTAGTTGCCGTCGATCTCGGCGATACCGTCGGTGGTGCGGAAGCCGGGGGTGTCGACCTCTTCGAACACCACGCCGCGCCGCTTCAGCTCGGCCGCGACGCTCTCGAGGTCGTCGACCTCGAATGCCATCTGAGTGAAGGTACCCGGAGACGTCCCCGCCGACCGGTAGAGGGCGAACTCGACGCCCGAGCACCGGTACAGCAGCCCGCCCGGCCGTTCGTCGACGGGCTCCAGGCCGAGCCGCTCTGCGTAGAAGCGCCGGGCGCGGTCGAGGTCCTGAGCGGGGAGCCTGGCCGCCGTACGGGCTCCGGCCAGAAGCCTCTCGTCGTGTGCGTTCATCCCTCCACTGTGCCGCAGGGCCGGAGTGAGTGGCACGGACATGGGCGGTTACCCGGCACCGGGGACCGGGGACCGAGGAAGGGAGCGAGCCGTGCGATTCAGAAGCCGTGAGGAGGCCGGTCAGGAACTGGCCGTCAGGCTGCTGGAGTGGGCGAGCAGCGGCGATCTCGCGAATGTGACCGTGCTGGCGCTGCCGCGCGGTGGTGTCCCGGTCGGGGCGGAGATCGCCCGGGCGATGGCCGTGCCGCTGGACGTCCTCGTCGTCCGCAAGATCTGGCTGCCCGGATCCCCCGAAGTGGCCATCGGGGCGATCGCCGGGGACGATCCTGCGGTGTTCGACCGCACGGCCCTGCGCGCCCTGGACCTCTCCGAGGACAAGCTGGGCCCCGAGGTGGCCCGGGCCCGCGCCGAACTGCACCGGCGTGAGAGGGTCTACCGCGGCGGACGCCCCGCCCCGGACGTCCGCGGTCACGGCGTCGTCGTCGTGGACGACGGTCTGGCCACGGGAGTGACGGCCCGCGCCGCCCTGCGGTATCTGCGGCGTGGCGGCCCACTGCGTCTGACCCTCGCCGTTCCGGTGTGCCCGCCGCACACCGCCGCCGCGTTGCGGGGCGAGGCAGACGACGTCGTCGCACTGCACCAGCCGCAGCGGCTGGGATCCGTGGGTGAGTGGTACGACGACTTCGCCCAGGTCTCCGACGAGGAAGTACTAAACGCCCTGCGGGAACTGCACCCGGCCGGTTGACACCCGTGTACGGGGACGCAGGCGGTGATCACCTGGTGTGCGGCGGCCTCCGTCTGACGCTCGTGCCGGCCACGTGCTGATCGCGGTGCGCGATCCGAGGCAGGAGCGGGTACCGGCCGCCGGTGTGGTGGCCGGTGATCCGGAGGCCGGGTGGGGCCGCGGCCTGCCGATGTCCCGGCTCTGGCCGACCGCGACCGCTGGGGCGTCGGCCGCACCCGTCCGTCGGCTGACGACCGTGTGTGGGCGGAGTGTTCCCTGCCGCACGGGGTTCGCCGAGCGGGCCTCGGGCGAAGGCGCGGTGGGCATGGAAGCCGGAGCGCGGATCGGTCCGGGCCGGATGGGGCCGAAGCCCGGACCGGAAGGGGCCGAAGGGCCCGGGGAGTGCTCTGGGGGACCCATCCGGCGGGCCGGCCGCACGGGCTAGCGTCGAGCAGTCATCCCGGCTGCGTTCCGTCGCCGGGGCCGATGGGTCGGCCCGTACCCCCAAGAGGCCACGTCCTCGCCCGGAGGAGCACTGTGCACCTTCACCGTCCCCCCGCAGCATCGGGCCGAGCGGCCGGTCCTTCGCCGACCGCCGTGCCGGTCGAGCTGTCCGCCACCCGCCCGGAACCCCCGTCGAAGTACCGGGGCACCGTCCACGCGCCGTTCTTCACCGCGGCAGTGCTGTCCGTACTCACGGTCGGCGCGTCGTGGGGCGTCCTCATCCTGTGGCGGATCGGTTTCGACGAGCGCTTCACCGGGGTGTCCGTCCACGAGATCAACGCCCACGGCTACGCGCAGATCACTGGGTGGGTCGGGCTGTTCATCATGGGCTTCGGCTACCAGGCGTTCCCCCGGCTGTGGCGCACCACACTGGCCGCTCCACGTCTGGTCCCGGCCGTCCTGTCGGCGACCCTCTCCGGACTGGTGATGGCCGTCATCGGCATGGGAGCGGCCGGATACCGCGTCGACGGCGACTGGACCGTGTCCGCGGCCCTGGTCGGCAACGCCATCGTCCTGGCCGGTTCCCTCGTCTTCGCCGGGCAGCTCCTCGCGACGTACGTCCGGAGCAAGGACCCGATGCGCCCGGTGACGGGTTTCATCGGCTCGGGCCTGTTCTGGCTCGTCGCCCAGGCGGCCTTCGGGCTCTGGCACACGGGGATGACCATGATGGCCACCGAGCGGTCCGACCTGCTGTGGTACATCGCGGCCTACCAGGCTCCGCTGCGCGACGTACAGATCCACGGGATGGCGCTGCTGATGGTTCTCGGGCTGTCGAGTCATCTGCTGCCACAGATGTTCGGGGTGGCGAAGACGCCGGAACGCCGGGCCTGGGACGCCCTGATGCTGATCAACGCGGGCGTCGTCATCGAGGTCATCGTCTTCATCGCCTACCGCTGGGCGGACGACCACCGGCTCGCCGCCCTCCTGATGCTGCCCTGGCTGATGATCGCCGGCGGTGTCGCGGCCATGGTGCTGCCGTGGCGCCTCTGGCGGCGGCCGCCCCGGACCGACCACCGGTCCGGCAAGTTCGTCCGGGCCGCCTACGGATGGCTGGCGCTCTCGCTCGTGATGCTGCTGCTGATGCCCGTCTACCAGTTCATCAGCGGCGTCGCCTTCAGCCACGCGTACTACGGCGCGATCCGGCACGCGATCACCGTCGGCTTCGTCTCGATGATGATCACGGGGATCTCGGCCCGGGTGGTGCCCACCCTGCGCGGCATCCACCCCCGCACCCTCGGCTCGCTCACGGGCCCCTTCATCCTGCTCAACACCGGCTGCGCGCTGCGGGTCTCCTTCCAGACCCTCACCGACTGGCACCCGTTCTTCTTCTCCGTCGTCGGGATCAGCGGACTGCTGGAACTCGCCGCCCTCGCCTGGTGGGGCACCGGTCTCCTGCGGCTCCTCCATGGATCTCCGACGCACGGGCCCGGCGTGTCCCGACCAGCCGTCCTGCGCCCGGTCTGAGCCTGTGTGCCCGGTCCGGTCCGGCATCCGGTCCGGCATCCGGTCCGAGCCTGCGCCCGGCCGGGTCCGGCGCCCGGTCGGACCCCACGCCCCGCACGCACGGAAAACCCCGCACCGCCCCGGGCTTCTGAGCCCGCGGGGCGGTGGTCTGCCGCCGCGCGCGGAGAGCGTGGGACTCCCGCGCCGCGGCAGGGGCGGGTGGTCAGTGCTCGTGTCCCCCCTCGCCGCCGGACTCCTCCGTGACCTTCTCCATCTCTTCGAACATCTGCTGCGCCTCGGCCTCGCTCAGCTTCCGGTCGAGCAGCGGGAGGAAGACCTCCTCCTCCTTGGCGAAGTGCAGGCCCACGATGCCGTTGAGCGAGTAGAGGACGCGGCGGAGCTCCTGCTGCCCGGCCGGGGGCAGCTTGCCCTCGTGCAGCTTCTCGCCCAGCTCGCCGAGCTCGTCGGTGAGGGAGCCGACCTCGACGTGGTCACGGCGCATCGGGTCGGCCGCCTTGGTGCTGCCGTTGCTGCCGATCAGGCTGTCCACCTTCGCGTAGAGCACCTTGTCCTCGGCGACGGCATGGGGAATGAGCTGCTTGGTGAGGAAGGTGTACGACGCGTGCACCTTCTCGCGCTGCTCCTTCGCGGGCACGGTGCCGATGGCGTCTCCCGCGTCGGCGAGTGCCTCGATGTGCGGGAGCAGCGTCTTGTGCTCGGCCCGCAGCGGTTCGGTCACCCGGACGTCACTCGTTTCCTTCTTGTGCGGCTCGGCCTTGCCCTCGGGGCCGGACCACGTCCAGGCGGTCACGCCGATGGTGGCTGCGGTCGCCACCGCGACGGCCGTGTAGGCCTTGAGGTACCTCATGGTGGAACTCCCTGCTGCTTGACACATGTCCAATTAGACACGTGTCCAGGGTACGGTGGGCTGGACTCGTGTCAAGTAAGCTGAGCCTTATGAGGCCGGACAAGAGGAACGGGACCCGCGACGCGATCATCGACAGCGCGCTGCGGCTCTTCGCCGAGCAGGGGTACGACGCGGTGCGGGTGCAGGACCTCGCCCGTGCGGCCGGAGTCTCGCGGGCCACCTTCTACAACCACTTCTCCGAGCGCGAAGAGGTCCTCGGCGCGCTCTTCGAGCGACTGCTGGTGAGCGAGGAGGCCGAACCGGATGTGGCGGACGACATGCCGCCGCTCCAGCGCGTCGGCGTGGTCGTGAAGGACGCCGTCCGCAGGATGGTGGCGCAGGAGGACCTGGCCCGGTTCGTCTACAGCCTTCCCGTGCGCCACGAGTCACTGCTCCGGCCGGATGTGCCGTCGACACCGGCCGTGTTCGTCAGGATCCACCGCCTGCTGGAGGAGGCCGCCGCACGCGGCGAGGTCCGCGACGACGTACCGATCGACCTGGTGTGCGCCCATGTGCACAGCGCACTGGAGACCGGGATGCGCGCCTGGGCGGAAGGCTGCACCGACGACCCGGCGGGGCGTGTGGGGACGCTGGTGACCCTGGCGCTGTACGGCATCGTCGCCCCCGCCGGCACCCGCCCGCCGGCTCCGCGCCGGGGAGACGGCTGACCGGGTGTTCCCCGAGGTGAGATCACCCGTGGCCGGACAGCGCTGCAGTGAGCTGGAGTGCGGCGTCGACGATGAGGACGGTCATCGCGTGGGTGTGCGGGGCGGCCCACCCGTCCGGAGCCTGGTGGGGCAGGCGGTGCAGGATAGGTAGTCCCCGGACCAGGTCGAGGGACTACCCAGAGCCCGGTCTCCGTACGGGCCGGAGGCGTTCTGGGCCTTGCGGACATGCTGCTGGAACGGGGCCCGGTCGCTCGTCACCGCCTCGGTGAGGGCTGTCCCCCTGAGGGTGTTTGGTGAAGTGATCGGCGCCGATCCAACCGCGTAGCTGGGCGGCGAGGTGGTCGCGGGTACGTGTGTCGATCGGGTATCGCGGCCACAGAGCGCGGCTGATGCGGCCCGTGTCAGTGCAGAGCGAGATGGAGGTACGGGCGGCGGCCGGCCCGGTGACGGACGGCAGGGGCGGGCCGCGACCCGGCCCTCAGCTCTCGGACGGGGTGAGCACCACGAAGTCCGCGTCGAAGGGGTCGAGGCAGACGGCCATGCGACCGACGCCCTCCGCGTCCTCCGGCCCCATCTGCACGCTGCCGCCGTTCTCGGTGACCTTGGCCACCGCCGCGTCGCAGTCGGGGACGTTGAAGACCGGGTGCCAGTACGACCGCCCACCCGCCAGGGCGAGGTCCTCCCGGGGGACCTCCATCAGGCCGCCGTGCATCCGCTCCTCGGGCAGCCCGGCCGGGGTGATCATGGTGTACGTGCCCTCGCCGCCCGGCATCTCCATGTCACTGAACCGCCAGCCGAGGACACCGCCGTAGAACTCCTTCGCGGCCGCCGCGTCGCTCGTGTACAGCTCGGTCCAGCAGAGCGAGCCCGGCTTGTCCATCAGGTCCACTCCCTTGCTCTCCCTGGGCTGCCAGACGGCGAACTGGCCGCCCAGCGGGTCGGTGTACTGTGCCATCCGGCCCCACTGCTCGAGGTCCATCGGCGGCACCCGTACGCTGCCGCCGGCGCTCTCCACCGCCCGGGTCGTGGCGTCCGCGTCGCCGACGCTGTAGTAGATCATCCAGGCAGGACGGGCGCCCTGCTCGGTGAGCTTGCCGAGGCCGGCGACCATCTTGCCGTCCTTGTTGAACATCCCGCCCTCCATCTCCTCCCCGTCCCCCATGGGCTCGTAGTCCCAGCCGAGGACCGCGCTGTAGAAGGCGGCCGCGGCCCGGACGTCGGGGACGCCGAGGTCGAGCATGCAGGGCGAGCCGGTGGCGAAGTCAGTGGTGATCACCGCAGTGTCCTTTCGCTGATTCCCTTTGGCCTCAGCGTGCCACCGGGCACTGACACTCGCCCTCCGGCTTCGCCGTCCGGGCGTCACGGGCGGGCTACGCCCCGTGTGCTTGGCGCTTGGTGAAGGGCAGCACGAGCCGTGCGGGGTGGGCCGCATCGCGGTAGATCTTGTGGGTGACCGGGCGGCCCCCCGACAGGTGGAAGGCGTCCCGCGGCAGCAGCGCGTTGTGCGCGTCGGAAGGGAGCCGGCGGACGGCGACGTGCGAACGTGAGTCGGCGGTGAGAGGGACGCCGTTCCCGTCCGCGTGCCCGGACTCCAGAAGCCGTCCGGCCAGTTGGGCCATGGGGACGGGTTCGGCCGGCCAGATGGAACAGTGGGACCACGGAATCGGCTGGGCCTGTCCGCTCTCGTCGAACCGGACGTGGTGCGGGACGACGTACCGGCTCGGGACGACGCACGAGTGAACGCGTCCAGGCCGGTGCAACCGGGGTGGACTCCCGGGCCGTGGCCTGCCGGCCCGGCGGGAGCCCGCGCGGTCCGGGCACCCCGCGGCTCGGCCACGAACTGCCCGCCGAGCCAGAGGTGGCGGGCGGCGTTGCGGAGGCACTCGACCTGCCCGGGCCGGGCCCGGGATCGTCGACTCGTCGGCCCCGGTGCGCAGTTGCCCCGTCATCAACAGAGACGACTCGATGCCGGTCCCGCGCCCTGTGCGGCCGGGGTGCGGAACGTGGCCACCCGGCCCGTGCCGACGGCGCACTCGAGGGCCGCCCCCGCCCCACGAGCGGGCCGGCCGGTCCACGGCCGGCCCCGGGACCGCGGGCGCGAACACACCGGCTCGGGGCCGTCGTGGCGCCGGGCGGCGTCCGTGTCCCGGCTGCCTGGGCTGTCGCGCGGACTACCTCAGGGCTTGCGGGCCAGGCCGCCGTGCTCGCCGATGGGTTCCGGCGTGGGGGTGCCGGCGTCCGGACGCCAGAGCGGGACCGGGACGACGCCGGGCTCGACGAGTTCCAGCCCGTCGAAGTACGCGGTGATCTGCTCGACGGTCCGCAGGTTGTAGGGGACGGCGCCGCTCTCGTTGTAGGCGTCCTGGGCCTGCTCGAAGACCGGGTCGATGCCGCGCGAGCCGTCGTTGACGGAGAGGTAACTGCCCGAAGGCAGTGCCGTCATCAACCGGGTGACGATGGACCGCGCCTGGTCGTAGTCCGCGATGTGGCCCAGGATGTTGCTGAGGATGAGGGCGGTGGGGCGCGTGAAGTCCAGTGTCTCCCCCGCGACCTCCAGAATGCGGTCCGGGTCGAGGACGCTTGCGTCGACGTACGCCGTCGCCCCCTCCGCGGTGGAGTAGAGCAGGGCGCGGGCGTGGGCCAGGACCATCGGGTCGTTGTCGACGTAGACGATCCGGGATTCGGGAGCGATCCGCTGGGCGACCTGGTGGGTGTTGTCGGCCGTGGGCAGGCCGGTTCCGATGTCCAGGAACTGGCGTATGCCCTGCTCGACAACCAGGTAGGTGATGCTGCGCCGCAGGAACGCCCGGCTGCTGCGGGCGATGGTGACAATGCCGGGGAAGACGGCGGTGTAGCTGTCGCCGGCCTCCTCGTCGACGGGGTAGTTGTCCTTCCCTCCCAACCAGTAGTTCCATATGCGGGCCGAGTGGGGCACCGAGGTGTCGATCTTCTGATGCGCTGATCCGGGCGCCGCGGCAGGGTCGGTCATAAGTACCGTCCGTAGTCAATCGAAGGCTGTTCTGGCCAACGCACAATCTACGTTCCCACAGCTCGTCGGCGCAGGCTTGTCCGGCAGGGACACCGGGCGGCTTCACACGGCCCGGCGGCTCGGCTCGCGAACGGGCGAGGTTCACCCGCCGCGCCGCGCGGTGCGCTGCGGGAGCGTGGCCCATGCCGAGCCGGAGGCGGGGCGGCAACATCTCGGGAGCAGACGGACGGCGGACGCGCCGCGGCTCGTGCACCCTGCTGACCAGGCGGGTCGTGGCGGGGGGGGGGGGGGGGGGGGGGGAGGGGGGGTGGGGGGGGGGGGGGGGGGGGGGGGGGGGGGGGGGGGGGGGGGGGGGGAGAAAACATGCGGAAGAAAGGAGAAGGACGAGCGCCCAGAGCTCGGGCCACCCGGCGAACCAGGGGGTTGGGGGCGACGGGCTGGATCCGCCCAGCTGGGCGGATCCAGCCCGTCGAGGGCCGCCGAGGTTCAGCGGACGGTCCAGAGTCCCATTCCCCGTGAACCGCGAAGGCCGGGCGCCGCTCAGCCGATCTCCACCAGGAGGTCACCGCCCTCCACCTGCTGGATCCGGGTGATCGCCAGCCGGTTGACCGTGCCGGACTTCGGGGCGGTGATCGAGGCTTCCATCTTCATCGCCTCGATGGTGGCCACCGTGGCGCCGGCCTCCACCTCGTCGCCCTCGGCGACCGAGAGCGTCACCACACCGGCGAACGGGGCCGCGACATGGCCGGGGTTGGCGCGGTCGGCCTTCTCGGTGACCGGGATGTCGGAGGCCGCCGCCCGGTCACGCACCTGGATCGGCCGCAACTGTCCGTTCAGCGTGGCCATCACGGTCCGCATGCCCCGCTCGTCGGCTTCGCCCACGGCCTGGAGTTCGATGAGCAGCCGGACACCGGGGTCGAGGTCGACGCTGTACTCCTTGCCGGGGCGCAGCCCGTAGAAGAAGTCCTTGCTGTCCAGGACGCCGGTGTCGCCGAAGGACTGACGGTGCGTCTCGAACTCCCGTGCGGGGCCGGGGAAGAGGAGCCGGTTGAGGGTCGGCCGACGGTCCTTCGCCAGGCCCTCCCGGTCGTCGGCGGACAGCTCCTGTACTGGCTTGGCCTCGGCGCGGCCCCGCAGTGCCTTGCTGCGGAAGGGTTCCGGCCAGCCGCCGGGCGGGGTGCCCAGCTCACCGCGCAGGAAGCCGATGACGGAGTCGGGAATGTCGAACCGGTCCGGATCCTCTTCGAAGTCCCGCGGGGACACGCCCGCGCCGACCAGGTGCAGAGCCAGGTCGCCGACCACCTTCGAGGACGGGGTGACCTTCACCAGACGGCCCAGCATCCGGTCGGCGGCGGCGTACATCGCCTCGATGTCCTCGAAGCGGTCGCCGAGACCGAGCGCGATGGCCTGCGTGCGCAGGTTGGAGAGCTGGCCGCCGGGGATCTCGTGGTGGTAGACGCGTCCGGTCGGTGAGGCCAGGCCCGCCTCGAAGGGGGCGTAGACCTTGCGGACGCTCTCCCAGTAGGGCTCCAGGTCACCGACGGCCGCCAGATCCAGGCCGGTGGGCCGCTCGGAGTGGTCGGTCGCCGCGACGAGCGCCGACAGCGACGGCTGCGAGGTGGTGCCCGCCATGGACGCCACCGCCCCGTCGACCGCGTCCGCACCCGCCTGGACCGCGGCGAGGTAGGTGGCCAGCTGACCACCGGCGGTGTCGTGGGTGTGCAGATGCACCGGCAGGCCGAATTCCCGGCGCAGGGCGGACACGAGTGTCGCCGCCGCGGGTGCCCTCAGCAGGCCCGCCATGTCCTTGACGGCCAGGACGTGGGCGCCCGCCTCGACGATCTGCTCGGCCAGCCGCAGATAGTAGTCGAGGGTGTAGAGCCGCTCGGAGGGGTCGGACAGGTCGGAGGTGTAGCACAGGGCCACCTCGGCGACGGCCGTACCGGTCTCCCGTACGGCGTCGATGGCGGGCCGCATCTGCGAGACGTCGTTGAGCGCGTCGAAGATGCGGAAGATGTCGATGCCGGTGGCCGCCGCCTCCTGGACGAAGGCGTCGGTCACCTCGGTCGGGTACGGGGTGTAGCCCACCGTGTTGCGGCCCCGCAGCAGCATCTGCAGGCAGATGTTCGGTACGGCTTCGCGCAGGGCGGCCAGGCGCTCCCACGGGTCCTCGGCGAGGAAGCGCAGGGCGACGTCGTACGTGGCACCGCCCCAGCACTCCAGGGAGAGCAGTCCGGGCAGGGTGCGCGCCACCGCGGGCGCGACGGCCAGCAGGTCCTTGGTACGGACCCGGGTGGCGAGCAGCGACTGGTGGGCGTCGCGGAAGGTGGTGTCGGTGACGCCGATGGTCGGCGAGGAGCGCAGCCAGCCCGCGAAGCCCTCGGGGCCGAGTTCGGCGAGCCGCTGGCGGGAGCCGGCCGGCGGTTCACCGGCCGGCAGGGACGGCAGCTTGGTCAGCGGGTCGATCAGCTCCGGCCGCTCGCCGTGTGGCTTGTTCACCGTGACGTCGGCGAGGTAGGTGAGCAGTTTGGTGCCGCGGTCGGCGGAGTGGCGCGAGGTGAGCAGTTGGGGACGCTGTTCGATGAACGAGGTGGTGACCCGTCCGGCCTGGAAGTCCGGGTCGTCGAGGACCGCCTGGAGGAAGGGGATGTTGGTGGCGACGCCGCGGATGCGGAACTCCGCCACCGCACGCCGGGCACGGCCCACCGCGGTGCCGAAGTCCCGGCCGCGGCAGGTGAGCTTCACCAGCATCGAGTCGAAGTGGGCGCTGATCTCCGTACCGGCGTGGGTGGTGCCGCCGTCGAGGCGGATGCCGGAGCCGCCGGGCGAGCGGTAGGCACTGATCTGCCCGGTGTCGGGGCGGAAGCCGTTGGCCGGGTCCTCGGTGGTGATACGGCACTGCAGCGCGGCGCCCCGGAGGGTGACGGTGTCCTGCGAGAGGCCGAGGTCGGCGAGCGTCTCGCCGCCGGCGATGCGCAGTTGCGACTGGACCAGGTCGACGTCGGTGACCTCTTCGGTGACCGTGTGCTCGACCTGGATGCGCGGGTTCATCTCGATGAAGACGTGGTTGCCTTCGCGGTCGAGCAGGAATTCCACGGTGCCGGCGTTGCGGTAGCCGATCTGCCGGGCGAACCGTACGGCGTCGGCGCAGATGCGGTCGCGCAGCGCGGGGTCGAGATTCGGCGCGGGCGCGAGCTCGATCACCTTCTGGTGGCGGCGCTGCACCGAGCAGTCGCGCTCGAACAGGTGAATGACGTTGCCCTGCCCGTCGGCGAGGATCTGTACCTCGATGTGGCGCGGTTCGACGACGGCCTTCTCCAGGAACACCGTGGGATCGCCGAACGCGGACGCCGCCTCCCGGGAGGCCGCCTCGATGGACTCCCTCAGCTGGGCGGGGTCCTCGACGCGGCGCATCCCGCGCCCGCCGCCCCCCGCGACGGCCTTCACGAACACCGGGAAGCCGATGTCGTCGGCGGCGCGGACGAGTTCCTCCACATCGGTGGAGGGCGCCGAGGAGCCCAGGACCGGCACGCCCGCCTCGCGGGCGGCGGCCACGGCACGGGCCTTGTTGCCGGTCAGCTCCAGGATCTGGGCGCTGGGCCCGACGAAGGTGATGCCCGCCTCTTCGCAGGCCTTGGCCAGTTCCGGGTTCTCGGACAGGAAGCCGTAGCCCGGGTAGACGGCGTCGGCGCCTGCCCGTCGCGCGGCGCGGACGATCTCCTCCACGGAGAGGTAGGCCCGCACCGGATGCCCCGGCTCGCCGATTTCGTACGCCTCGTCCGCCTTCAGACGGTGCAGCGAGTTGCGGTCCTCGTGGGGGAAGACGGCGACGGTTCGGGCGCCGAGCTCGTAGCCCGCGCGGAACGCCCGAATCGCGATCTCACCGCGGTTGGCGACCAGCACCTTGCGGAACATTCTCGATCCCTTCAGCCTGCCTTTGACGAAGACCATCGTGTCGGTGGCAGGTCCGGTACGCCATGTGAGCCGGGCCACTCACACCGGGCCACCGAGGTGTGTGAGGGGCCGCAGAGGAGCGTTTTTCCCCTCTGCGGCCCCCTACACGCGTCAGTGGCCCCTGTTCGGGCGGCTCACTATTCCGTGATCTTGAGCAGCTTGTTCGGCGTGCCGGAGCCGGGGTTGCTGATCCTGTCCGCGGTGGCCCCGCTGCCCAGCGCCGCCGCCACCGCCGCCGGGTCGGCGTCGGGGTGGCCGGCCAGATACACGGCGGCCGCACCGGCCACGTGGGGGGAGGCCATCGAGGTGCCGGATATCGTCTTGGTGCCGTCGTCGCTGTCGTTCCAGGCCGAGGTGATGTCGGAGCCGGGTGCGTAGAGGTCCACGGCCGTGCCGAAGTTGGAGAAGTCGGACTGGGCGTCGTCCTTGGTGCTGGAGGCGACGGTGAGGGCCTCGGGAACGCGGGCAGGTGAACCCTGTCCGGCATCGGCGGACTCGTTCCCGGCCGCGACGGCGAAGGTGACCCCGGAGGCGATCGCCTTCTGGACCGCCGCGTCGAGGGCGGGGTCGGCGGCGCCGCCCAGGCTCATGTTGGCCACCGCGGGACCCTTGTGGTTCTCGGTGACCCAGTCGATGCCGGCGATGACCTGCTCGGTGGTTCCGGAGCCGTTGTCGTCCAGGACTCTGACGGCCACCACGTTCGCCTTCTTGGCGACGCCGTGGGCGGAACCGGCGATGGTGGCGGCGACGTGCGTGCCGTGGCCGTTGCCGTCGTCGGCGGTGTCGTCGTTGTCGACCGCGTCGTAGCCGTGGGAGGCGCGGCCCTCGAAGTCCTTGTGCGTGACGCGTACGCCGGTGTCGATGACGTAGGCGGTGACACCCTCGCCGGCCTGGTCCGGGTAGGTGTACTTGCTGTCCCCGGCCGTGTCCGCCTGGTCGACCCGGTCCAGGCCCCAGGAGGGCGGGTCGTCCTGGGTGGCCGTGGTGCGGAACGTGCGGTTGGCCACCACGGCTCCGACGGCCGGGTCGGCCGCGAGGCGCTTGGCCTCGGTCTCGGTCAGCCCGTCCGCGGCGAAGCCGTCGAGAGCCGCCCCGTAGGACCGGGTGAGCTCACCGCCGTACTCCTGGGCCAGCTCCCTGTTGTCGGCGGACGTGGTCTGCTCGTCGAGCAGGACGATGTAGCTGCCCGCTACGGCTCCTTCGGCGTTCAGGCCGAGGACGGCGCCCTGGGCGGGCTCGGCGGCCTGGGCGGACGATGCCCCGAGAAGGGCTGCCGTGGTCGCGGCCGTCACCGCGCACGCGGCGGCGGTGACCTTCAGTGCGACGGTACGCATCTGATGCGTCATGAAGAGGGATCTCCTCGTCAGGTGTGGGGGGTTGACCTCCGGCGCGGTGTCACGCGGAGGCTGACGAGAAGAGTGACTACTTGTCGCGGTCAGTTCAATGGGCAGGTCCGGCGGCCGGGGGCGGCATGACGGTGGATCTCCACAACGTCCGCCCATGTCACAGCCAACCACCGGGCAAAAGCCGAGCTGAGCGCGTTACTTGAAACCCTCAACGAGCGACTGGGCGAGATCTGTGACCATCCCCTCACCCAACTCTCACGGCGGGGACGTTTGCCGGATCACCGCCGCCCGGGGTCGGCGCGGCGGTGCCGGGGCGCGAGGGGCCGGGTGGGCCGGTCCGCGCGCGTCCCCGGACCGTCGCCGGAAGGTCAGGCCTGACCGGTCTCGAAGCGGGAGATGCGGCCGTCGTCGTCGACTCTGAAGCTCCATCGGGTGCGCATCTCGCCATAGGTGTCGTTGCGGTAGCGGGCGACGAGGCGGCGGCCGCCGTCGGACTCGTTGTCGACCTCCATGTGGCCGTTGGAGGAGAAGATCTCCCGGTCGGTCCACTCGGCGAGGTCCCGCTCGGTGCCGTCGTCCGCCATGGTGGCGCCGGGCGCGAGGAGGTCCATGAATCCCTGCCGGTCATGGTGGTTGACGGCTGCGACGAAGGCACGGACGGCCGGGTCGCTGAGGCGGGTGGTCTGAATGGTCATGTCCGCCAGCGTCGTACCGGCCGCCCGGGCCCGCCACCCGCGTCACCCGAACGGCGACCGGCGGCGGGCCCGGCCCGGGTCGGGATGCGACGGTGGTCGGGCCGAGCCACCGCTCCCGGGGAGACGACGTGACCTGCTACGACCGACACGATCTGGGCCTGCTGCTGCTCCGGCTGGGAACGGGCGGGGTGCTCGTGGCGCACGGCACACAGAAGCTCTTCGGCTGGTTCGGCGGTGGCGGGATCGAAGGCACCGGCCAGTTCATGGAGTCCATCGGTTACGCGCCCGGAAGGACCAGTGCCACGGTGTCGGGCCTCGCGGAGGCCGGCGGCGGCACACTGCTCGCCCTCGGCCTCGCGACCCCGGCGGCGGGCGCCGCGGCGGCCGGTGCGATGGCGGGCGCCTCCGCCGTGCACGCGCCCAACGGGTTCTTCAATCAGGAGGGTGGCTTCGAGTACGCCGCGTCCCTGGGCCTGACGGCCGCCGGTCTCGCCGTCACGGGGCCCGGCCGGCTCTCCCTGGACCACGTCCTCGGCCATACGGTCAACCGGAACTGGATGATTCCGGTGGCCTTCGCCGCGATGGGGGCGGCCACAGCGGTGACGCTGGGAGCGCGCAACCGGCGGCTGCGGAAGGCCAGGGAGGGTGAACAGGAGGTTCTGTTCGAGTAGTGGTCCGAGTCGTGGGTGACCCGGGCGGGGGCCGGCCATGGACCGTGCGGTGTCAGTGGCCCGTGCCAGGCTCACCCCCATGAGCGATCACCAGCCTTCCCCCCTGCCCCGGGCGACCGGGGCCGATCTGTGGGAGTCCATCGACGGCCTGTGCGGCTGGCTGGACGCGAACCGCACCGCCGACGGCCCGGACGGCGTGCTGCTGCGCATCCTCAAGCTGTCCGAGGAGGTCGGGGAGGTCGCCCAGGCCGTGGTCGGTGCGACCGGGCAGAACCCGCGCAAGGGCACCACGCACACATGGGACGACGTCCAGTCCGAACTGTGCGACGTCGCCGTGACGGCACTGGTGGCGCTGCGCACACTCACCCCGGATGCCCGCGAGGTCTTCACCCGCCACCTGGACCGCGTCACCCGCCGCTCACTCGACACGTAGCGCCCGTTCCGGCGCAGGCACGGAGGCACGGGCGGGCACCACCGGCCCAGCGCGGGCGAACCGTCCTCTGCCCGGGCGCCGCCCGCAGAACGCGGACGCCCCGAGGGACGGCCCGGAGCCCGCCTCCCCGACGCCTCCCGCGGCCCGTACCGGCCCACGCTCACCAGCGAAACCCCGGTACGCCCCGAGCCACAGGCGGCGCAGTCGTGCCCACGCCGGTTGTCGGAGGGCCTGGGAGCGCGCGAGTGCGCCCTCCGGCGCGTGAGCCGGAGGGCGAGACCTTTCGGCGGGGCAGAGCCACGTACCTCGGGGCATGCCGTCGGCAGAGCACTGCGGGCGTCCCGCTCGGCACCAGCCCCGCAGGGGAACTACCCGGCTGCCACCCCACCGGCCCTGGGACGCGCCCGCGCGTCGTGCCCTCGCCGGACGGTGCGAGCGCCGCGACCGTCGGCCGCGGCGCCTGCCATCCGGTGTACCTGCCGGCCACGCGGACCGGCCGGCGTGAGCACATGGTCGTTCAGGCCGGTCCCGGGAGCCGCCTTCGGCCGGAGGACGGGCGCTGCGCCCGCTGGTCAGTTCCCAGCAGCCCTCTGGCTTCCGCGCGGGACCGTCCTCGGGCAGATCCGTCTCGGCCCACCTGCCGGGTTGGCCGGGACCTGCGAAGCCGTGGTCAGCTCCGGGACGGTGCTGGAGCCCTGCGCTCAAGGACCGGTCCCGCTCTTCGGCAGCTCCCGCGAGCGTGCCCGGCAGGAAGCGACCCCAGGGCAGGACGCGCGCTGAGCGGCCGGCGCCGAGGTCAGTCCCGGCGCCGGGCATCCTCCAGGTAGTGCAGGACGGCGGCGACACGACGGTCCGTGCGGTCGGCGGGGGCCAGATCGAGCTTGGCGAAGATGTTGCGGATGTGCTTGTGCACGGCCCCGTCGGTGACGACGAGCCGCTCGGCGATGGCCGCGTTGCCGAGCCCTTCGGCCATCAGGGCCAGTACCTCCCGCTCGCGGGGGCTGAGCCGTTGCAGCCGGGCGTCGGGCCGGGTGCGGGTGAGGAGCTGGGCGACGACCTCGGGATCGATGGCGGTGCCGCCGCCCGCCACCCGGTGCAGCGCGTCGAGGAACTCCTCGACCCGTCCGACCCGTTCCTTCAGCAGATAACCGAGCCGGGCGCTGCCCTGGGCGAGCAGATCCGTGGCGAAGGCCTGTTCGACGTACGCGGACAGGACGAGGACGGCGAGCTCGGGCCGGCGCCGCCGGGCCTCCACGGCCGCCACGATCCCCTCGTCGGTGTGGGTGGGCGGCATCCGGACGTCGACGATCGCGACATCCGGCTTCTCGGTGTCCACGGCGTCCAGGAAGGCATCGGCGTTCTCGGCCGTGGCCACCACGTCCAGGGACTCGGCTCGCAGGAGCAGCGCGAGTCCTTCGCGCAGCAACGCGTCGTCCTCGGCGATCACGATCCGCATGGCAGGGTCACCTTCAGGGTGGTCGGGCCGCCGGGTGGGCTGGCCATCTCGAGTGTTCCGTCGTGCGCCTCGGTGCGGCGGCGGATCCCGGTGAGCCCGGACCCGTTGCGCTCGTCGGCGCCTCCGTGACCGTCGTCGTGGACCTCCACGTGCAGCCGGTCGTCCAGGCGGCGCACCACGACTTCGGCCGTTCGGGCGCCGCTGTGCTTGGCGACGTTGGTGAGGGCCTCGGCGACGGTGAAGTACGCCGTCGCCTCCACCGCCGCGGCGCACCGGCCGGGCACGTCGGCATCGAGGTGACAGGGCACCGGGCAGCCGGCCGCCAGGGCCGTGAGCGCGTCGGGCAGGCTGCGGTCGGCGAGGACCGGCGGGAGGATGCTGCGAACCACGCCCCGCAGCTCGGCGAGCGCCTGCTCGGCGGCGTCCTGGGCACGTGCCAGGGCAGCCTCGGCCTCACGGGGGTCCCGGGTCAGCGCACGGCGGGCCGCGCCGAGCAGCACCGTGACCGCGACGATCCGGTTCTGTGTGCCGTCGTGCAGTGCGCGCTCGACACGGCGCAGTTCGGTGGCGTGGGCGTCGAGGGCCGCGGCCCTGGTGGCCGTGAGTTCGGCGACCCGGAGCACGAGGTCGGTCCCGGGGTCCGGAGTCAGCAGCCGCCTGCCGGGCCAGGCCTGCAACCGTGCGAGCACGGGCGTGCACATCACGATGACGCCGACCCACAGCACGCCGAGCAGCGTGATGAACAGGGCTCCGGGCCAGTCGCGCACGGTCCACCAGCCCACGGTCGCCGTGGCCTCGCTCGCCGGCACGAAGCGCCAGTACAGCGGGAAGCTGATGTCGTGTGCCGCGTTCAGCGGCAGGGTCGCCCCGACCAGCCCGAGGAAGAGTCCGAAGACGGCGTGCGTACACACCCAGCGCACCTCGCGGCGGACCGCGCGGTCGCCGACCGCGGCCCGCAGCCCGGCCGGCAGTGGCGCCGGGCCGATGATCTCCGGGCCCCACCGGGACAGCCTGGTCCGCTCCCGGTCGGCGACGGCCCGCACGGCGTGCAGGGCGGACGGCAGCAGCCACAGACCCACCCCGGCGAGACAGGCCACGACGGTCAGGCCAGCCACAGCGTCGCGAGCAGTGCCAGCAGGCCGGTGCCCATGCCGCCGATGAGGTGCTCCAGAGCATCGAGCGCCGCCCGAGCACGCGCCGACGCGGCCCGAGCCCGTCCCGTCCGGCCGTCCACCGGGCGGAAGTCCGTCGCCACCATCCGCACCTCCCAGGCAGGGAGGATAGAACGCCCGGCGCCGGGACCGCCGGGCCATCCGCCCAGTGGTACGCGCTGGGTCCCGCCGCGGGCCCGGGACCGCTCGGCAACACCCCGGGCCCGGGGCGGGCCGCCGGTGCTCACTCGCGGATGCCGATGCCCTCGACCGGAGGCGTGCGCAGGAGCCGGCCGACGGGAAGCACCGTGGCGACGAGTGCCAGGGCGACGGTCCCGGCGACGATGGCGGCCGGGCCGGCGGCAGGAACGTAGGGGACACGCTGCCCCGACACGGCGTTGACGATCGTGGTGAGGGTGACGGCCGCGACCGCTCCGCCGATGACCAGGGCCACGCCCAGCAGGCCGGCCTGTTCGGCGTGCACCATCCGCTTGACCTGGCCGCGGGTGACACCGACCAGACGCAGCAGGGACAGCTCCCGGGTGCGGGCCAGCGCGGCCATGACCAGCGTGTTCGCGGCGGCGAGGACCGCGTATCCGACCAGGACGGCGATGAGCAGCTTGTTCAGCCAGCCGCTGACGGCCAGGTCCTGGGCCAGTTCGCCGGTGAGCCGGTCGGTGTCCACCACGGCGGCGGCCGGATACCGGCGGGCGAGATCGGCCAGGGCGGCCTCCGTGTCGGCGTCCGGTGCGGTGCGGACGAGTACCTGGTCGTCGAGTCCGGTGACGGTGTGCCCGGTCAGGGTCCGTGTGTGGAGGGTGACGTCACCGAAGCCCCAGCCGCGTTCGTACAGGGCGACGACGCGCAGGGTGACGGGCGTTCCGTCGCCGAGCCACAGCTCGGCCCTCTCCCCGAGCTGCCAGCCCGCCGCGTCCGCCTGTGCGGTGGAGACGGCCACGGTGTCCTCGCGCAGCCCGGCGAGGCTGCCCGAGCGGACCTCCAGGTCCAGTGTCCGTTCCACGCCCTTGGGATCGATGCCCTGGGCGACGACGGCCGTCGCCTCGAGCCGGCCCGGCACGACGACGGAGGTACGGCGCACCCCGGTCGCGGCGACCACCCCGGGAATCCGGCGGGCCTCGGCCGTGGCGGAGGCGGGCAGTCCGACGCCACCGGTCAGGGCCTGCTGGGCGAGGATGCCGTCGCGGCTCTGGACCACGGTCTGCCGCTGGAGGTTGTCCTGCAGGAACCAGACGGTGCCGCCGAATCCGACGGAGAGCACGAGCGCGGTGAGTACGGCGACCATGCCGCGGGCGCCGGCCCGCAGGTTCGCCGCGGCGAGGTAACCGCTGTCGCCCCACACGGAGCGCAGGACGGGCCCGAGCAGCCGGGCAGCCGCCTGGTTGATCCAGGGCGCCAGCAGCGCGATGCCCAGCACGAACGCGTAGAGCATGCCCATCGCGGCACCCAGTGCGGTCTGCCCGTCGGTGGCGCCGGTGAGCCCGGTCAGGGACACCGCGGCGGCGAGGCACACCAGGCCGGTCACCACACGGGCCCTGCTGCCGAGGCCGGGCTCCACGGCCGCTTCCCCGAGCGCTTCGGTGGGCCGGATCCGGGTGATGCGCAGCGCCGCGATCCAGGCGGCCGACAACGCCGTGGCGCCGACGGCCACGGTCACGGCCGCGGCGGACAGCAGCCCGCCCTGGACGGTGAAGCCGTCGGGCACGAACTCCCTGGCCACCAGTTCGTCCCGGATGAGTCCCGTGGCGAACAGTCCGGCCGGGACACCCACGACACCGGCGAGCAGGCCGAGCAGGCCCACTTCGGCAAGGAGCATCCGCCGCACCTGGCCGGGCGTGGCCGCGACGGCGCGCAGCAGGGCGAGGTCGCGGCGCCGGTGCCGTACCGACAGGCCCACGGTCCCGGCGACGACGAAGACGATGATCATCGCGGCGTATCCGCCGAACGCGCCACCGGCCTGGAGGGTGAAGGCCCGCGCGGCGGCGGCTTCCGGCTGTGCGGCCAGTCCGCGCTCGTCACCGGTGTAGGTCCTCGCGTCCGCGGCGTCCGCGACCCGGCGCACCGCGGCGAGTACGGAGGAGCGGCCGGCGTCCGGTTCGGCGAGGACGCCGATGGCGTCGAAGCGGCCCGGGTGCGGGTCGAGTGCGGCGGCGCGCGCGTCGGTGAAGAACAGCGCCGCCCGCTCCCCCGGCGCCCCGTCCGTCCCGACCACACCGCTCACCCTGTACGCCCGGCTCTCTCCCCCGGTGATGATGTCCGTGGTGTCGCCGGGCGCGAGCCCCGTGCCGTCGGTCAGCCGGATGTCGAGGGCGATCTCCCCGTCGGAGCGCGGCGGTTCGCCGGACACCAGCCGGTACGGAGCGAGGACCGCGCTCGCCCAGCCGTGACCCGTGGTCGGCACGTCCGGGGCGGCGGTGGTGGTGACCGCGATCGAGCGGTCGCCCACCGCGCGTGCCACGCCCGGCACCTGGGCCAGTTCGCCGGCCAGTGCCTCGGGGACACTGCCGCGTTCGGGGAGCGTCACGGTGGTGTACTCGGTCTCGCCGAGCACCGTCGGACCGGCCACCCTCAGGTCCCGGTCGGCGACGACGGCGAGAGTGGCGCCGTAGTGTTCCGGCCGGCCCTCGTACCGCCATCCCGACTCCATGAGCAGGGCGCAGCTCATCAGGATGGTGACACCCGCGGTGAGCGCGACGAAGGTGGCGACGAAACCGCCTTTGCCGAAGCGCACCATCTGCGCTGCGAGTCGGAGCACCGTTCAGCCCTCCCGGCTCACGAGGGGCCCCCGGTGACCGCCCAGCAGTGCCAGGTGTTCGGCGATCCGCTCGGCTCCGGGCTGTGCCATGTCCCGCACGATCCGCCCGTCGGCGAGGACCATCACGCGGTCGGCGTAGGACGCGGCGACCGGGTCGTGGGTCACCATGACGACCGTCTGACCGGTCCGGTCGACCGCCGACCGCAGCAGGGCGAGGACGTCGGCCGCGGTCCGGGTGTCCAGGGCCCCGGTGGGTTCATCGCAGAAGATCACCTCCGGACGGGTGACGAGCGCCCGGGCGATCGCGACGCGCTGCTGTTGACCGCCGGAGAGCTGTGCCGGCCGGTGCCGCAGCCGGTCGCCCAGTCCGACCCTCCCGATCACCTCGGCCACCCACGCCGGGTCCGGGTGACGGCCCGACAGCCGCGAGGGCAGCAGGATGTTCTGCTCCACGTTCAGCGCGCCCACCAGGTTGAACGCCTGGAACACGAACCCGACCCGGCCGCGGCGCAGTTCGGTCAGTTGCTTCTCGGACATCGGCGACAGGTCCGTGCTCCCGATCCGCACCCGCCCGGAGTCCGGCCGGTCCAGCCCCGCCGCGCAGTGCAGCAGGGTGCTCTTGCCGGATCCGGACGGTCCCATCACAGCCGTCGCCGTGCCGCGCATGAACACGGCGCTGACGTCGTCCAGCGCCACAACCGGCTGGTCACCGCCGTATGTCTTGTGTACACGGTCTAGGCCGACGGCGACGTCGGCCGGGGTCACTGACATGGTGGGGTGCCTTCCGGGCGGAGCTCTGTGCGGGACCTCCACAACGGTAGAAGTCGCGGGCTCACCGGCCCATGCAGCCAGCGACCGGGCCGCGGTGGTGCAGGCGCTACCGTCGGAGCATCGAGCACGGTAAGTGTGGCCCAGCGATCCGCAGTCGCCGGGCGGTCGCGGTGCGGTCCGCCGGTGGGGTGACCGCCGGGTGGGGTGACCCGTGGTGGGGTGACCGGCAGCGCGCTCCTGTGACGTCGTCCGTGGCGTCTTCCGCGGAGGGCCGCTTGCGGGGGATCATGGACCAATGCTCGAACCCGTGCCCGACTCAGCGGAGCCCCAGCCCTGGTACGCCCGTCCTCCCGCCGACGCACTGCGGCATCTCGAAGTGGAGCCGGCCGCCGGGCTCTCCACCGCGGAGGCGGCCCGGCGGCGGGAACGGTACGGCGCCAACCGGCTCGCCGAGCCACCGCGTGAGCCGCGGTGGCGTGCCTTCCTGCGTCAGTTCCAGGACCTGCTGATCGTGATCCTCCTGGTCGCCGCCGTGGTCAGCCTGGTGGTGACACGGGAGTGGGAGACCCCGGTCGTGATCGCCCTGGTGGTGCTGCTCAACGCGACCATCGGCTTCGTTCAGGAGTCGCGCGCGGAGGCCTCGCTGGAAGCGCTCAGGAAGATGCTCGTCACCACGGCGGCCGTACGGCGTGACGGGGGCCTGGTGCGGCTGGACGCCACCGAACTCGTGCCCGGGGACGTGGTGGTCCTGGAGGCCGGGGACCGGGTGCCTGCGGACGGCCGGCTGCTGTCCGCCACGGCGCTGGAGATCCAGGAGTCCTCGCTCACCGGTGAGGCACAGGCCGTACCGAAGTCGGCGGAGGCCGAGGTGGCCCCGCGGGCGGCGCTCGGCGACCGCACGACGGCCGTGTTCATGAACACGACGGTCACGCGCGGCCGCGGTGAGGCCCTCGTCACCGAGACCGGGATGCACACCGAGACCGGGCGGATCGCCCACATGCTGCACGAGGCGGAGCCGGAACCGACCCCGCTCCAGCGGCAGATCGCTGCCCTCGGCCGCACGCTCGCCCTCATCGCGGGCGCCGTCATCGTGGTCGTCTTCGTCCTGGGGCTCGTCCGCGGCCAGGACTTCGGTGACCTGTTCATCAGCGCCGTCTCGCTCGCGGTCGCCGCCATCCCCGAAGGGCTGCCCGCGGTCGTCGCCTTCACCCTCGCGATGGGCACCGGCCGGATGGCCGCGCGCGGTGCGGTCGTCAAGCGGCTCGCGTCGGTCGAGACGCTCGGCAGCACGTCGCAGATCTGCACCGACAAGACGGGCACGCTGACGCTCAATCAGATGACCGCTCGGGAGCTGAGGTTCGCGGGCCGCAGGTTCACGGTGACGGGCGAGGGCTACTCGACGGACGGGCGGATCAGGACGACCGACGGGCAGCCGCTGCCCGGCACCGCCGACGAGGCGCTCATCGCGATGGCGCTGTGCACGGACGCGGAGCTGCGGGACGGGGACGTCGTGGGCGACCCCACCGAGGGTGCGCTGCTCGTGCTCGCGGAGAAGGGGGGTGTCGACGTCTCCGCCCTGCGCTCACAGCAGCCCCGGGTGCGCGAGATCCCGTTCGACTCGGACCACAAGTTCATGGCGACGTTCCACCGCTGGACGGACGACGCGGGCCGCGACGTCCTGCGCTGCTTCGTCAAGGGCGCCCCGGATGTGCTGGCCGCGCGGGCCGACCGCCATGTCGGCGACGACGGCGTCATGCCGTTCGGCGGGACGGAGCGCGAGCGGTACGACGGGGCCAACGCGGCGCTGGCCGAGCAGGGCATGCGCGTGCTCGCCGTGGGCATGGAGGATTTCACCCCCGAGGAGGTCGAAGCGGCGGGGGACCTCAAGGACCTGCTCGACCGGCTCGTGCTCATGGCGCTGGTGGGCATCGTCGACCCCCCGCGTCCGGAGGCGAAGCAGGCGATCGCCGAGTGCCGGGACGCGGGCATCCGGGTCCGCATGATCACCGGAGACCACGCGGTGACGGCCGCGGCCATCGCCGGGGAGCTGGGTATCCCCGGCGGCGCCGTCACCGGTGCCGACCTGGACCGGATCGACGACGACGGCGAGCTCGCCCGCCTCCTCGACGACACCGGCGTCGTCGCCCGGGTCTCACCCGCCCACAAGATCCGCATCGTGCGGGCGCTGCAGGCGCGGGGTGATGTGGTCGCGATGACCGGTGACGGGGTGAACGACGCCCCCGCGCTGCGCAAGGCCGACATCGGGGTCGCCATGGGGCGCAGCGGAACGGAGGTGACCAAGGAGGCCGCGACGATGGTCCTCACCGACGACAACTTCGCCACCATCGTCAGCGCCGTCCGCGAGGGCCGGGGCATCTACGACAACATCGTGAAGTTCACCCGGTTCCAGCTGTCGACCGCTCTCGGTTTCGTGCTCGTCTTCCTGATCGCCTCGCTGACCGGGATCGCGGGCGGAGCGCCGTTCACGGCGCTGCAGATCCTCTTCGTCAACCTCGTGATGGACGGGCCACCCGCGATGTCGCTGGGCGTGGATCCCGTCAGCCACGACGCGATGAGCCGTTCGCCGCGCCCGGCCGGGGAGCGCATCCTGACCCGCGAGCGGCTCCGGCGGATCCTGCTGGCGAGCGCCGTGATGGCGGCCGGAACCCTGGCCGTGCTCGTGCTGGCTCCGGGGCCCGAGCCGGAACTGGGGGTACCGACGACCGCGGGCACGATGGCGTTCGTGACGTTCGTGTTCTTCCAGGCCTTCAACCTGCTCAACGTGCGTCACCCCACGCGCAGTGTGCTCAGCCGCGAGACGCTGTCCAACACGTCGGCCTTCATCGCCACCGGCGCCGTGGTCCTGCTGCTGGCCCTGGTGGTCGAGATGGACGCGGTGCACGGGTTCTTCACTACGACGGACTTGACCGCGGGCCAGTGGCTGGTGTGCGCGGCGGTGGGCTCGGCCGTCCTCGTGGTGGGCGAGCTCCTCAAGGCCGTGCTGCGGGCGCCTGCGTCCAGGACCTGACCGGCCCGCCCGTCCCGGTACCCGGCACGAAGGTGTGCGGACGTCCCGCCGCCCGCTCCGGGGCCGGGCTCGTGCGTGGTGTCAGCCCGTCGGACGTGAGCCCGCGGTGCCGTGCAGACACCGTCGGGTGCCCCACCACGGGATGGTCGCACCGTGGTCGCCGGGGAGCAGGCGGAGGGCGCGGTCGGCTCGGCGCCGGCCGGGTCCGTGGCGGGCCGCCGGAGCCGGGTGACGGTCTCGCGCTGGTCGTACGTGCTCACGGCAGCGTCCATCGCGGGCGTGGTGCGGGTTCCGGCCCAGGCGGTCCGCCTGTTCGTGGCGCCGGCCGGGGACGGCCCGTGCGTGCCCCTCTCCCTGGACGGCCCGTGCGTGCCCCTCTCCCTGGACGGCCCGCACACGGCCAGGACTCCCTGCCGGTCCCGGTCGGCCCGCCGGCGGGATCCCCTCGGGTCCGGCCGCCGGCAACGGGGGACCGGCCGGCCACGCCCTCGGCGGCCTCACCGACGCCACGTCGCCGCGGTTCGTCCCGACGTCTCTCGTCCTGCTGCCGGGCCGGGCCGGCAGCTGGCCGCACGCTGCCGGAGCCGGGCGTGCCGCAGCCGCCGGCCGGCGGGGACACCGCAGTGGTGCCGCCACCGACCGGCTCGTGCTCAACGTGCACGACCCGACAGAGCAGTTGCCGCCCGCCTCGGAGGGGAGCGGGCCGGTGATCGAGTGGTGGGTGTCCGGGCGCGCGCGTACGGTCGAACGGTGGAATCCCGAAAGGGCGACCCGCCATGACCAGTGGACCGCGACCGACCTCCACGCCGCA
The DNA here is from genome assembly GCF_055569765.1 of Streptomyces sp. NPDC031365. NCBI lineage: Bacteria > Bacillati > Actinomycetota > Actinomycetes > Kitasatosporales > Streptomycetaceae > Streptomyces > Streptomyces sp. NPDC031365. The sequence goes on along the minus strand of NZ_JBVIIM010000029.1, from coordinate 5,237 downwards.
GCACGCCGCCCGTGACACCGGCGGCGGGAACGCGATGGCCCTGCTGGTCATCGCCTCCTGTCAGCTGATGGTGGTGCTGGACATCACCATCGTGAACATCGCTCTGCCGCACATCCAGCGCTCCCTGGACTTCTCGACCGAAACCCTGTCGTGGGTGATCAACGCCTACACGCTCACCTTCGGCGGGCTTCTGCTGCTCGGGGGCCGGGCCGGCGACATCCTCGGCAGACGGCGCGTCTTCGTCTTCGGTGTGCTGCTCTTCGTGCTGGCGTCCCTGCTCGGCGGGCTCGCCCAGAACTCCGGCCAACTGCTGGCCGCCCGCGCCCTCCAGGGCGTGGGAGGCGCCATCGCCTCGCCGACGGCCCTGGCCCTCATCAGCACGACCTTCCGCGAGGGGCCGGAGCGCAACCGGGCGTTCGGGGTCTTCGCCGCGGTGTCGGCGGGTGGCGGTGCGATCGGGCTGCTCGCCGGCGGCATGCTGGTCGAGTGGCTGAACTGGCGGTGGGTGCTCTTCGTCAATGTCCCGATCGGGCTTCTCATCGCCCTCGCCACGCCGCGCTGGATCAAGGAGTCGGAACGCCATCCGGGCCGTTTCGACATCACCGGCGCCCTGGCCTCCACCACGGGCATGGTGCTGCTGGTCTACGGATTCATCAGGGCCGCGCAGGACGGCTGGCGGGACGCCCTCACCCTGGCCTCGTTCGCCGCGGCCGTCATCGTCCTCACGGCCTTCGTACTGGTCGAGAGAAGGTCCCGGCAGCCGATCACTCCGCTGCACATGTTCGCGGACCGCAACCGCGCGGGCACGTACGGCATCATGCTGTGCCTCGCGGCGGCGATGTTCGGCATGTTCTTCTTCCTGACGCTCTTCGTGCAGAACGTGCTGGACTTCAGTCCCCTCCGGGCCGGACTCGCCTTCCTGCCGGTCAGCGCGGTCATCGCGACCGGCGCGGGGCTGGCCTCGCGCTTCCTGCCCGTGTACGGTCCCAAACCCTTCATGGTGGTGGGCGGCGTCCTCGCGGCGGCGGGCCTGGCCTGGCTGACCCTGACCGATGTCCACTCCACTTACGCGGGCAGCGTTCTCGGTCCGATGCTGGTCTTCAGCCTCGGCATGGGGATGGAGTTCGTGTCGCTGACGCTCATGGCGCTGTCGAACGTCGCCGTCCGGGAGACCGGCGCCGCCTCCGGCCTCCTCAACACCACCCAGCAGGTCGGCGGTTCGCTCGGGCTGTCCATCCTGGTCACGATGTTCGGCACGGCCAGCGGCAATGAGGCGGAGAAACAGATACCGCGCTTCCTTCAGCAGGCCACCCCTGCCGAACGCCTGCGCTTCCGGCGCACCGGAGAGCTGCCGGCCCCCTGGGCCGACGAGGTCCTCACAGCAGGCGTCTCGGCCGCCTTCATCACGGCGGCGGTCTTCGCCGCGCTCGCCGCGCTGATCGCCGTCGTGGCCATCCAGGTGCGCCCCTCCGACCTGCAGCGCCTCCAGGGTGGCGCGGGGCCGGGACCGGGGTGAGAGAGGAGTCCGATGATCTTCATCACCGCCAAGTTCCGGGTCCGTCCCGAGTATGCCGACCAGTGGCCGCGGATCACTGCGGACTTCACCGCGGCGACCCGCGAGGAGCCGGGTTGCCTGTGGTTCGAGTGGTCCCGCGATGTGGAGGATCCGACGGAGTACGTCCTGGTCGAGGCATTCCGCGACGAGGAGGCGGGAGCGGCCCATGTGCGCTCCGAGCACTTCGCGGCCGCACGGCGGAGCCTGCCGCCTCATCTGGCCGGAACACCCCGGATCGTGAACATGTCGATCCCGCAGGACGGCTGGTCGGAGCTGGGCGAGATGAGCGTCTCCGGACAGGGCTGAACCCGTCTCAGCGGCCGCGCCGGTGGACCTTCAGATCCGTGACCACCGGCCGGTGGTCGGAGGCCTGCGTCGCCACCGTGCGGGCACCGGTCACCCCGATGCCGGGTGAGACGGTGACCAGGTCGATGCGCTTGACCGGGTCGGCCGCCGGATACGTACCGCCGCTGTCCGGGGCGGCATCGCGCAGCTCCCGCCACAGGGGCGCCAACTCGGGTGCGCCGGCCTCGGCGTTGAAGTCGCCGACGAGGATCTTCGGTCCGCGGTCGGCGGCCAGCACGGCAAGCATGTCCGCCACCTGGGCCTCGCGGACCGACGGGTCGGCCCGGTAGTCCAGGTGCGTGGAATAGACGTGCACATGGGAACCCCGCACATTGACCACCACCTCGGCGAAGCCGGGCGCCGGGGCAGGCACCGGTTCGGACGTCTGGGTGGAGAGCCGGGTGATCTCGTGGTTCTCGGCATGGAGCACCGGATAGCGGCTCAGCACGGCGACGCCGAACTGCCGGCGCTCACCGTCCCGGCCGGCCGGCTCCAGGTCGTAGATCGGTGCGAAGAACACCCGCATGCGCAGCTTCTCGGCCAGCGCACGCGCCTCGTCCACGAAGTCGCTCCGGGCGCCCCAGTGCACGTCGACTTCCTGGAGGCCGATCACATCGGCACGCAGGTCGCGCAGGGCGGCGGCGGTGCGGTCGAGGTCGAAGACCTGGTCCTCGCCGGCCCCGGCGTGAATGTTGTACGTCGCCACTCGCAGCGGGACCGCCGGGGCGCGGGAACCGGCGAGCCCGGCGCCCGCCGCCGGGGCCTCCGCCGTGGCCAGCAGGACCGCGGCGAGCACGGCGGCGGCACGGCCGGTGCGGACAGGACGTCGTAATCCGGGCAACATGCCTTCTCCAAGTCACGTAGGGGATGGGACCGGCGCGCTCGGGAGAATGGAAGCACAGGTTCTCGACGTCTGCCGAGGACTCCGACCGGTGTTCTCGCCCCGTTCCCGGTCGAGTCACCGCGGTCCTCGCCTGCCGGACGCCCCGTCATGAACCTCACGGACGCGGCTGCCACGGGCGGGACTCAGCTGCGTCTCCATCCGGTGGCCGCCTGGCGGGAGGCCAGGGTCTTAGCCGGCGCCGAGCGGGCGGTACTGGAACTGGCCAGCAGGGCACCCGCATCGCGGACCCCGCCGGTGGCGTCACGAACGAGGCATGGGCCAACACGGCCAAGCACTGCGACGAGGACCAACTCTCCGCGCTGATCTCGCTGATCTTCGTCGTCAACGCCTACAACCACATCAACGTCATCAACCAGCAGCCGGCGACTACCGGCCCGGCCAGTTCGGCTGAGACACACAGCCCCCTCCTTCCCCCGGCCCGGGTATGTCCGGGCCGGGGGAAGGACCTTCAATCCCATTCGGTGTGGAATGGCCCGGTGAACACGAATGAGCACGGCGCAGAGCGCCCCGAGCGAGCCCGCCCCACACCCCAGAGCCTGACCGGAGTCGGCCTGGCCGTCCTCGACCGGGGCGGCCGCGTCCTGCTCGGGTATGGCCATGACGGCCGGTGGGAGCTTCCGGGCGGCAAGGTGGACGCCGGGGAGGATTTCGAGGCCGCCGCCGCGCGGGAACTGGCGGAGGAGACGGGCCTCAGTGTGCCCGTGACTGCCGTACGCGTGCTGGCGGTTGCCATCGACGGGCTCCAGGGGCTGGCCCGCGTCACGGCCGCGGCGGTCACCGAGGAAGCTGTGGGCACACCCCGGGTGACCGAACCGGACAAGATCGTGCGCTGGGCGTGGTTCGCGCGCGAAGCGGTCCCTGCGGCGATGTTCCCTCCGTCCGCCTCGGTCCTGGACTGTCTGTGGCCCGAAGCGGCTCCCCGAGGGCCGGCGGAGGTGCGTGCCTACCGGGTCGCCGGCGACGTCACAAAGATCACATCGGCTTAAATATGAATCTGAAATACCAATTATCTAGGATGCTGACTGCGACCACCGAAGCATTCAGTCAAGGAGCCGACGCATGCTCTCCACCCACTCGGCCCCCGTCGTCCGAGCCACCCTCCCGGCCGTCGGGGCCTCCCTCAGCTCCATCACCGAGCTGTTCTACCGCCGCATGTTCGAGGAGCGGCCCGAACTGCTGCGCGACCTCTTCAACCGTGGGAACCAGGCCAGCGGCGCCCAGCGTCAAGCCCTCGCCGGCGCCGTCGCGGCGTTCGCCACCACGCTGGTGGAACAGCCCGGTGAGCGGCCCGACGCCGTCCTCGGCCGCATCGCCCACAAGCATGCCTCGCTGGGCATCACGTCCGACCAGTACACCCTCGTGGGGCGGCACCTGTTGGGCGCCGTGTGCGAGGTCCTGGGCGACGCCGTGACCCCTGAGGTGGCGGCCGCCTGGGACGAGGTGTACTGGCTCATGGCCAATGCCCTCATCGCCATGGAGGCACGGCTGTACGCCGGGGCAGGGGTCGAGAACGGCGCCGTCTGGCATTACATGGAGATCGCCGAGCGCGTCGAGGAGGCCCTCGACACCGCCTCCTTCGAACTGCGCCGGCCCGACGGACTGCCCACCGAGCCGTTCAGCCCCGGTCAGTACGTCAGCGTCCAGGTCGAACTGCCTGATGGAGCACGGCAGATACGCCAGTACAGTCTTTCCACCGCACCGGCCCGCAAGACGTGGCGGATCACCGTCAAGCGAGAGCAGTCCGCCGACGGCCGGGTCCCCGAGGGTGAGGTGTCGTCCTGGCTGCACGCCCACGCCCGCCCGGGCGACCTCGTGAAGGTCTCCCTGCCCTTCGGCGACCTCGTCCTCCCCGAGGACGACGGCCCGCTCCTCCTCGCCTCGGCCGGCATCGGCATCACGCCCATGCTCTCGATGCTGGACCATCTGGCCAACGTCTCGGCCCAGCGGCGGGTCACCGTCGTCCACGCCGACCGCTCCCCCGCCCACCACGCACACCGTCTCGAACTGGACGACCTCGTCAGCCGGCTTCCGGGCGGGACACTCCACCTGTGGTACGAGCAGTCGGAAGGGCACGACGCGCCCCACGTCAACGAGGGCCTGGCCGACGTCACCCGGCTGGCCCCGCCCCGGGACGCCACCGCCTTCCTGTGCGGCCCGCTGCCCTTCATGCAGGCCGTCCGCGGTGACCTGCTCACCCAGGGGCTCAGCCCGAAGGACATCCACTACGAGGTGTTCGGCCCGGACCTCTGGCTCAGCAAGTAGCGCGGAACGGGGGGGGGGGGGGGGGGGGGGGGGGGGGGGGGGGGGGGGGGGCGCGCCCCCCCCCCCCCCCCCCCCCCCGCGGCCGAGAGGTTCCGTCTCGACGACGGTGGTGACGGAGACGGGCAGATCGGTGGTCTCCAGCCACTTCTGGAGCACCTCGGCGAGATGGCC
>NZ_JBVIIM010000028.1:56931-106809 GCF_055569765.1 Streptomyces sp. NPDC031365 | reverse complement strand
GGAGGGTCGCGCCGATGTCGGACGTACGCGTGGTCGTCATCGACTGCACGGACACCGGGGCGTCCCCGCCGACCGCCACTGATCCGACCTGGATCTGCCGGCTCTTCCGGCGCTCGGCGAGCTTGGTCGGTACGGACGGCATGCCGAGAGAAATCGCAGTCATCTGCTGTGCAACCCCAAGTCGTGGATCAAGGTCCGGCTCCCCGTGAGCGGCGGGCTCCGGGCTCCGAGATTACGGCACCGGCCCACGCCCGAGCACATCGCGCCCGTAAACGGGCCCAAGGGCGACGGCCTGGAAACCAAGGGTTCCAGGCCGTCGTGAACGGCGGGTGTCCTGGCCCGGCGGCTAGGAGATCCGCACCGGGTTCACCACGTCCGCGATCAGGACGAGGAGGGTGAAGCAGACGAAGATCCCGGCCACCACGTAGGCCACCGGCATCAGTTTCGCCACGTCGAACGGGCCCGGGTCGGGGCGGCGCAGCACCCTGGCGAGGTTGCGGCGCAGCGACTCCCACAACGCGCCCGCGATGTGTCCGCCGTCGAGCGGCAGCAGCGGGAGCATGTTGAACAGGAACAGGGAGAGGTTGAAGCCGGCGAGCAGCATCACGAACATGGCCATCTGCTGCGAGGCGGGGATCTCGAGGGTGGCGATCTCGCCGCCGACCCGGGCCGCTCCGACGACGCCCATCGGGGAGTCGGGTTCGCGGGGGCCGTCGCCGAAGGCGGCGTCCCACAGGGCGGGGATCTTGGACGGCAGGGCGGCGAGGGAGTCGACGGCGTCGCCGACCCGGTCGGTCATCCAGACCACGGAGTCCCCGAGGTCCTGTTTGACGACACCGTTGGCCGGGGTGAAGCCGAGGAAGCCTGCCTTGACGTACTCGCCCTCGACGTAGGTCCCGTTCGCGTCCTTCTTGGCGACCTGGTTGGTGGCGATCTTCGCCTGGAGGGTGACCTCCCGGCCGTCACGGTCGACGACGATCGGCACCGCCTTGCCGGCGCTGTCGCGGATGAGGTCCGAGAGCGTGGCCCACTCGTCGGTCCTGACGCCGGCGAAGGCGACGATCTGGTCGCCGGCCTTCATACCGGCGGCGGCGGCCGGGGACTGGGGGTCGGACTTCTCGCACTCGTCGCGGTTCTCGCTCTGCGAGATGACGCACGGCGAGACCGAGCTGACCGTCGTGGTCTCCTGCTGGATGCCGAAGCCCATCAGCACGGTGAGGAACAGCACGATGGCGAGGATGAGGTTCATGAACGGGCCCGCGAACATCACGATGACCCGTTTCCACGGCTTGCGCGTGTAGAACAGGCGCTTCTCGTCGCCGGGCCTGAGCTCCTCGAAGGCGGCGGAGCGGGCGTCCTCGATCATGCCGCGCCACGGTGAGGTGGAGCGGGCCTCCAGCCGGCCGTCGGGGCCGGGCGGGAACATGCCGATCATGCGGATGTAGCCGCCGAACGGGATCGCCTTGACGCCGTACTCGGTCTCGCCCCTGTTCCGCGACCAGAGGGTCGGGCCGAAGCCGACCATGTACTGGGGCACGCGGATGCCGAACATCTTGGCGGTGGAGAGATGGCCCAGTTCGTGCCAGGCGATCGAGAACAGCAGGCCGGCCGCGAAGACGACTATGCCGAGGATGAACATCAGGGTCGTCATGCACGCGCCTCCGCGCTCGCCGTCCGGACTGTCAGTTCCCGGGCCCTCGCCCGCGCCCAGGTCTCCGCTTCGAGGACGTCCGGCACGGTCAGGGAGGTTCCCGTCGCCGGGGTGCCGTGTTCCTCGACCACCCGGGTGACCGTCTCCATGATCCCGAGAAACGGCAGCGCACCGGAGCGGAAGGCCTCGACGCACTCCTCGTTCGCCGCATTGAACACCGCGGGGGCGGTTCCCGCGAGCTCACCGACGTGCCGGGCGAGGTTCACCGAGGGGAACGCCTCGTTGTCGAGAGGGAAGAACTCCCAGGTGGACGCCGTGCTCCAGTCGAAGACCGGGGCGGCGTCGGGGACCCTTTCGGGCCAGCCGAGACCGATGGCGATGGGCCCGCGCATGTCGGGGGGTGTCGCCTGGGCCAGTGTCGATCCGTCCGTGAACTCAACCATCGAGTGGACATACGACTGCGGGTGCACGACGACCTCAATACGGTCGAAGGGAATGTCGTAGAGCAGGTGCGCCTCGATGACCTCCAGCCCCTTGTTGACGAGGGTCGCCGAGTTGATCGTGATGACCGGTCCCATGGCCCAGGTGGGGTGGGCGAGGGCGTCCTCCACCGTGACGTCCGCCAGCTGCTCCCTGGTGCGGCCGCGGAAGGGGCCGCCGGAGGCGGTGACGACGAGCCTCTGGACGTCGGCGCGTGTGCCGGCGGCCAGCGCCTGGAAGAGGGCGGCGTGCTCGGAGTCGACCGGGATGATCTGGCCCGGCTCGGCCAGCGCCTTGACCAGCGGGCCGCCGACGATGAGCGACTCCTTGTTGGCGAGCGCGAGGGTGCGGCCCGCCTTCAGGGCGGCGAGGGTCGGGGCGAGCCCGATGGAGCCGGTGATTCCGTTGAGGACGGTGTGGCAGTCGGAGGCGGCGAGCTGCGTGGCCGCGTCCGGTCCGGCCAGGATCTCGGGCAGCGGCTCCCCCGCGCCGTACTGCGCGGAGAGCGCCTCGCGCAGCGCCGGTACGACGTCCTGGCGGGCGACGGCGACCGTGCGCGCCCGCAGCCGGCGGGCCTGTTCGGCGAGGAGGGCGACCCGGCCGCCGTTGGCGGACAGGGCGGTGACCCGGAAGCGGCCGGGGTTGCGCAGCACGAGGTCGATGGCCTGGGTGCCGATCGACCCGGTGGAGCCGAGGATCGCCACGTCCTTCGGGCCGTCTCCCACCGGGGGGTCGTACACCAGGTGCGGATCGGCGAGCGGGGCTGGAGCGTCGGTCATGGACCCCATTGTGTCGGGTCGCGCCCACCGCCGGGGCCCCACCCCGGCGGCCGGGGCGTGTGTTCTTGCGCGCGGAAGGGTGCGGAGGGGAGTGGCCGGACCGCCCGGCCGCTCCCCTCCGTCCCGGCGGATCAGCGGATCGGCCGGTGCACGTTGTCCCGTTGTGACGGGCCCGGGGTGGCGTCCGCGATCCAGGGGCCGTCGTCCGAGGGGTCGATGACGCCCTGCTCGAGCCATGCGTACGTGCCGGAGAGCACGCCCTTGACGACCTTGCGGTCGAGGTCGTCGGTGTTGGTCCACAGCCGGCCGAAGAGCTCCTCGACACGGATGCGGGCCTGTCGGCAGAAGGCGTCGGCGAGCTGGTAGGCCTCGCGGCCGTTCTCGCCGCGGCCTCGCAGGAGTTCCGCGCGGACGCAGGCGGCGCTCATGGCGAACAGTTCGGCGCCGATGTCGACGATCCGGCCGAGGAAGCCCTGCTTGGTCTCCATCTTCCCCTGCCAGCGGGACATGGCGTAGAAGGTGGAGCGGGCCAGCTTGCGGGAGGTGCGTTCGACGTAGCGCAGGTGCGGGGACAGGTCGACAGCGTGCTTGAACTCGTTGTAGGTACCGGGGAGCTGCCCCGGTCCGGCGACGAGCCTGGGCAGCCACTTGGCGTAGAACACGCCCGCGTTGGCGCCCGCCCTCGCCTTGTCGCCGAGGGACTTCTCCGGGTCGATCAGGTCGCCGGCGACCGAGAGGTGGGCGTCGACGGCCTCCCGCGCGATCAGCAGGTGCATGATCTCGGTGGAGCCCTCGAAGATCCGGTTGATGCGCAGGTCGCGCAGGATCTGCTCGGCGGGCACCGCGCGTTCGCCGCGCGCCCGGAGGGACTCCGCGGTCTCGAATCCGCGTCCGCCGCGGATCTGGACCAGTTCGTCGGCCATCAGACAGGCCATCTCCGAGCCGTAGAGCTTGGCGAGGGCGGCCTCGATGCGGATGTCGTTGCGGTCCTCGTCGGCCATCTGCGAGGAGAGGTCGAGGACTGCTTCCAGGGCGAAGGTGGTCGCCGCGATGAACGCGATCTTGGAACCGACGGCCTCGTGCAGTGCCACCGGCTTGCCCCACTGCTCTCGGGCCGCCGACCACTCACGGGCGATCTTCAGACACCACTTGCCGGAGCCGACGCACATCGCGGGCAGGGACAGGCGTCCGGTGTTCAGCGTGGTGAGCGCGATCTTCAGGCCGTGCCCCTCCTCACCGATGCGGTGCGAGGCGGGGACGCGGACCTGGTGGAAGCGGGTGACGCCGTTCTCGAGCCCGCGCAGCCCCATGAAGGCGTTGCGGTTCTCGACGGTGACGCCCTCGGAGGCGGCCTCCACGACGAACGCGGTGATGCCGCCCCGGTGGCCCTCGGACTTGGGCACGCGCGCCATGACGACGAGCAGGTCGGCGACCACGCCGTTGGTGGTCCACAGTTTCACACCGTCGAGGACGTAGTCCTCCCCGTCGGGGACGGCGGTGGTGGCGAGCCGGGCCGGGTCCGAGCCGACGTCCGGCTCGGTGAGCAGGAAGGCCGAGATGTCGGTGCGGGCACAGCGCGGGAGGAACGTCTCCTTCTGCTCGCGCGTGCCGAAGATCTTCAGCGGCTGCGGAACGCCGATCGACTGGTGGGCGGAGAGCAGTGCGCCGGTCGCCGGGTTGGCCGAGCCGACCAGGGCCAGGGCCTTGTTGTAGTAGACCTGGGTGAGGCCGAGGCCGCCGTATTTGGTGTCGATCTTCATGCCGAGGGCGCCGAGCTCCTTGAGCCCGGTGATCACCTCGTCGGGGATGCGCGCCTCGCGTTCGATCGTGGCTCCGTCGATCTTCGTCTCACAGAAGTCGCGGAGTTTGGCGAGGAACTCCTCACCGCGCTGGACGTCCTCGTCGGCGGGAAGGGGGTGGGGGTGGATCAGGTCGAGCCGGAAACGGCCGAGGAACAGTTCCTTGGCGAAGCTGGGCTTGCGCCAGTCCTGTTCCCGGGCGGCCTCCGCGACCTGACGGGCCTCCCGTTCGGTGACTGTGGGCCGGGACGGAGACTCGGGTACTGCGGACATGAGGCTCACCTCGCCGCGAATAGGATGGAGTCATGCGTTACTGACTGGTGCTACCCGATCGTATGTACCCGATTAGTAGCGGCCCCACCACCCTTCGTGCGGCCGTTCGGCCGATACCGCGACCCGGAGGACGGGGACCGCGACCCGGCACAGGTCGGGGCGAAGGCCGGCGCGGGCAAGGCGTCGTCGAAGCGCTTCGACAGCCTATGGACACTCGTTGTCCACGGAGCTACTGTCGAAGGATCCTCAACCGCCCGCGTACATATCGCGCTCCGTCGAAGCGCTTCACACCATTGGGAGAGCCGGATGGTCACCCTCGCCGAGGTCGCCCAGCACGCAGGAGTCTCGGCGAGCACGGTGAGCTATGTCCTCAGCGGCAAGCGGTCCATCTCCGCGAACACCCGCCTGCGGGTCGAGCGGAGCATCCACGAGCTCGGGTACCACCCGAACGCCGGGGCCCGCGCCCTGGCCAGCAGCAGGTCCAATATCATCGCGTTGATGGTCCCCCTGCGTACGGACATGTATGTCCCGGTGATGATGGAGATCGCCATCGCGGTGGCCACCACGGCCCGCACCCACGGGTACGACGTGCTGCTGCTCACCGGCGAGGAGGGCCCGGACGCGGTGCGCCGGGTCGCGGGCAGCGGGCTCGCCGACGGCATGATCCTCATGGACGTCGAACTCGACGACGAGCGGCTGCCGCTGCTCCGCGGAACCGATCAGCCCGCGGTGCTGATCGGTCTGCCCGCCGACACCGCCGGCCTGACCTGCGTCGACCTCGACTTCAAGGCCACCGGTGCGCTGTGCGTGGAGCACCTGGCCGAGCGGGGGCACCGGGATGTCGCCGTCATCGGCGAGGCCCCGGCGGTCTACGAACGGCACACCGGCTTCGCCGAACGCACCCTGGACGGCCTGCGCACCCGGGCACGCGAGCTGGGGCTGCGGCTGCTGCACCGTCCGTGCGAGGGCGGGTACGACGCGATGGCCGTGACGCTCGCCCGGATCCTCGACGAGCGTCCCGGCACCACGGGCTTCGTCGTGCAGAACGAGTCGGCGGTCGAACCGCTGCTCGCCCTGCTGCGGCAGCAGGGCCGGGCCGTGCCCGAGGACGTCTCGGTGGTCGCCGTCTGCCCGGAACAGGTCGCCGTGCAGGCCTCGGTGCGGCTGACGTCGGTCGCCATCCCCGCGCAGGAGATGGGCCGGCACGCCGTGGAGCAGCTGGTCGCCAAGCTCGACGGACGCGGCGGCGACGAGGTCGTCCTGCTCGCGCCCGAGCTGACCGTCCGGGCGAGCTCGGGCCCGGCGCCCGCCCCCTAGAGGGCCCGGTGAGGCGCCCGCGGTCACTCGCGGCGCCACAGCGCCGGAACGTTGGGCGGCTCCCAGCCGGTCATCGAGGTGTGGGCCTGCAGACAGCGGTAACCGGCGCCCCCGTGGGTGACCCGGTCGCCCGCCGCGTACGGGCGGCCGGGAGCCCAGCTCCCGCTCGGCGGGTCGGTGGGCGGGTCCGTCGGCGGATCCGTCGGGTTGCCCTCGGCGTCGAGCACGAAGTCGAAGGTGCCCTGCCTGCCGCCGCCCGCGGCACGGACGTTCATCAGCAGCGCCGGGTCGAAGAGCGCGTCCGTGCTGTTGCGGGGCTCGCCGGGGAAGTACAGCTGGGTGGTGAGCACGGGCTCGCCCGGTGCCTGCGCCTTGACGTGGATGTGCCGGGTGCGGCCGGGGTAGAGGCCCGGCACGATGGTCCGCAGGGTGAAGGCACCGGTGGCGTCGGTGAACTGGTGCCCGCGGAAGGTGTATCCGGCCATGTCGTAGGCGCCGCCGTCGTCGGCCTGCCAGAAGTCGAGCAGGATCCCCGCGAGCGGGACGCAGTTCCGGCCGAAGACGTGCCGCTGACGGTGAGCCGGACACCGGGGGCGCCCGGGGTCACGAGGTCGGTGCGCAGCGGGGAGTTGGGCTTGAAGTAGGGGCCCTCCATCTGGTCGGGCGTGGGGTCGTCGCCGTCGTCGCAGTAGGGGGTGGGCGTCAGGGGCCGCGCCTGGGGGCCGGTCTCCCTGGCGAGCGCCACCGTGCCCGTGGCCAGCAACGGGGCGGCGGCTCCGGCGGCGACGGCCGCGCGGAGCAGGTTCTTGCGGCTGATCGGGCGTTCGGCGCCGGTTCCGGGCGCGTCGGGACGGGATGGGGTCATGACGGTTCCTCGGGCTTCTCGGTGGGGGCGGAAGGACGGGGCGTGCCTGATCGCCGGAAAACCTACGCGCGCCGGCGGATACGGCGACAGCTCCCGTTCCGGCCCCTGCACGGCGTGATGGCAGCCGGGCGGCGCCGGGAAGCACGGCTCCGCCCGCACCGGGCACAGGTGCGGGCGGCACGGAGGTGCGGTGACTAACCGCCCGACACCGTCAGGTTGTTGGTGCGGAAGTCCAGGCCGCCGGCCGACGAGGTGATCTCGTAGCCGAACTGCACGTCACCGATGGTCTCGTTGCCCATCCAGCCCTTGGTGTCCTTGATCCACCTGAGGATCGGGAGGATGTCGACGGTGCCGGCGTCCGAGTCCGAGGTACGCAGGAACGAGAAGACCTCGTTGGCGCCGTTGTCGCCCTTGTGGACGTTCCAGGTGTGGCCGCCGAGGCTCACGGTGCCCTGCGGGCTGCCGAGCGGGCCCACGGCCCCGTTGTGGTTGACCCACAGCATGATCTCGTAGTCGTAGTCCGTGTCCCAGATGTCGTACGAGGTGTTGTACGCGCCCGAGGACGGGACGGTGACGTTGTAGCTGCTGGTGAGCGAACCGAGAGAGGTGATCGACTTGTTGATCACCTTCTTGGCGTTCGGGTAGGACTTGATGCCGCCGGTGTTGGGGTGGTCCGCCCATACGCCCCAGTTGGTGCCGGAGTTGGCCCAGACGCACTGGGCGCCGGCACCGGAACCCCAGATGTTGTTGTAGAGGGTGTAGCCGTTCAGGCCGGTGTTGCCCCACCGGTCGCAGGAACTCCAGACGGCGGCGTGCGCGGGGGCGGAGGCGAGTCCGGCCGTCGCGCCGAGCGCGAGGGCGGGCGCCAGCAGGACCTTGGTGATCCTGCCCAAGGTGCTTGGTGCCATGGTTTTCCTTCCATGGGTGGGGGGAGTCGCGGGGGGTCACCGCGTTTTCGTGATGAGGACGCGGTCTTCTCCGGCGACCAGGTCGAGCGGCTCGGCGCCGGCGGAAGTCCACAGGGTGATGCGGTGGGTGCGGCTCGGCCGCAGGACGGCGGTGGCGCCGTCCGGGGACCAGGTGAGATCCAACGAGGCGCCGAACCGGGTGCGGATTCCGCGCAGTTCACCGCTCGGGTACTCCGGGAGGGGCGCCGGCAGCAGGACCAGCCGGTCGGGGGTGGACTGCACGAGGGCCTCGATCAGCACGGCGGGCAGGGTGTGGGCTGCGTCGGCGTTGTAGACGTCGCGGCGCGGGTAGTGCGCGCTCATCAGGGAGGCGTGGAAGAAGTCGCCGTCGAGGACCCTGGCGAGCGCGTGGGCGACCCGCTCACCGTCCCGGAGACGGGCGGCGATCAGCGCGTGGTGCAGGTGGCCGTGCGCGGAGTCGTTCTCGGCGCCGCGCAGTTCCAGGGCGCGGTGGGCGGCGGCCGCCAGGTCGGGGGTGTCATAGGGGGTGATCTCGTCGAGCGGCCAGACGCCGTAGAGGTGGCTGAGGTGGCGGTGGTCGTAGGAGTCGTCCAGGTCCGGCCGGGCCCATTCGGCGAGTGCGCCGTCGGCGTTGATGCGGTGCGGGGGCAGCCGGTCGGCGAGCGCGTGCCAGCGCTCGGCGTGCTCGGGGTGGTACGCGGCGGCGGTGCGCAGGGCGTGCCGGGCGGCGGAGAGGTCCATGGCCGCGTCGATCGCGCCCCAGCTCGCGTTCGCGGGACGGTTCTCGGGAGAGTAGGAGGGCACGACGGCCAGTCGGCCCCCGGTGTCGGTCCGGGTGAGGAAGTCCTCGTAGAAGAGGGCGACTTCGGCGAGTGCCGCTGCGGTTCGGGGGTCGCGCTCCCCGCGGGCCTCGTCGTGGTCGACGAGCGGCTTGAGGAGCCAGTCCGCGCCCGCCGTCCACAGGTGGAGGGGGTACTCGCGGCTGAAGTGGTACGAGTGGCCCGACTCGCCGTCGCTGTGGGCGGGCGCGACCACGCCCCGGGCACCGAACACCGCGCGGGCGTTGTCCCGCCAGTCGGGCAACTGGCCCTGGATCAGGGCGGCCAGCGCCTCGGTGACCTCGGGGAGGGCGGCTGGGACGGCGGAGGCGGTCTGGAGGTTGAGGTTGGCGTCGTTGGTGAATCCGCCGGACCAGGCGGTGTCCCAGTCGCCGGTCCACAGCCCGGTGAGCCGGGGCGGGAACAGGCCACTGGACGACAGCACGTGGTAGCGGCCGGCGGCGAAGAGCCGTTCGAGCAGGGCGGCACCGCGCTGCCGGATCAGCAACTCGGATCCCGGCAAAGCACGTTCGTCCGGATCGGCGGCCAGGTCGAGGGTGACGCGTTCATAGGCGGTGCGGTGCCGGGGCAGATGACGGGCGAGGAGGCCGTCGTACGAGGTCCCGGGCGCGTCGTCGAGCAGGTCGCGCAGGGCGCGGCCCTCGGCGAGCACGTCCGCCTCCCCGGTGTGCCGCCGCACCCGGGTGAGCAGCAGCACCGACCGCGCGCCCTCGATGCGCACGCCGGGCGGGGCGAGGGTGGTCGAGCCGCCCGTGACGGCGACGAGGGTGACACCGGTGCAGGCGAGGTCGCTGCCCGGGTAGCGGGCGCGCAGGCTCAGCAGCGCGCCCTCGGGGGTGAGGACGGCTCCGTGACCGACCCGCAGGCCGGTGGGCGCGCCGGGGAGCCGGTGGTCCAGGGAGAGGTGGATCGTGGGTCCCGGGCCGGTGACGTACTGGACGATCACGTCGTCGGCGCGGGAGACGAGGACTCGGCTGGTCCACCCGGCGTGGGTCGCCTCCACCACTCCGGTGGCGAAGTCGACCGTACGGCGGTATCCGGACCGGTCCGGGCTGCTCTCCGCGCGGGCGAGGCGGATCTGGAAGGCCGGGTGGAAGGGGCGCACCCACGTCAGGGGGCGGCCGTCGGTGAAGTCCTCGGCGGCGGTCGTGTCGCCGGAGAGCAGCCGGTCCTGGAGGCCGGCGAGACCGGCGGCCAGATGCGGCGGCCGCCGGTGGCGCTCGTCGCCCTCGCCCGGGCGGACCAGGGTGTGATGGGTGACGATGGTGCGGTCGTCGTCCGGATCGCCGAACACCAGGGCGCCGTGGTGTCCGTTGCCGCTCAGGAAGGCATCCTCCCAGCGGGCGGCCGGCCGGGGCTCCCAGCTTCCGTGAACGGGCGTGGCGCTCATGACGTCAGCACCGCCACGCCGTAGCGGCCGAGGCTGAGCCGGCCGGTCACGGCCGTGTCGGTCAGCAGGTCGCGGTGCGTGCCGGGGACATCCACGGTGACCGGCTCCCGGCTGTGGTTGAGCAGGAACAGCAGGTCACCGCGGCGCACCGCCTCGACGGCGTCCGGGAGTCCGTCAAGGACCGGCCACACGTCCGCGTCGGCGGCGACGCGGGACACCAGGGAGCGCAGCGCCTCCGGTTCGGGGAGCGTCGACACGTACCAGGCACGGCCCTTGCGCAGCACGGCGGGCAGTCCGTCGAGTTCCCCGCCCTTGTACGGGACGGCCTCCTCCGCGGTGCCGTCGGGTTCCAGTTCCTCGGACCACAGAGTGCCGCGCAGCCCGCCCTCGCACTCGGCCTTCTCCCCCGGCTCCAGCGGCCACCACTCGTGCAGGGTCCGGATGCCGAACAGTTCGCGCAGCCGCTCGTCCATGCCGCCGGGCCGCACCCGGTCGTCCTGGTCGGCGACGCCGGTCAGGAATCCGCAGACGAGGGTGCCGCCGCCGTGCACGTACGCCAGGAGGTTGTCGACGGCCGAGTCCGTGAGGAGGTAGAGCTGCGGGACGACGACCAGCCGGTAGCCGGACAGGTCGTGTTCGGGGTGGGCGAAGTCCGTGGTGAGGTGCGACTGCCACAGCGCCCGGTGCCAGGCGCCCAGGACCTGCGGGTAGTCGACCTCGCGGGACGGCCGGCCCTCCTGGTCGCCCGCCCACCAGGAGTGCCAGTCGTGCAGCACGGCGACGTCGGCGGGGACCGGGCGGCCGGTGACGTGCGGGCCGATCCGGGCCAGGTCCGCGCCGAGCCGCTTCACCTCCTGGTACGTACGTCCCTGCTCGCCCGCGTGGCCGACCATCCCGGAGTGGAACTTCTCGGCGCCCTGCCGGGACTGGCGCCACTGGAAGTAACAGACGGCGTCCGCGCCGCGCGCCACGGCCTGGAGCGACCACAGGCGGTTGAGGCCACGTGGCTTGGGGTGGTTCACCCCGCGCCAGTTGACCGGTCCGGCCGCCTGTTCCATCAGCATCCACGGGCCGCGGGCCTGTGAACGGGTCATGTCCTGGACCAGGGCCCCGCTCTGCGCGCCGAGGGGGTCGCGCGGGTCCGGGTAGAGGTCGACGGAGACGATGTCCTCCTCCTCGGCCCAGCGCCAGGCGTCCTGACCGGCCCACAGCGGCATGAAGTTGGTGGTGACCGGAAGGCGCGGGGTGTGCCGGCGGACGATGTCGCGTTCGGCGGTGTAACACTCCAGGAGCATGTCGGACGTGAAGCGTCTGAAGTCGAGTACCTGAGTGGGGTTCTTCATGTAGTGCGCGTGCCGGGGCGGCAGTACCTCGGCCCAGTCGCCGTAGCCCTGGCTCCAGAAGGCCGTACCCCACGCGGTGTTGAGCGCGTCGAGTGAGCCGTAGCGGTGGCGCAGCCAGGCGCGGAAGCGGGCGGCGGCCTCGTCGCCCCAGTCGTACGTGCAGTACTCGTTGTTGATGTGCCACATGGTGAGGGCCGGATGGCCGGCGTAGCGGGCGGCCAGGTCCTCGGTGATGGCGGCGGCACAGCGGCGGTAGGTGGCGCTGGAGTGCGAGAAGTGCTGGCGTCCGCCCCACCACTCGGTCCGGCCCTCCGCGTCGCGGGGCAGGGTGTCGGGGTGGAGGTGGCCCATCCAGGGTGGCGGGGAGGCGGTGGGGGTGGCGAGGACGACGTCGACGCCATGGTCGTGCATGAGGTCCATCAGCCGGTCCAGCCGGCCGAAGTCCCGCTCGCCGGGGCGGGGTTCGATGGTGGCCCAGGAGAAGACGCCGAGGGTGACGGAGGTGACGCCGGCCTGCTTCATCAGGCGGACGTCCTCGTGCCAGGTCTCCTCGGGCCACTGCTCGGGGTTGTAGTCGCCGCCGTAGAGGATGCGGCCGCGGGTGGCGTCGGCGAGTGCGGGTCCTTCGCGTCTCGGCATCAGACGGACTCCCCGCGCTGGGTGCCGCGCCCGTGGGTGGCGAGGAGGGGGACACCGGCAACCGCGGCAACGGTCGCCGCCCCGGCGGGAACGGCACATCTGCCGACAGGGGGCGCGTACATGACAGTACCTCGTTCGCAAGGGAGGACGGAGAAACCTTCAGGGGCGCCGGGAACCGCGCGATCCACCACACGAGCCCGCGGCCGGAAGACAGCGCGGCTCTCCCGGAGGGCAATACCGCTATCCCTTCACGGCCCCCGTCAGCATCCCCTTCTTGAAGTGCTTCTGGACGAAGGGCGACAGCACGGCCACCGGCAACAGCGCCAGCACCATCACCGCCATCTGAATGGCCAGCGGCGACAACTGCCCCGTATTGATCTGCGCGGACAACCCCACCGGTCGCTCCTGCTTCTGCACCAGCTGGATCATGACGTTCTGCAGCGGCATCATGTCCTGGTCCGTCAGATAGATCGACGCGTTGAACCAGGCGCTCCAGTACCCCACCGCGTAGAACAGCGCGATCACGGCGATGACCGCCCGGGACAGCGGCATCACGATCCGGAACAGGATCCGCCAGTCACCGGCCCCGTCGATGCGGGCGCTGTCGATGAGTTCCTGGGAGATGTTCATGAAGAACGCGCGGAGCACCAGGATGTTGAAGACGCTCACCGCGCTCGGCAGGATCAGCGCGAGGTAGGTGTCGGTCAGCCCGAGTGCCTGCACCAGCAGATAGGTCGGGATCAGGCCGGCGCCGAAGAACATCGTGGCGAGCAGGGTCATCAGGATCCAGCGGTGTCCCAGCGTCCCGGTCCGCGACAGTCCGTAGGCGCTCAGCACCGACACGGCCATGCTGAACAGCGTGCCGACGACGGTGACGCCGATGCTCACCAGGGTGGCGCGCTGCACCTGACCGCCGGTGAGGAGTTCCTGGTAGGCGACGAAGGTGATGCTCTTCGGGATCACCACCAGACCGCCCGCCTCGTCGATGGTCCGCTTCGTCTGCAGACTGGTGACGATGACGATCCACAGCGGGAAGAGGATGCCCAGGCAGGCCAGGCCCAGGGCGAGGCCCTTGCCGGCCTGTCCGGCCTTGGACGGCTCCTCCTCCCAGACGGGCCGGGGCGGTGCGGCCCAGGGGCTCGGCTTCTTCGCCCGATCGGTCGGCGGCTGCTCACCGGGCGGTGTGTCGAGGACGGTGGTCACTTCTTGTACACCCCCTGCTCACCCATGAGATGGGCCACCTTGTTGGCGGTCAGCACCAGGCCCAGACCGACCACGCCCTTGATGAGGCCCGCGGCGGCGGCGTAGCTGAAGTCCTGGTTGCGGATGCCGTTCCACCACACGTAGGTGTCGAGGACCTCGGAGGCGTCGACACCCACCGCTTGCCGTTGCAGCAGCAGTTGCTCGAAGCCGACGGTGAGGGCGTCGCCGACGCGCAGCACCAGCAGCAGGGCGATCACCGGGCGCAGGGCGGGCAGCGTGATGTGCCACATGCGCCGCCAGCGTCCGGCGCCGTCCATGGCGGCGGCCTCGTACAGGTCGTTCGAGACCGCGGAGAGCGCGGCGAGGAAGACGATGATGCCCCAGCCGGCGTCCTTCCAGACGGTCTCGGCCGTCACCAGGTACTTGAAGATCTCCGGGTTGGTCATCAGGTCGAAGCCCTCGTAGCCGTGCCGGCGGAGGGTCTGCGCGATGATGCCCGCGCCACCGAAGATCTGCATGAAGACGGTGACGACCAGGACCCAGGAGAAGAAGTGCGGGAGGTACATGACCGCCTGGGCGACCGCCCGCACCCGGGGTCTGACGATGCTGTTGATGAGCAGCGCGAGCAGGATCGGGATGGGGAAGTAGAGCACCAGCTGGAGGAAGAACAGGACGAAGGTGTTCTGCACGGCGTGCCAGAAGGCCGAGTCGGCGAAGATGCGCTCGAACTGCTCGACCCCGATCCAGGGGCTCTCGAAGATGGCGACGAAGCCGTTCTCGCTGAGATACGGGTCGTAGTCCTGGAAGGCGACCACATTGCCGAGGATCGGTATGTAGTTGAACACCAGGATCAGCAGCAGGGCCGGCACCGTCATCAGGATCAGCGTGCGGTCACGCCGGAACCTGAGCCGGAGGCCCAGCTTCCCCGAAGCCTTCCCGGGCGTCTCCGCCCTCTCGCCGGCCCTCTTCCCCGGCTTCTTCCCTGCGCCCCGCCTCCCGGGCCCGGGGGCATCCCCGTTGCCCGCCGTCGGGTCCTGAGAGGTCTGCGCCTCGGTGGTGCCCCGGGGCACCGTACTGTGCGACACGGCCTTCTCCTCGCGTCAGCCCCGGGTCACTTCGCCGAGCCGTGGTCGTCGAGCAGCTTCTTGTACCAGTCGCGCAGTTGGTCGCCGCCCTTGCTCTTCCAGTCGGACACGGCCTGCTGCACATCGCTGATCTTCTTGCGGCCGCGCACCACGTCGTCCTCGAGCTGCTCGAAGTCGTCGGCGAGGTTCGACCAGCGGTTGGGCTCGGTGACGGTGAGGCCGAAGAAGGAGGACTTCTTGGTGAAGGCACCCATGCGCTGCTGCCACTCGACCATCGCCCTGGTGACGTCCGGAAGGTCGGGGTAGGCGATGTACGGGGCCGGGTTGCCGGTGTAGTCGTAGGCGCCGTTGACCTCGTTGACGCCCTGCTGGGTCTTGACCGGGAGCCCGCCCTCGACCGCGTAGTCGGTACCCTCGACTCCGTACGCGGTGAGCATGAACTCCTTGGTGCCGTAGGGCGCGGCGCAGAAGTTGCAGAGGGCGAGGAAGTCCTTGATCTGCTGTTCGGTCGCCTTCTTGGAGACGAAGGTGAAGATGTTGGCCGGCTGGACCGCCCACAGCGTCGGATCGCCGCCGCCGGGGCCGAAGATGTCGAACGCCCCCATCTCGAAGTCCGGGTTCTGGGTGCGCTGTTCGGCGGTCTTGCCCCACCAGTCGGAGATGTTCTGGTTGTAGACCAGCACCTCACCCGCGGTGAAGCGGTTGCCCGCGTTGCCGCCCGTCTTGCCCTGGACCGCGTCGGGGTGGACCACTTCGGCGGCGTAGAGCTTGCGGGTCCACTCCAGCGCCTCGAGGTACTGCTCGGTCTCGACGCGGTTGACCAGCTTGTCGCCCTCGAGGTTCCACCAGAGGGCCTTGTCGCTGCCGGAGAGGACGCCGAAGATGTTGAAGGCGGTCCACTTCATGTCGTCGCAGGCCCAGAGCTTGGCCTTGGCGTCGGTGGCCTCCTTGGCCCAGGTGAGGAATTCGTCGGGGCTCTTCGGGACGCCGTACCCGTTCTTCGCGAACAGGTCCTTGCGGTACAGGGGCGCGATGTCGGTGACGTAGGGGGCGGGCATCGGGACGCCCCGGAGCTGTCCGCCGAAGATGCCGCGCTGCCAGGCCTCGGTGGGGACGGCCGCGAGGTTGGGGTAGTCCTTGACCTTGTCCCCGGCGAGATGGGGCCCGAGGTCGGCGAACTTGGCGTTGACGGCACTGGGGATGCGGCCCATCAGGTTCCAGCCGGGGACGACCACGACGTCCGGGATGTCGCTGGAGGCGAGGACCGCGCCGAGCTTCTGGTCATACGTGACGCCGTCCTGGTTCTGCCAGGTGACCTCGACGCCGACGGCCTTGTTCATCGCCGTGTAGTACGGGTTGTCACCCTTGGGCGGGGTGCCCCAGAAGGGGGACATGATCTTCAGCTTGCCGCCGCTGCCCAGCGCCTTGGGCACCGACGTCTTCAGTTCGGCCGTCGGTATCGCCTTGGTGAAGCCGGCCGCCGACCCGTTCTTCGCCGGGATGTCGGGGGTGACGACGGCCGACGCCACGAACGCCGGGAGGAGCTTCTCGGCCTCCTTGCCGGAGGTGGTGCCCTCCTTGCGGCCCTCCTGCTCACCCCCGCAGGCGGAGAGCAGCGGGATTCCTCCGGCCACCGCTGCGGTGACGACCGCCGTGGAGGCGAGGAAGCTTCTCCGGCTGGGTCCGGAGGAGTTGGAGGCGTTCGGCGTCATTGCGTCAACCCTTCATGGCGCACCAGGACACCCGGCAGGTGGCCGTCGGCTGCGGTGTCTTCAGTGGAACTGGCTGAGCCGAAGCGGTCTTCGGCGGGGGCTGGGCCGCACGCGGCGGGCCTCACAGTCGAAGCGCTTCGATGTTGCTGCGAGGTTAAGTGAACACCCAGGGGCACACAAGGGCCGCATCCAAGATTGCTCGGATGTATGCGTGATCGCGACGCAGGTACAGGAGCCAGGAGCCGACAGAAAGGCGTCCGATCCGATCCTCCCGGATCCCTTGACACCCACCCCCGACCCGAATGAGCATCGAAGCGCTTCGAAAGTGCTTCGCCGCTCCATCCCGAGGGGAACCCACGTGACCGCACATACGCCGCCTACGCCGCCTTTCCGCGACACGGGGCTGCCCCTCGCGAAGCGCATCGACGACCTTCTGTCGCGGCTCACCCTGGACGAGAAGACCGGATTCCTGCACCAGTTCGGGCCGGCTGTCGAGCGCCTGGGTATCGCCGCCTTCCGCACCGGCCAGGAGGCTCTGCACGGGGTCGCCTGGATGGGCCCGGCGACGGTGTTCCCCCAGGCCGTCGGCCTGGGTGCGACCTGGAACCAGGAGCTGGTGCGCCGGGTGGGCGAGGCGGTCTCCCGGGAGGCGCGTGCGATGCGCGCGCGGGACGAGCGCGTCGGCCTCAACGTCTGGGCCCCGACCGTCAACCTGCTGCGCCACCCCCTGTGGGGCCGCAACGAGGAGGGGTACTCGGAGGACCCGAAGCTCACCTCGGCGATCGCCACGGCCTACACGCTGGGCCTGCGCGGCAACCATCCGGCGTACTGGCGCACGGCGCCCGTGCTCAAGCACTGGCTGGCACACAACAACGAGACGGACCGCGACACCTCCTCCAGCTCCGTGCGCCCGCGCGTGCTGCACGAGTACGACCTGCGCGCCTTCCGGGAGACGGTCGAGGCGGGCACCGTGGCCGGGGTGATGCCGGCGTACAACCTGGTCAACGGCCGCCCCAACCACGTGTCGCCGTATCTGGGCGAGCAGTTGCGCGCCTGGAGCGAACAGGACCTGCTGGTCTGCTCGGACGCCGGCGCGCCGTCCAACCTGGTCGACTCCGAGCACTACTTCGACACCCACGAGGAGGCCACCGCGGCGGCGCTGCGGGCCGGTGTCGACAGCTTCACCGACCACGGCACGGACAGTTCCGTCATCATCGGGCGGGTCAGGGGCGCCCTGGAACAGGGGCTGCTGACGGAGGCGGACATCGACGCGGCCGTCCGCCGTCAGCTCTCGGTGCGGTTCCGGCTCGGCGAGTTCGAACCGGGCGCGGACCCGTACGCCGGGGAAGAGGCCTTCGACACCCCGGAGCACCGGGCACTCGCCCAGGAGGCCGCCGAGCAGGCGGTCGTCCTGCTCAAGAACGACGGCCTGCTGCCGCTCGCCCCGGGCACCCGCGTCGCGGTCGTCGGGCTGCTCGCCGACGAGTGCAAGCTCGACTGGTACAGCGGCAGCCTCCTCCACCGCTCCACCCCGCTGGAAGGTCTCTACGAACGGTTCGGCGCCGACCGCGTGGAGTTCGCCGAGGGGGTGGACCGCGTCCTGCTGAAGACCTCCGACGGCACGTTCCTGCACGTCCCGCCCGCGCCGGATGCCCCAGGTGCGGCGCGCGGTGCCGAGGGCGCCCTCGACCCTGCGCTGCTGGCGGGACGTACCGATCTGCCGCCGCTCACCGCGAGGGCGTCCGGTACCGAACTGGCCCTGGTCGACTGGGGCGAGGGCGTGCTCACTCTGCGCGCACCCGACGGCCGTTATCTCTCGGTCGCCGAGGACGGGTACGTGCGTGCCTCCGCCGACCAGCCGGGCGGCTGGGTCGTGCAGGAGACGTTCCGGCTGGAACCGCACGGGGACGGTCACCTCCTGCGGCATGTGGGGACGGGACGCCATGTGCAGGTCGCCGCCGACGGCGTGAAGGTTGCCGAGGAGCGTCCCGAGGTCTTCGAGCTGGTCGTCACCGAGCGCGGGGAGGACGCGGTGACGCGCGCCGCCGCCCGGGCCGACGTGGTCGTGGTGGTCGCGGGCAACGATCCGCACATCAACGGGCGCGAGACCGAGGACCGCACGACGCTGCGCCTGCCCGCCCAGCAGGAACTGCTGCTGGGCGCGGCCCGCGCCGCCAACCCGAACACGGTGCTGGCGCTGGTCTCGGCCTACCCGTACGCGGTGGACCCGGCGGACCTCCCGGCGATGCTGTGGACCGCGCACGGTGGCCAGGCCGCGGGCACCGCCCTGGCCCGGGTGCTCGCCGGTGACGTCTCCCCCGCGGGCCGGCTGCCGCAGACCTGGTACGCCGACGACGCCGACCTGCCGGACCTCCTCGACTACGACGTGATCGGCTCCCGGCAGACCTATCTGTACTTCGAGGGCACACCGCTGTTCCCGTTCGGACACGGCTGTTCCTACGCGTCCTTCTCCTACGGGGAGGTGACGACCCGGATCGTCGACTCGACGGTGCGTGCCGGGTTCACGGTGACCAACACCAGTGACGTGACAGCCGACGAGGTGCCCCAGCTCTACGCGCGGGCCGTGGACCCGTCGGTCCCGCGTCCGCGCCGCGAGCTGCTGGCCCACCGGCGGGTGACGCTGGCGCCCGGGGAGACGGCCGGGCTGTCCTTCGTCCTGCCACTGTCCGCCTTCGCGTTCTGGGACGTGGCGGCCGGCCGGTGGCGGGTGGAGCCGGGGGCGTACGAACTGCTGGTGGGTGCCTCCAGCGAGGACCTACGGGTCCGGACCACCGTCACGCTGGAGGGTGAGCCGGCCGCCCCGCGTCCCGTCGTCGAACGCGGCCTGGACGCCGTCGACTTCGACGAGCAGAGCGGCACCGAGATCGTCGACCGGACGAAGGCGGGGGGCGACTCGGTCACGGCCGTGGCCGGAGAGGGCGGCGAAGTGCTCTTCCGCGGCTGCGACTTCGGCTCCGGCGTGACGGAGGTGACGGTGGACGTGTCCGGCGGCGGCACGGTCGAGTTCTCACTCGACGGCGGCCCGGTGCTTGCCGCGCTGTCCCCCGGGGCGCCCACGCCGGGACCGTACGCCTACACCACGCTCCGTGCGTCTTGCGCCGCCATCGACGGCGTGCACGACGTGCGTCTGCGCCTGCGCGGGCCGCTGCGGCTCGCGCGGGCCGGCTTCTCCGGTTGAGGGTCCGGACGCGGCCGGCACAGGGAGGGGCCCGGTACCCGGACTTCGCGAAGTTCTTGGGTTCAAGGGGTCGTCCCGTCCGCCCCGGACCGTCCGTCCGGGCGTGGACAGCGTCCGCGGGTCATGCCGTCCGGGTGTGATGTCACCCGTGTGCGCCGTGTGTCAGTATGTGCGGGACGGACGCGGAGGAACTCCGGTGCGGGTCGCAGGACCCAACTCCGGGGCGGGCCCGCCACTGTGACCGGGGAGTCGTCTCCCGACGAAGGCCACTGGCAGCCGGCGGGAGCCGACAGCCGGGAAGGCCGGAGACAGACGCCGCCGTCCGGGCCGTACCGGCCGCGCACAGCGCCACCGGTCGCCGGACGTCGAGATCCGGGAGCCAGGATATTCCGCCCGTCCCGCGACCGGGCGCGTGTCGACGCGACTCGCCTCGACGTCCTCCGGCGCGGTCCGTCACGGCGGCGTGGAGCCCCGCCGAACCCGGAAGGACTCCCGTCGTGATGCCGTCGTCCGGCTCCGAACCGACACGTTCGCCCGTCCCCGTCCCCGTCCCCGTCCCCGTCCCCGTCCCCGTCCCCGTCGGCAGCCTGCTGGAACGCACCGTGGCCGCCATCACCCCGGCGGATCCGTCGGCGTACGCAGCAGCCGAAGACCGTCAGGGCCACCTCACCAAGCCGCCCGGCTCACTGGGCAGGCTGGAAGAGATCTCGATCCGCCTGGCGGCGCTGTCCGGCACCTGCCCCCCGCCGATGCCCGAACCGGCCGTGGTGGCCGTCTTCGCCGCCGACCACGGCGTGCACGCTCAGGGTGTCACCGTCTGGCCTCAGGAGGTGACGACGCAGATGGTCGCCAACTTCCTGGAGTCCGGCGCGGCGGTGAACACCCTGGCGGCACAGGTCGGGGCGCGGGTGGTCGTGGTGGACGTCGGGGTGGCGACTCGCTCCCCGGACTGGCCCGTTGTCACGCCGGACAAGCTGATGCGCCGCCGTGTCCGCAACGGCACGGCGGACTTCACCAAGGGCCCGGCGATGACCCGTGAGGAGGCCACGCGGGCGCTGGAGACCGGCATCGAGGTGGCGGAGGAGCTGATCGCGGACGGCTGCCGCTGCCTGATGACCGGCGACATGGGCATCGGCAACACCACGCCCTCCGCGGCCCTGATCGCGGCGTTCACGGGCGCGGACCCGGCCGCCGCCACGGGCCACGGGGCGGGGATCGACGACGAGACACTCCTGCGCAAAGTGGACGTCGTGCGCAGGGCATTGGCCCTGCACACCCCGGATCCGGCCGACCCGGTCGGGGTCGTGTCCGCGGTCGGCGGCCTGGAACACGCGGCCCTCGCGGGCTTCGTCCTGGGCGCGGCCGCGCACCGGATCCCGGTCATCCTGGACGGCGTGATCGCCACCTCGGCGGCCCTGGTCGCCACGGCACTGTCCCCGGCCGCGGTGGACGCCTGCGTCGCGGGCCACCGCTCGGTGGAGCCGGGCCATGCGATCGCCTTGCGGCAGCTCGGCCTGCACCCCCTGATCGATCTGGGTCTGCGCCTCGGGGAGGGCACGGGGGCGGTGCTGGCGCTGCCCCTGGTCCAGTCGGCGGTTCGCGCACTGCGGGACATGGCGACGTTCGAGTCGACGGGAGTGGCGGGAGCACGGGCCTGACCCGGCCGGAGCCGTCCCAGCGGCGGCAGGCGGCGGCGCGACGGCCGCCACCCGCCCTGCCACGGCACGCCGAAGCCTCCCGTTTCCGGGGAGGCTTCGGCTTCCGGCCCGCCGGCGCCCGGACGGCCCGCCTCGCGGGAGCGCCGGGTCAGAGGGCGAGGCCGGTGAGGACCATCACGCGCTCGTAGGTGTAGTCGTCCATCGCGAACTTCACGCCCTCGCGGCCCACACCGGACTGCTTGGCGCCGCCGTACGGCATCTGGTCGGCGCGGTAGGAGGGCACGTCGCCGATGACCACGCCGCCGACCTCCAGGGCGCGGTGGGCCCGGAAGGCGGTCTGCAGGTCGTGGGTGAACACACCCGCCTGGAGCCCGTACTTGGAGTCGTTGACGGCGGCGAAGGCCTCGGCCTCGCCGTCCACCTTCCGCACGGTCAGCACCGGTCCGAAGACCTCCTCGCAGGAGAGGGTCACATCGGCCGGTACGCCGGTGAGCACGGTCGGCGCGTAGGAGGCGCCGTCGCGCTTGCCGCCGGTGAGGAGGGCGGCGCCCGCGTCGACGGCCTCCTGCACCCACGCCTCGACGCGCTGTGCGGCCTCCTCGCTGACCAGCGGGCCGACATCGGTCGCGTCATCGTTGGGGTCGCCGGTGACCTGTGCCTCGACGGCGGCGACGATGCGCGGCAGCAGCCGGTCGTACACCGACGCGTCGGCGATCACGCGCTGCACGGAGATGCAGGACTGACCGCCCTGGTAGTTGGAGAAGGTCGCGATGCGCTGTGCGGCCCTGTCCAGGTCCTCGTCGCTCGCGAAGTCGGCGAGGACCACGGCCGCGCCGTTGCCGCCCAGCTCCAGGGTGCAGTGCTTGCGCGGCACCGAGTCCATGATCGCGTAGCCCACCTTCTCCGAGCCGGTGAAGGAGATCACCGGCAGCCGCTCGTCCTGGACGAGGGCTGGCATACGGTCGTTGGGGACCGGGAGGATGCTCCACGAGCCGACGGGCAGCCCGGTCTCGGCGAGCAACTCGCCGAGGAGCAGTCCGGACAGGGGCGTGGCGGGCGCCGGCTTCAGGACGATCGGGGCACCGGCGGCGATCGCCGGGGCGATCTTGTGGGCGCACAGGTTCAGCGGGAAGTTGAACGGTGCGATGCCGAGGACGACGCCCTTGGGGAAGCGGCGGGTGAACGCGAGCCGCCCCTGGCCGCCGGCGTCGGTGTCCAGGCGCTGCGCCTCACCGCCGTTGAACCGCCGGGCCTCCTCGGACGCGAAGCGGAACACGGAGACGGCACGGCCGACCTCGCCGCGGGCCCACTTCACCGGCTTGCCGTTCTCGGCGGAGATCAGCCGGGCGATCTCCTCGGTGCGCTCGGCGAGGCGCCGGCTGACATGGTCCAGCGCGGCGGCACGGACATGGGCGGGCGTGGCGGCGAACTCGTCCCGTACGGCGTACGCGGCGGCCACGGCCTCCTCGACCTGGGCGTCGGACGGCACGCTCACCGTGCCGACGACCCGGCCGTCCCAGGGGGAGGTGACGTCGAAGGCGGCCTCGCCGGTGGCCTGGCGGCCGGCGAGCCAGAAGGCGTGGGTGGAAGACATGGGGAGTCCCGGCCCTTCCGCGTAGGGGGTGTACTGGGTTTCTGGGTCCACGGTAGGGGCGCGCCGCCGGGCGGGCGCTTGTCCGGCACGTCCGGATGCCGGGCAGCAGTGCGCCGCATCGGCACAAAGACGGTGCCACCACCACGCGGGGCCACGGAGCCACCGCTGACGCGCCGCTCCCCCGCACGGGCACGCCCCGGGCAGCCGTTCGGCCCGCGCACGCGGCCACCGGGGCGCAGTGCGAGGCATCCGCGCGGGGCCCGGAGGACGGCCGCGAGGACGCCACCGCGCAAGGCCCGGGAAGGGGCGCGCCGCTGGGCGGTCGTTCCGGCTCACGGCCCCAGAGGATTAGATCGGTAAGTGACCGCCCGGCACACGGCCCTGTAGGACCACACCGGTAAGTGACCGCCCGGCACACGGCCCCAGAGGACCACACCGGCAGGTGACCGCCCGGCCCGGGCCCCGCGTGCCCGGGCCGCCGTTGGCGCATCCGTGCAGGAGCCGGAGAACGGCCACGGGGCGTGCCGCCGGGGGCCGGAGGGGGCCTCCGGTCGGGGGAGGGGAGCGGCGGAGGGGCGGTGTCCGCCGGGCTGCCCCGGCGCCGCTCAGCCGGTCTCGGACGATGTCGCCTTGAGTGCCAGCCACAGCTCCATGCGGACGTCCGGATCATCGAGGGAGCGGCCGAGGATCTCCTCGACGCGGCGCATGCGGTAGCGCAGGGTGTGGCGGTGGACGCCGAGGTCGGCGGCCGCGGCGTCCCACTGGCCGTGCCGGGAGAGCCAGGCGCGCAGGGAGGCGACGAGGTCGCCGCGGCCGGTCGCGTCGTGTTCGCGCAGTGCCCGCAGCAGCCCGTCGGCGAATGCCCTGACCGCGTCGTCGGCGAGCAGCGGCAGCACGGACCCGGCGGCCATGTGCTCGTGCTCCACCAGCACCCTGCCCCGCCTCCTGGCCACCGACAACGCCTGTTCCGCCTGTTTGTAGGCGGCGGACGCGGCGATCGGCCCGGCCGGGGCGGACAGCCCGATCACCAGGTCGTCCTCGTCGGCCTTGCGGGCCGCCTCCCGCGCGGCGGCGTGGTCGCAGCAGGCGGCCACCGCGGCGCCGCCGTCGGCGGCCAGGACGACCAGCCGGTCCCCCTCCGGCACGACCAGCACCGACTCCCCCGAGCGGGCAGCGGCGGAATCCGCGGTCTCGGCGAGGGCCCCGAGGCCGTCACCGTGCGCCTCGCTGCCAACGGCGACGATGATCCGGAAGGGCGCGTCGAGGAGGCCGCCGTACAGGTCCCCGGCCACCGCGCGGGCGTGATCGGGTTCCCCGGCGAGCAGCATGCGCAGCACGGCGGCGCCGATGCGCTGCTCGGCCACGCGCAGGGAGCGGGAGCGTTCCGTGGTGAGGGTGAGCAGCGCGATGGCGGAATGGACGGCGTACCGCTCGGCGGTGCCGGGGGCCGCCGCCGTTCCGACGGCGAGCGCCGCGCGGGGACGCCGGCCGGTGCCGAGGGAGTGCAGTTCGACGCGGTCCTCGTTGTCCGGGCCCGCCACGACGGAGGACGCGGGCGCGGGCCGCTCCCGCAGCCGGTTCACGTCCGCGGTGAGCCGTGCGGCGCGCCGCCCCGCCCACTCCGGTGCCGCCGCGACGACGGCACCCGAGGCGTCGTAGAGCGCGGCCCATCCGTCGACCTGGGCGGCGAGCGCGGCCAGCAGGCCCTCCGGGCCGTCGCTCAGCGTCTGTCGTGTCAGTTCCCGCTGGGCGGCGAAGCCCGCGGTCACCGCGCGGTACTGATCGGCGGCGATGGCGGCGGACACGGCCTTGCTGATCGCGAGGAAGGGGGTGCGGCGCGGCACCTCCAGCAGCGGCAGGCCCTCCGCGCGTGCCGCGTCGACGAGGGCGTCGGGGATGTCCTCGTAGTGGACGCCGACGGCGAATCCGAGACCGACGACGCCCGCCCCCGCCAGCCGCTTCACATAGCGGCGCATCGCCTCCCGGTCCTCGGCGTCGAGTTTGAGCGCGGTGATCAGCAGCAGCTCCCCGCCCTCCATGTAGGGCACGGGGTCGGCGAGTTCACTGGCGTGCGCCCAGCGGACGGGTACGTCGAGGCGGTCCTCGCCCGCGCGCACGGTCAGCTTGAGCGCGGAGTGGTGGACGAGCGAGGCGAGCGTCGGGGGCATCGGGACCTTGAGCCTTCGGGTCTGCGTCGGGTGTGTGAGAACTCGGTGATCCTTTGGCCGCCGCGTATGAACGGCCCGTGTCGATTCTGCCTCACTGTACGGTCACCGGCTGCCCGGACGGCTCACTCCCGCAGGTCCACCAGCAGCGGGGGCGCGTGCTCGCCCTTGACGGTCGTCAACGACAGCACCGCGTGCCCCGCGGGCACCGTGTGCGCCAGCTCGGAGGCGGACCAGCGCTCCCGCTCGACCTGCCGGACCGTCACCGCGTCCGTCGTCACCCGCCTGCCGGTCACCAGCTTGCGCAGCGCGTGCAGCGCACGGGTCATCGGCTGGTCGGCGAAGACCGTGTGCTTGGCGACCTCCGTCGTCTCCACCCACTCGGTGCCCCAGGTCTGCGCGAACCGGTTGCCGTCCCAGGTGGTGACACCGGAGAACGCCATACGGCAGCCCACGGCCCCGTAGAGCGGCCCGTGCAGCGCCTCGGGGACGTCGGCGACGGTACGCAGGGCGAGCAGCACGCCCGCGTTCTGTGAGCGCAGTCGCTGGATGCGGCGCACCGACTCCGCGGTGACCGTGCCGGTCGCGTCGTCCAGGACCAGGCAGGCGAAGTGCGCGCGCCGACCCTCCCGGACGACGGCGTGGAACTGTGCGAGGACCAGCCTGGTGATGAGGCGGCCGGCCTCCTCGTGTCCGCGCTCGGGCAGGTCGATCCGCACCCGCAGGGGGTGGTGGGCGATCGCGCGCAGGGAGAACGGCCTGCCGGGGCCGCCGCCGCCGAAGAAGTCCGCGAACACCGGCCGGTTGAGCAGAGCGAGCCGGTCGGCGAGGGCCCGGCCCGTGTCGCCCGGCGTGCCCGTCTGCCGGGCGCGCGCGTCGAGTTCACGGCGCATGACGTCGTCCCCGCTCGCGGAAAGCGCCTCCCGCAGCGGCGTCAGCGCCCTCTCCTCGCCCTCCAGCAGCTCGCGCAGCTCCGGCAGGGCGGGGTAGCGGCCGTGCACCGCACGGAACGGGCCGAGCAGCTGCGCCAGCGTCGTGGCGGCGCTCTGCGTGCCGACCGTGTCGAGGTCGCCGGCCAGCGCCTCGGCGAGGACGCCGGCCGCCTCGTCCGGATCGTCGGACTCGGCGTACGGGTCGAGGTCGTACACCGAGGACGTGTCACCGATCCGCACGATCACGTCGAAGGCGTCGTCCGCGCCGAGCGGGTTCCCCGCGGCGGAGACAGCGACCACGGAACAGCGCCCGGTGAGCGCCTGGAGCGCGAGCGCCTCGGTCACCGGCTCGACCAGGGTGGCGGTCTTGCCGGATCCGGAGGGGCCGACGGCGAGCAGCGAGGTGCCGAGGACGTCCGGGCCGAGGGCCGCCCCGGCACCGCGGTACGGCTGCGGGGCGCGTTCGGCCGCCACCCAACTGCCGATCCGCACCTGTTCGGCGAGCAGGTCGTGGCGGGCGGTCCGGCGCGGCAGGTCCCGGGCGCCGGAGGGGTGGGTCCAGGCCGCGCCGGCCTGCCGCAGAACGGTGTCACGGAAGGCGCCCGGCGTGGCACCGCGCCGGGCGGCGGCGAAGGCGTGCTCGATGCGGGTGCAGTCGACGTCGTTCATACGGCCGGCGATGACCTCGGCGGTGAGCAGGTCGGCCGCCTCGTGCTGGCCCGCCTCACGCAGGTCCGGCCACTGGGAGCGGGGGCGGTCGGGCACGGAGGTGCTGGGGGCGGCGCTCCCCCGGCTACGGGCGAGCAGCTCCTTCGCGTACGGCAGCCAGGCGCCGAGGCGGGCGAACGGCCACACCACGAGCAGCGTGACGACCGCGTACAGCGTGTTCGTGAAGACGGAGGACGCCATCAGGCTGTAACTGTCCGTGATCAGGACCGTCAGGGAGAGAAGCGGGTCGACGACCGGCACCGGGGACCATCCGACGAACGGGAACGCGTCGGGGAAGACGAAGCCGAGGGCGACGAGGGCGAGGAGCGCGGCGACGAGGGCACGGGCGGGCTGGGGCCTGCGGCCCACGTAGTGGCGGACGATGGCGCGCCAGCTGCCCAGCACGGCCACCGCGACCGCCAGTACGGCGAAGGAGACGCCTTCGTAGACCACGAGGGCTTCCGACCCCGGGGACGGCACCTCCCGTCCCTCGAACACCTTGGGCGAGATGACCGTGCCGCCCCACCACCAGTCGTCCGGCGTGAAGGCCCTCAGGGGGGCGACCTGGTACGAGGTGATGCCGCGCTGCCAGAGCGACCAGACAAGGGCCGCGAGGGCGAGCGGGACGAGCATGCCGGCGACGGTCACCGGTGCGAGCCGTTCCGTGGCCTGCTTCGGCGGGTGGTAGCCGAACCGCCAGATACCGGGGTGGGCGCCCGGCCTGGCCGCGTCGAGCCAGGCGGCCACGGCGGACGAGGGCCGGGGAGCCTGTCCGGGTACGGGGGGTACGCCCGGGGCCTGTCCGGGTACGGGGGGTACGCCGGGTGGTGGCGGCGTCGCCGGTACGTCCGGCGGCCCCGCGGGGCGGGGTACGGGATGGGCATGCGTGCCCCGCGCGTCCTGGGTACCGTCGCTGTCCATCGCCCTTGCCCCCTGAGCAGCCGCGCCATCCTCCATCAGCGAGCCAATCTAACGCCCCGACAGACGGAGTCCACCGTTTACGTGGCCGTGGGAGGGCAGGGGGTGGGCCGCGGCTGCCCGCGTTCGCGGGGTGCCGCCGCGCCCGCCCTCCCCGCTCCCGGCTTCGTCCGGGCGCGGGGAGGCACGACTGCCCGCGGCCCGGGCAGCGCCACCCCGCTATGTCCACGACGGACAAGCCGGGGCCCCGCACAACGCCCACATGGAGCATGCCCAGGCCTCATCGGCGGCCCTAGCCTGCGAGAAAAGAACGCACGTGTCCGAAACACCCCCCAGGAGCCCCGCATGACCGCACTTCCGCAGGAGCGCCGCGTCGTCACCGCCATCCCCGGCCCCAAGTCGCAGGAGTTGCAGGCCCGCCGCACCGCGGCGGTCGCGCAGGGCGTGGGCTCCGTACTGCCCGTGTTCACCGCCAGGGCCGGTGGCGGGATCATCGAGGACGTCGACGGCAACCGGCTGATCGACTTCGGTTCCGGCATCGCCGTGACCTCCGTCGGCGCCTCCGCCGAGGCCGTCGTACGCCGTGCCTCCGCCCAGCTCGCCGACTTCACGCACACCTGCTTCATGGTGACGCCGTACGAGGGGTACGTGGCCGTCGCCGAAGCGCTCGCCGAGCTGACCCCGGGCGACCACGCCAAGAAGTCCGCGCTGTTCAACAGCGGCGCCGAGGCGGTCGAGAACGCCGTCAAGATCGCACGTGCGTACACCAGGCGGCAGGCGGTCGTCGTGTTCGACCACGGCTACCACGGCCGCACCAACCTCACGATGGCGCTGACCGCGAAGAACATGCCGTACAAGCACGGCTTCGGCCCGTTCGCGCCCGAGGTGTACCGCGTTCCTGTGGCGTACGGCTACCGCTGGCCGACCGGCCCGGAGAACGCGGGTCCGGAGGCAGCCGCGCAGGCCATCGATCAGATCTCCAAGCAGGTCGGTGCCGAGAACGTGGCCGCGGTCATCATCGAGCCGGTGCTCGGTGAGGGAGGCTTCATCGAGCCGGCGAAGGGCTTCCTGCCCGCGGTCCGCACGTTCGCCGAGGACAACGGCATCGTCTTCGTCGCCGACGAGATCCAGTCGGGCTTCTGCCGTACCGGCCAGTGGTTCGCCTGCGAGGACGAGGGCATCGTCCCGGACCTGATCACCACGGCGAAGGGCATCGCCGGTGGTCTGCCGCTGGCCGCCGTCACCGGCCGCGCGGAGATCATGGACGCCGCACACGTGGGCGGCCTGGGCGGCACCTACGGCGGCAACCCGGTGGCCTGCGCGGGTGCGCTCGGCGCCATCGAGACGATGAAGGAGCTGGACCTCAACGCCAGGGCGATGCGCATCGAGTCGGCGATGAAGGCCCGTCTCACCGCCATGGCCGAGAAGTTCGACATCATCGGCGACGTCCGCGGCCGTGGCGCGATGATCGCCATCGAACTGGTCAAGGACCGCGCGACCAAGGAGCCGAACCCGGAGGCGACCGCCGCTCTGGCCAGGGCCTGCCACCAGGAGGGCCTGCTGGTCCTGACCTGCGGCACGTACGGCAACGTCCTGCGCTTCCTCCCCCCGCTCGTCATCGGCGACGACCTGCTGAACGAGGGCCTCGACATCATCGAGCAGGCGTTCGCGCGCATCTGAGCCGGCATCGGGGCAGGTGAGCCGCCTGCCCCGGCCCGCCGCCACCGGTGAACGGCAGAGGGTGTGAAGAACGTGTGCGGGGTGGATGACAGGAGCCCGTTGGCCCTGTCGCGGGGCCACCCCCTGCCGTAGGTTTCTCCGCGGATGAGAGATACACCCCGCCCACAGGGAACTGCGGGCGGCTCAGGCCGGGGCCTCCCCAGCTTCGACCTGGTAGTGCCTCCGCGCACACACAACCGGGGCCTGCAGGCTTCGGGTCTCCTCACGATCGGACGGTCGCCCGCCCCAAACCCCCCGGGGCGCGCGGCGTTCCGATCCGGACGGCCGTCCGGGCATTCCACACGGCAAGCCGTTCCCCGAAGGGCCGGCGCGCCCCCCCTTGCGCCGGCCCTTCGGCGTTCACGGGCAGGGCTCCTCCTCGGTGATACGGGCCGGCAGCACACGCACCTCGCGCGTGCGCGGGTGAGCGGGATGCAGGTCCCGCTCGCACTCGGTCAGCGCCTGACGCACCAGCACCTCCGCCTCCGCTTCCCCGTCCCACCCGCGGCCGAGGCCGTGCAGCCCGCGCCGTGACCGGGGTTCCGATGTCCGCTCTCGGCGCGGTCGCCGGCGGGTGTGAACCGGTGGGCCTCGGCGAGGTCTCCTCGAACCTGCCGTCCGGCGCCAGGAGCTCGGTACGGGCCAGGGCATTCCGGCGTGCACGGCCCCCGCCCCCTTCGTATGCCGTTCACGGGCGGTGCGGGTACGTGATCGCCCACCTGCGAAGCTGGACGGCATGGTGCTGCTGCTGGGACCGCCCGTCCTCCTCTTCGCGCTGATCACCTGGCAGGTCGTCGCGGACGGACCGCTGGTGGATCTCGACGAGCGGCTGAGCGAGGACCTCGTTCAGCCGGACCGGACCTCCGAGGTGCTCGCCGACCTCGGCAACATCCAGGTGGCCGTGCCGGTCCTGGCGGTGGCGCTGGCGTACGTCGCGTGGCGCGGACGTGCGCGAGGCAGTGACCGCTGGTGGCTGCCGCCCCTCGCCGGGGCGGCGGCCATGGTGCTGGTGCCGGTGCTGGTCGCCCCCTTGAAGGAGTGGACCGACCGTCCGGGCACCCCGGCCGTGCCCCCGGCGGTCGGCTACTACCCCTCCGGCCACACTGCCACCGCCGTCGTGGCGTACGGCGCGGCGACGCTGCTGCTTCTTCCGCTGCTGCGTTCGCCGGCCGTACACCGTTCACTGGTCGTGCTCTGCGGCGCCCTGGTGCTGGGCGCCTCCTTCGGGCTGGTGCGCCGGGGCTACCACTGGCCGCTGGACGTGGTGGCCAGCTGGTGCCTCGGCGCGGTGCTGCTGATCGGTCTGCGGCTGCTGGTCAGCCGAAGCAGCCGTCGAACGTCCCCGGGAACTCCCCGCCTCCGAACCGGTCCCAGCTGACCGACCAGGTCATCAGCCCGCGCAGCGCGCGCCTTCCGCAAGCGTGTTCCGCGCTTCCCTTACGGACACCGAACGCCCGCTGCCGGCTCAGCTGTCGAACCCCAGGCCCAGCCTGTCCATCGTCCGCAGCCACAGATTGCGCCGCCCGCCCTGCGCGTCCGCCCTGGCCAGGGACCACTTGGTGAGGGCGATGCCGGTCCAGGCGAACGGTTCCGGCGGGAACGGCAGTGGCCTTCTGCGCACCATGTCCAGCTCCGTGCGCTCGGTCCGCTCCCCCGCCAGCAGATCCAGCATCACCTCGGCGCCGAAGCGGGTGGCGCCCACGCCGAGCCCCGTGTAGCCCGCCGCGTACGCCACCTTCCCCGCGTGTGCCGTGCCGAAGAACGCCGAGAAGCGGGTGCAGGTGTCGATCGCGCCGCCCCACGCGTGGGTGAAGCGGACGCCCTCGAGCTGGGGGAAGCAGGTGAAGAAGTGCCCGGCGAGCTTGGCGTACGTCTCCGGCCGGTCGTCGTATTCGGCACGCACCCGGCCGCCGTAGGGGTAGACCGCGTCGTAGCCGCCCCAGAGGATCCGGTGGTCGGCGGACAGCCGGAAGTAGTGGAACTGGTTGGCACTGTCCCCGAGGCCCTGGCGGTTCTTCCAGCCGATCGAGGCGAGCTGCCCGGCGGTGAGCGGCTCGGTCATCAGGGCGTAGTCGTAGACCGGGACGGTGTAGGCGCGGACCCGTCTCACCAGGCTGGGGAAGATGTTGGTGCCGAGCGCCACCGTGCGGGCGCGGATCGCCCCGTACGGGGTGCGTACGGCCATACCGGCTCCGTGCGACTTCAGGGTGAGGGCAGGGGTGTGCTCGTAGACGCGCACACCGAGGCCGAGGCAGGCCTGCTTCAGTCCCCAGGCGAGCTTGGCGGGGTGGAGCATCGCCACGCCGCGGCGGTCGTACAGGCCGGCCGCGAAGGTCGGGGAGTTCACCTGCTCCCGTACGGCCTCCGTGTCCAGGTACTCGATGTCCCCGGCGAGGCCCTTGGCCCGGATCTCCTCGTACCAGTCCCTGAGCTCCCGGGCCTGGTACGGCTCGGTGGCGACGTCGATCTCGCCGGTGCGTTCGAAGTCGCAGTCGATGGAGTGGCGGGTGACCGTCTGCTCGATGGCGTCGAGATTGCGGGCGCCCAGCCGCTCCAGGGTGTGGATCTCCTCCGGCCAGCGGGCCAGTCCGTTGGGCAGGCCGTGGGTGAGAGAGGCGGCGCAGAATCCGCCGTTGCGGCCGGAGGCGGCCCAGCCCACCTCGCGGCCCTCCACCAGCACGACGTCCCGTGCGGGGTCGCGTTCCTTCGCGATCAGCGCGGTCCACAGCCCGCTGTAGCCACCGCCGACGACCAGCAGGTCGCAGGTGTCGGCACCGGTCAGGGCGGGCTCGGGGTCGGGCCTGCCGGGGTCGTCCAGCCAGAAGGAAGCCGGCCGTGCTTCGGAAAGGGATTCGGTCCAGCGGCTCATGGCGCTCGGGGCCATGATGTCAACTCCCTACAGGGGATTGCGGCGTCGTTTCTATGCCTTCTGGCGGTTGCGGCGATTGCCGATGAGCATGGAGACCAGTACCAGCAGCACGGCGATGACGAACATCGCCGTACCGATCACATTGATCTGTACGGGTGTTCCGCGCTGGGCGGAGCCCCATACGAACATCGGGAAGGTGACGGTCGAGCCGGCATTGAAATTGGTGATGACGAAATCGTCGAAGGAGAGCGCGAAGGCGAGCAGCGCGCCCGCCGCGATGCCGGGGGCGGCGATCGGCAGCGTGACCCGGAGGAACGTCTGGACCGGGCCGGCGTACAGGTCCTGCGCGGCCTGCTCCAGCCGGGGGTCCATCGACATCACACGCGCCTTCACGGCGACCACGACGAAGCTGAGGCAGAACATGATGTGGGCGATCAGGATCGTCCAGAAGCCCAGTTGGGCGCCCATGTTGAGGAACAGGGTGAGCAGGGAGGCCGCCATGACCACCTCGGGCATCGCCATCGGCAGGAAGATCAGCGAGTTCACGGCGCCGCGGGCACGGAAGCGGTAGCGGACCAGTGCGAAAGCGATCATCGTGCCGAGCAGGGTGGCGCCGAGGGTCGCCCACAGCGCGATCTGGAGACTGAGCGACAGCGAGGCGCACAGTCCGGATACTCCACACGGATCCTTCCACGCGTCCGTGGAGAATTCCTGCCACGTGTAATTGAAGCGCCCCTTCGGATTGTTGAAGGAGAACACCGTGACGATGACGTTCGGCAGGAGGAGATACGCGAGGGTCAGCAGTCCCGCGATGACGACGAGATGACGCTTGAACCAGTTGACGAAGGTCATTTTAAACCAGATCCTCCGTGCCGGACTTGCGGATGTAGAACGTGACGATGAAGAGGATCGCGGCCATCAGAATGAACGAGAGTGCCGCGGCCGTCGGATAGTCGAGAATCCGCAGGAACTGCGACTGGATGACGTTGCCGACCATGCGGGTGTCGGTGGATCCGAGCAGATCCGAGTTGATGTAGTCGCCGGACGCGGGGATGAAGGTCAGCATGGTGCCGGAGACCACGCCCGGCAGCGACAGCGGGAAGGTGACCCGGCGGAAGGTGGTCGACGGTCTCGCGTAGAGGTCGTTCGCCGCCTCGTGCAGCCGGGGATCGATGCGCTCCAGCGAGGTGTAGAGCGGCAGGATCATGAACGGCAGGAAGTTGTACGTCAGGCCGCAGACCACCGCGAGCGGGGTGGCCAGCACCCGGTCGCCGGCGGTCCAGCCGAGCCAGGCGGTGACGTCCAGGACGTGCAGGGTGTTCAGGACGTCGACCACCGGGCCGCCGTCGGCGAGGATCGTCTTCCAGGCGAGGGTGCGGATCAGGAAGCTGGTGAAGAACGGCGCGATCACCAGGACCATGACCAGGTTCCGCCAGCGTCCCGCGCGGAAGGCGATCAGATACGCCAGCGGGTAGCCGAGCAGCAGGCACAGCACGGTCGCGGAGGCCGCGTAGAGCACCGAGCGGACGAACTGCGGCCAGTAGTCGGACAGCGCGTCCCAGTAGGTGGCGAAGTGCCAGGTGACCTGGTAGCCCTCCTCCAGGGAGCCCGTCTGCACGGACGTGGAGGCCTGGTAGATCACCGGCAGCGCGAAGAAGACGAACAGCCACAGCAGGCCGGGCAGCAGCAGCCAGTACGGCGTCCAGTGGCCCCGCTTGCGCGGGGGTTTTTGTTCCGGGGCGGGCGCCAGGGGTGGCGCCTCGGTGACCGTGGCCATCAGGCGACCTCTTCCTCGACCGTCTCGACGCCCGCGTCGATGTCCTGTGCCGCGTCCAGGCCGAAGGTGTGCGCCGGGTTCCAGTGCAGGACGATCTCGGCGCCCGGCACCAGCCGGTCGTCGCGGTCGATGTTCTGCACGTAGACCTCGAAGTCGGAGCAGACCGGGCTGTCGACGACGAACTGGGTGGAGACGCCGATGAAGCTGGAGTCGGCGATCCGGCCGGTGATGCGGTTGCGTCCCTCGGGTATCTCACCGGCGTCGTCGGCGTGGGTGAGGGAGATCTTCTCCGGGCGCACCCCGACCAGCACCTTGCCGCCGGTCGTCGCGGGAGCGCTGTTGCGGGCCTCGGGCAGGACGAGCTTGCCGCCGCCCGCCTTCAGCACGAGCTCTCCACCGGACTTCGAGTCGACCTCGGCCTCGATGAAGTTGGAGGTGCCGAGGAAGTTGGCGACGAAGGTGGTGCGCGGGTTCTCGTAGAGGTCGGCGGGCGAACCGAGCTGCTCGACCCGGCCGGCGTTCATCACGGCGACCGTGTCGGCCATGGTCATGGCCTCCTCCTGGTCGTGCGTGACGTGCACGAAGGTGATGCCGACCTCGGTCTGGATGCGCTTGAGCTCCAGCTGCATCTGGCGGCGCAGCTTCAGGTCGAGGGCACCGAGGGGTTCGTCGAGGAGAAGCACCTTGGGATGGTTGATCAGCGCGCGGGCGACGGCGACGCGCTGCTGCTGTCCTCCGGAGAGCTGGTGCGACTTCTTGCGGGCCTGCTCGCCGAGCTGGACCAGCTCCAGCATCTCCTCGACCTGCCGCTTCACGCTCTTGATGCCGCGCCGGCGCAGGCCGAAGGCGACGTTCTCGAAGATGTCGAGGTGCGGGAAGAGGGCGTAGGACTGGAAGACCGTGTTCACCGGCCGCTTGTACGGCGGCAGCGCGGTGACGTCCTGGTCACCGAGGTGGACGGTGCCCGCGGTGGGCTCCTCCAGGCCGGCGATCATGCGCAGGGTGGTGGTCTTTCCGCAGCCGGACGCGCCGAGCAGGGCGAAGAAGGAGCCCTGGGGAACGGTCAGGTCGAGCGGGTGTACGGCGGTGAAGGAGCCGTAGGTCTTGCCGATGCCGGTGAGGCGGACGTCCCCGCCGTTGCCGGGCGCGGTGGTGTCTTTGGTGGTCTTCATCTCGTCACGCCCCAGTGAGCTTCGCGAACTTCTCTTCGAATTCCGTCTCTTCCTTGGAGCTCAGGGAGCGGAAGGCACGGGACTTGGCCTGCATGGCCTTGTCGGGCAGGATCAGCGGGTTGTTCGCCGCGTCCTCGTCGATCTCCGCGAGGTCGTCCTTCACCCCGTCGACGGGACAGACGAAGTTGATGTAGGCGGCGAGCTCGGCGGCCGGCTGCGGCTCGAAGTAGTAGTCGATCAGCCGCTCGGCGTTCGTCTTGTGCCGGGCCTTGTTCGGAATCAGCATGTTGTCGCTGGACGTCATGTAGCCGCTGTCAGGGATCAGGAACTCGATGTCCGGGTTGTCCGCCTTGAGCTGGACGACGTCGCCGGCCCAGGCGAGACAGGCCGCGAAGTCCCCCTTGGCGAGGTCGGCCGTGTAGTCGTTGCCGGTGAAGCGGCGGACCTGCCCCTTGTCGACAGCCTTCTGCAGACGGGCTATCGCCCCGTCGTAGTCGTCGGCGGAGAACTTCGCCGGGTCCTTGTCCATGTCGAGCAGGGTCATGCCGACGGTGTCCCGCATCTCGGTCAGGAGACCGACGCGCCCCTTGAGCCCCGGATTGTCCAGCAGGTCGGAGAGGGTCTTCACCTCGATGCCGTCGAGCGCCTTCTTGTTGTAGGCGATGACCGTGGAAATGCCCTGCCAGGGGTAGGAGTAGGCGCGGCCGGGGTCCCAGTCGGGATTGCGGAACTGGGCCGACAGGTTGGTGAAGGCGTTCGGGAGGTTGGCGGGGTCCAGCTTCTGCACCCAGCCGAGGCGGATCAGGCGGGCGGCCAGCCAGTCGGTGAGGACGATGATGTCGCGGCCGGAGTCCTGGCCGGCGGCGAGCTGCGGCTTGATCTTGCCGAAGAACTCGGTGTTGTCGTTGATGTCCTCGGTGTACTTGACCTTGATGCCGGTGCGTTTCGTGAACGCGTCCAGCGTGGGGTGCTCGCGCCCGCTCTCGTCGACATCCATGTACTCGGTCCAGTTGGAGAAGTTGACGGACTTCTCCTCCTCCGAGTGGTCCTCCGCCGAGACGCCGCCCCGGGTGTTTCCGGCGGCGGGGATGCCGCAGGCGCTCAGTGCGCCGAGTCCGCCGGCCGTGAGCGCGCCGCCCGCGGAGGCGCGCAGCACGGAACGGCGGGTCAGTGCCGCCCTGCCGGTGCGGAAACCGCGCCGTACGGCGGCCTCCTGGGCCGGTGAGAGGCGGTCGGGCTCGTACTGCTCCATGCGCGTGGTGCCCTTTCGGGAGGGGGCCGCGGTCGGGCGGCCCGGCTTCTATCGGTCCCCGAAGACGGTGCGGTGCCAGTCCTTGCGGACCACCGCCGTGTTGTCGAACATGACGTGCTTGATCTGCGTGTACTCCTCGAACGAGTACGCGGACATGTCCTTGCCGAAGCCGGACGCCTTATAGCCGCCGTGCGGCATCTCGCTGATGATCGGGATGTGGTCGTTGATCCACACGCACCCCGCCTTGATCTCCCGGGTGGCCCGGCCCGTCCGGTACACGTCCCGGCTCCAGGCGGAGGCGGCGAGCCCGTACGGAGTGTCGTTGGCGAGCGCGATGCCCTCGTCGTCGGTGTCGAAGGGCAGGACGGTCAGCACCGGACCGAAGATCTCGGACTGCACGACCTCGCTGTCCTGCGCCGCGTCGGCGATGAGCGTGGGGCGATAGTACGCGCCGTTCCCGAGCTCGCCCAGGGGTGTCTCACCCCCGGTCACGACGCGCGCGTAGGCGCGCGCCCGGTCGACGAAGCCGGCCACCCGGTCGCGCTGGACGTGCGAGATCAGCGGACCCAGGTCGGTGCCGGGGGCGAAGGGGTCGCCGAGCCGGACGGTCTCCATCAGGGCGGCCGCATGCGCGACGAACGCCTCGTAGAGGGGACGCTGCACGTACGCGCGCGTGGCGGCGGTGCAGTCCTGCCCGGTGTTGATCAGCGCGCCCGCGACCGCGCCGTTGACGGCGGCGTCGAGGTCGGCGTCGTCGAAGACGACGAACGGGGCCTTGCCGCCGAGCTCGAGGTGGAGGCGCTTGACGGTGGCGGTGGCGATCTCGGCGACCCGCTTGCCGACGGCGGTGGAACCGGTGAAGGAGGTCATGGCCACGTCGGGGTGGCCGACCAGGTGCTCACCGGCCTCCCTGCCGGTCCCGGTGACGACGTTGATCACACCGTCCGGGATTCCGGCGTCGGTGGCGGCTTGCGCGAAGAGGAGCGAGGTCAGCGGGGTGAGCTCGGCGGGCTTGAGCACGATGGTGTTGCCCGCGGCGATCGCCGGGAGGATCTTCCAGGCGGCCATCTGGAGCGGGTAGTTCCAGGGGGCGATGGAGCCGACCACCCCGATGGGCTCGCGGCGGACGTAGGAGGTGTGGTCGCCGGAGTACTCACCGGCCGACTGACCCTGGAGGTGGCGGGCGGCACCGGCGAAGTAGGCGATGTTGTCGATGGTGCCCGGGACGTCGAACTCGCGGCTCAGCTTCAGCGGCTTGCCGCACTGGAGCGACTCCGCACGGGCGAAGTCCTCCGCGCGGTCGGCGACCACGGCGGCGAACCGGTGCAGGGCGTCGGAACGCTCGCCGGGCGTGGCACCGGCCCAGGCCGCGAACGCCTCACGCGCGGCGGCGACGGCCGCGTCGACGTCGTCCGGACCGGCGAGGTCGTAGGTGTACACCTCCGCGCCGGTGGCCGGGTCGACGACCGCGTGGGTACGGCCCGAGGTGCCCTTCGCCAGGCGGCCCGCGATGAACTGCGCGCCGTCCGCGAAGCGGTCCTGGGCGGGAAATCGTTCCGGGGTGGTGGTGCCCGGGTTGTGCATGTCGCTCTCCTCCGTGTCCCCGAGGGGGGCGGCGTGGCTCCAGCTCGATTTGAGTGCCGATCCTGACAGAGCGATCCGACTCCAACAAGTGATTCCGTTGTTGAATTTTGATTACGCAACGGAATCTGTCGACCGAGTGTCGAGTAACCACGGAAAAGGCAGTACGGAGTGTCCGTGGTGCCTGCCAGACTCGCGTGCAGGAAAGGGATCACGGGGGTGGCGATGGGTGGGACGACGGAGACGATCGGTTCCAGGGAGGCGCTGATCGAGGCGCTGGAGGCCGGGGCGAGGATCAGGTACCTGCACTTCTGGGGACACCGGCCGCTGCCGGACGGGCGGATCGGGGCGGGCTGCCTGAGTCAGTGGTGGCCGTCGCCGTTCACGGTGGACGGCGTGGAGTACGCGACCGCCGAGCACTGGATGATGGCGGCCAAGGCCCGGCTCTTCGCGGACCCC
Source organism: Streptomyces sp. NPDC031365 (assembly GCF_055569765.1). Classification (NCBI taxonomy): domain Bacteria; kingdom Bacillati; phylum Actinomycetota; class Actinomycetes; order Kitasatosporales; family Streptomycetaceae; genus Streptomyces; species Streptomyces sp. NPDC031365. The sequence continues at coordinate 68,502 of NZ_JBVIIM010000028.1, read as the reverse complement.
GAAGGTGAGCGGCGGGTGCTGGACGCGGAGCACCCCTCGCAGGCGAAGAAGGCGGGGCGGCTGGTGCGGGGCTTCGACGAGGCGGTGTGGCGCCGGGAGCGGTTCGGCATCGTCGTCGAGGGCAGCGTGCACAAGTTCGCGGCCCACGACGGCCTGCGGACGTTTCTGCTGAACACGGGCGAGAGGGTGCTGGTCGAGGCGAGCCCGGTGGACCGGGTGTGGGGCATCGGCCTCGCGGCGGACGCCGAGGGGGCGATGGACCCAGAGCGGTGGCGGGGGCCGAACCTGCTGGGCTTCGCGTTGATGGAAGCCCGCAGACGGCTGCGCGCCGGCTGAACAGAGGTCTTCGCACACGGCGGAGGGCCGGTCCCTGCGGACCGGCCCTCCGGAACGCGGCGGCTCACCTCAGGACGCGGCGCCGAGCCCTCCCATGACACCGGCGAACAGCAGGATGCCGAGCAGCGGCAGGATCACCGTGGCCACGATGCCGCAGACGAGCCCGGCGGTCGCCGAGCCCTTGTTGGTGGCCTCGCCACGGTTCGCCTTCCCCCGGCCGATGGCACCGAAGATGATCGCCAGGATGCCCAGGATCACGCCGAGGAACCACAGGAAGAAGGTAAGGCTGCAGACCACACCGATGATGCCCAGCACCAGTCCTGTGGTGCCGAGTCCATTGCTCGGCTGCATGGGCATCGCGTAGCCGGGTGTCTGGGGGTAGGGCATGGGTGGCATGCCCTGGGGGGCACCGCCCGAGGAGTGGCCGTAGGGCGGGCCGGACTGCGGATAGCCGTAACCCGGGCCCGGCTGCTGCGGGGGCTGGGACGGCGGCCCGAACCCACCGGGTGCGGGATTGGTGCCGGACATGGAAACGCTCTCCCCTCCGTTTACTGACCATCGGATCATAGTGATCCGTTCACCCCGCAGGACAGCGTTTCCCGCCCCGTCAGCGGAAGGCCGGAGCGGTGACGACCGGGGTATGGGCACCGTAGTAGTCGTCGTCCTCCCAGCTGTCCTCGTCGCTGTTGATCGCGGCCGTGATGCCGATCGCTATCAGGACGATCACGGCGATGCCGAGGACGAGACCGATGACGCCCATGATCAGGCCGGCCTGAGCCTGTCCGTGGTTGTCCGCCAGGCCCTGCTCGGCCTTCTGCCGGCCCTTGACGCCGAAGACGACGGCGAGGATGCCGAGGACGACGGAGACCACGCCGTACAGGCAGAACAGGCAGCAGGCCAGGATGCCGAGCACCATGGCGGCGGTGCCCATGCCGTTCTGCCGCGGCGGCGTCATCATGCCGGGCCAGCCGTAACCCTCCGGGTGGCCGGGGTAGCCGTACCCGGCGGGTGCCCCGGGGCCGGTGGGCGCCACGGGCGGCGGGGGCACCGCGGAACCCGGGGCGCCGAACGGCGCGGTGCCACCCGGGAGCGCGGCCCCGGGGGGCGGCGGGACGAAGCCGGCTCCCGGCATCGAGGTGATGGTGGGCTGGTCGTGCACGGACGGCCCGCCGGCGCCGGATATCCGGTCCTTGCCCAGCGAGGTCCTGTCCCCGGGGGCCGCCCAGGGGTCGCCGGCGCCCGTGCTGTCGCCGCCCGGCTGCGTCGCGTCCGTCATCTGGAGTCCCCCGCCCCTCGATCGTCCCGCCATGCTACGGCTCCGCAGCCCCGCGCCGCCCCGGCCCCTCCCCCACCGCCTACGATGACCCCGAGTCACCGATCAGCCGATCATCCGCGTCCCGGTTCCCCCCCGCGGCCCGGGCGCCGTCCTGGGGGAGGCCCTCTTGACCGACCACCTCGTCGAGCCGCACGTTTCACGCGAGCTGCACGCCTTCATCGCCGGACTGCCCAAGGCCGAACTGCACGTGCACCACGTCGGCTCCGCCTCCCCCCGCATCGTCTCGGAGCTGGCCGCCCGCCACCCCGACTCCAAGGTCCCCACCGCCCCTGAGGCCCTCGCCGACTACTTCACCTTCACGGACTTCGCCCACTTCATCGAGGTGTACCTGTCCGTCGTCGACCTGATCCGCACCCCCGAGGACGTCCGGCTGCTGACGTACGAGGTGGCCCGTGAGCTGGCCCGGCAGCAGGTGCGGTACGCCGAGCTGACCATCACCCCGTTCTCCTCCACCCGCCGCGGCATCGACGAGCGCGGGTTCATGGACGCGATCGAGGACGCCCGGAAGGCCGCCGAGACGGAGTTCGGGACGGTGCTGCGCTGGTGCTTCGACATTCCGGGCGAGGCCGGCCTGGAGTCCGCCGAGGAGACCGTGCGCCTGGCCACCGACGACCGGCTGCGCCCGGAGGGCCTGGTCTCCTTCGGTCTCGGCGGCCCCGAGATCGGCGTCCCCCGCCCTCAGTTCAAGCCGTACTTCGACCGTGCCATCGCCGCCGGGCTGCGCTCCGTGCCGCACGCCGGCGAGACCACGGGACCGGAGACGGTGTGGGACGCCCTCAACGACCTGGGAGCCGAGCGCATCGGGCACGGCACCAGCTCCGCCCGGGACCCCGAGCTGCTCCGGCACCTGGCCGAGCGGCGTATCCCGCTGGAAGTGTGTCCCACCTCCAACATCGCCACCCGCGCGGTGGCCACGCTCGACGAGCACCCCGTGAAGGAGTTCGTCCGGGCCGGTGTCCTGGTGACGGTCAACTCCGACGACCCGCCGATGTTCGGCACCGACCTCAACAACGAGTACGCGGTCGCCGCGCGGCTGCTGGACCTCGACGAGCGGGGCCTGGCCGAACTGGCGAAGAACGGGGTCGAGGCGTCGTTCATGGACGCGTCGAGCAAGGCACGGCTGGCCGCCGAGATCGACACCTACACCGCGTCCTGGCTCACCTCCTGACCACCCGCGAAGGGCCGCCATGCAGAACGTGACCGCCGTGGCCCACCGCGGCGACCCCTACCGCGTCCGCGAGAACACCATCGGCTCGCTGCGTTCCGCTCTCCACCGGGGCGCGGACGCGGTGGAGATCGACGTACGTCTCACCCGGGACGGTGTCCCGGTGCTGCTGCACGACGGGACGCTGAAGCGACTCTGGGAGCACGACCGGCCACTGCTGTCGCTCTCCTGGGAGGAGGTGCGCGGGGTGACGGACGACGGAGTGCCCACGCTCTCCGACGCGCTGGCGGCGGCGGACGGCGGCCGGGTGATGATCGACCTGCCCGGCACGCCGGATGTGCGTGCCGTGCGCCGGGTCGTGGACGCCGTGCGCGAGAGCGGCGCCCAGGACCGCGTCTATTACTGCGCGGGCGCTCCCGCCATGCTCGCCGTGCGCGCGGCGGACCCGTCCGCCGAGATCGCGCTCACCCGGACGACCCGCGCCCCGGCGCGCGCCGGTCTCCTGGCGGCGATCCGCCCGCGCTGGCTGAACTACCGCTTCGCCCTGGTCGACCGGGCCCTCGCCGACCATGTCCACCGCGACGGGTATCTGCTGTCCGTCTGGACCCCGGACACCCGCCGCTCCATGCGCCGCCTGCTGTCCCTGGGCGTCGACTCGATCACCACCAACCGCATCGACGTCCTGTGCGCGCTGCGCGACGGCGGAGCCCGGGCGGGCGTTCCCCGGAGACCGGTCCTGCACTCCACGAAACGGCCCGGTCCGGTTCTCCGGGGAGACCGGGCGGACCGGTCTAGCGCTTCATGAGGTCCCGCAGGGCGGCGGCGACGTCGCCCGGCGCCTCCTCGGCCATGAAGTGCCCGCAGTCCACGGTGAAGTGGCGGAGATCGGCGGCCCAGGCGTCCCACAGGGCGGCCGCCTCGTAACCGAGGGCGGCTCCCCAGTCCTGCTGGAGCACGGAGACGGGCATGGTGAGCCGGGTCCCGGCCGCGCGGTCGGCCTTGTCGTGATCCACGTCGATTCCGGCGGAGGCGCGGTAGTCGGCGACGATCGACGGGACGGCCTCGCGGCAGGCCTCGAGGTAGGCCGCGCGGACGTCGGCCGGCACGGCGCCGGGGTCGTTCGCCCAGAGGTCCAGGAAGTGGCCGAAGAACGCGTCGGCGCTCGCCCCGATCATCCGCTCGGGCAGTCCGGGCGGCTGCGCCATCAGGTAGAGGTGGAAGCCGACGGCGGCCGAGGTGCCGTGCAGCGCCTCCCACATGTCGAGGGTGGGCAGCACGTCAAGGCAGGCCAGCCGGGTGACCGCGGCCGGGTGGTCGAGCCCGGCCCGGAAGGCCACGAGGGCACCCCGGTCGTGGCCGGCGAGGGCGAACCGTTCGTGCCCGAGCCGGCGGGCCAGCGTGACGACGTCCCGCGCCATGGTCCGCTTGGAGTAGGTGTCCGGCCCGGTCCCGGTGGGCTTGTCGCTGGCGCCGTAGCCGCGCAGGTCGGGGCAGATGACGGTGTGGTCGGCCGCGAGGTCCACGGCGACGTGCCGCCACATCAGATGGGTCTGCGGAAAGCCGTGCAGCAGCACGACCGGGGGACCGGTGCCGCCGACGGCGGCGTGGAGTTCAACGCCCTCGTCCACGGGGACGCGCTGGTGGGTGAAACCGGGGATGGTGGGATGGGGCATGGCTGCTCTCCTCTGCTGGCATCGGCGCCCGGTGGACGGCCCCGGGCGGTGTCTCCACCTTCCACCGCGTGGATCAGCAACCGATGAACAACTGCGCCGGGCCGACGGGCCCGGACGGAGGGACGGACGCCGTCATGCACGTGACGTTCGGAGTACTCGGCGCAGCGACGGCCTGGGGCGAGGCCGGTGACCCGCTGCCGCTGCGCGGGCCGAAGCACCGGGCGGTCCTGGCCCGGCTCGTGATCGCGCGCCGCCGGGTGGTGCCGGTGGCACGGCTGGTGGAGGATCTCTGGGACGAGCCGCCGGACCGGGCGGTGGGTGCGGTACGGACGTTCGTCGCCGGGCTGCGCAGGGCGCTGGAGCCGGACCGGCCGCCCCGGACCCCGCCGCGTCTGCTGGTCACGGAAGGGCCCGGGTACGCGCTGCGGGCGGCCCCGGAGGACGTGGACGCCTGGCGCTTCGAGCGGGCGGTGGCCACGCCGGCGGACGCCCACCCGTCGCAGGTGGTGACGGTGCTGACCGAGGCGCTGGAGTGGTGGCGCGGGCCGGCCTTCGCGGACTTCGGCGAGGCGCCCTGGGCGCGTGCGGACCGCGCCCGGCTGGCGGAGCTGCGGCTCCAGGCCGTCGAACGGCGTGCCGAGGCGCGTGTCGCGCTGGGTGCTGCCGCGCGGGCGGTGCCCGAACTGGACGCACACGTGACGGAGCACCCCTGGAGGGAGGACGCCTGGCGGCTGCTGGCGCTGGCGCTGTACCGGTCCGGGCGGCAGGCCGATGCGCTGGCGGTGCTGCGCCGGGCGCGCGGCATGCTCGGCGAACACCTGGGTGTGGACCCCGGCCCCCGGCTGCGCCGGCTGGAGGGGGACATCCTGCGGCAGTCCGCCCGCATCGACCCGGACAGCGCCGTCGACCGGGTGTGGGCGAGCGCGACCGCCGCCTACGAGAGTGCCGTGTCCGCCCGCGCCCGGACCCGGCTGGAGTCGACCGCGGGACTGATGCGCGACCTGGCCGTGACGGGCGGGGGCGGTCTTGAGGCGGCGCGCCGGCACCGGGCCGCGGCCGTCGCCGCCGCGGAGCAACTGGGCGATCCGGAGCTGACGGCACGAGTCATCGGTGTGTACGACGTACCGGCGATCTGGACCCGCTGCGACGACCCCCAGGAGGCCCGTCGGCTGGTGGGATCGGCGGAACGGACCCTGCGGCTGCTCCCGCCCGACGGCCACGACGCGGCCCGCTGCCGCCTGCTGGCGACGATCGCCGTGGAGTCGCGCGGGATCCTCCCCGCCGACCGGCCGCTCCGGGCGGCACGCCGGGCCGAGGAGATCGCCCGCCGGCTGGACGACGCCTCACTCCTGGCGTTCGCCCTGAACGGCACGTTCATGCAGACGTTCCACCGCACCGGGCTCGCGGCCCGCCGGGACGCGATCGGCGCGGAGACCGTGTCCCTGTCGGAGCGCAACGGCCTGCCCCGCTACGAGGTCCTCGGCCACCTCGTCCGCCTCCAGTCGCGCTGCGCGCTGGGCGACTTCACGGGCGCCGAACGGCACGCGCGAGCCGCCGACGCGCTGGCCGCCCGCCACGACCTCCCCCTGGTCGCGGTCTTCACGACGTGGTACCGCGCCCTGCGCACCTCCCTCACCGCTCCCCCGGCCACCGCCCTGACCGCCTACGACCGTGCCGCGGACCCGCTCCCCGGCTCCGGCATGCCGGGTCTGAGCCACGGCCTGCTCCCCCTGGCCCGTCTGAGCGTCGCCCTGCGCCACGGCGAACCGCCCCCCGCCGACGAGCACACCGACTGGGGCCCTTACGAACCCTGGGTACGCCCGCTCCTCCTGACGGCCGCCGGCCACCACGACCAGGCGCGCGCGGCCCTGCGCGACCTCCCCGACCCACCCCACGACCTCATGTCCGAGGCCATGTGGTGCCTGGTCGCCCGAGCCGCCGTCGCGGTGGACGACCCGCCCACGATGCTCCGCGCCCGCACCCACCTCCTCCCCGCGGCCGGTGAACAGGCGGCGGGGAGCGGCCTGCTGACGCTGGGTGCCGTGGCCGGTCACCTGGAGAGTCTCAACGCGGCACTGGAACAGGGCGCCCGCCGGCCTCCGGGGTGAGCGCCTCGAGTCGCTTGATCTTCTCGCGTACGACGTACAGCGGAATCACCCCGAACAGCCCGAACGCCATGTCGATGACGCTCCACCAGAAGGGGATGCCGCGGATCGGTCCGCAGACGAGGGCGAGCGGAATGATGCCGGCGCAGGCGATCATGCCGAACTCGATGACCCAGATGTTGCGTACGGGGTCGCGGTAGGGGCCGTAGAAGGCGACCGCGATCACGAGATGGGCGAAGGCGAGCCAGTCGGTGCCGTAGAGGAGGAAGGGGTACTCGGCGTCGGCGGTGTCGAGCCCGTCCCGTACGCGCTCGATCCATTCCATGAGGGCGGGGAGGTGCTCCGGCACCGACAGGGACCGGAACAGGCCCTCGGTCCAGCGCAGTTCGTGCACCAAGGGGAACGCGGTGACGCCGCTGAGTACCAGACAGACGACGAAGAAGACCAGCCAGGCGCGAATGCCCTTGAGCAGAGCGGCTCTGTCGCTCATGGCGACAGCGTACGCCGGTATTGAACATGTTCAAAAAGAGGTCGTGGCTTCAGCGGCCCGTGCGCGCCGCCGTGCGCGTCAGGCGACGCGCCACCGCGTGCGACGCGACGGTGGCCGCCCCCGCCGCCGACAGACCGACGGCCAGGTCGCGGGGGCGGGTGGGACGCAGCACTCCGGCCCTGCGCAGCCGGCCGCGCGCCCAGAGGGAGAACGGCACGACCAGCAGCGGCGAGGTGACGGAACCCGGGGTGTAGCCGCGTACGGCCGCCGCCTGGGCCAGGTGGACCAGGCCGTGCAGTCCGAAGCCGTCCAGGGCGGCCCGGTAGAAGGCGGAGCGGCCTCCGGTCCACCGCCCGGCGACCGACGCGGCGGCGACGACCGCCGCCATCACGCCCACCGCCGCGGTGAATTCACGGCGGTCGATGCCGTCGGCCTGCCGCCACACCCGCTCCGGCACCTCCGGGAACCGCTCGCGCAACTCGGGCACATGACGCCGCAGCCAGCCCGGCAGGGTCGCCAACTCCTCGAGGTCATGCACGGCCCAGGCCGCGAACAGCCCCAACGTGACGGCGCCGCCAACGAGTTCACCGCTCGACGAGTCATCCGTCCCGCCAGGCCACCCGGCAGGAGAAGAGCCCCCGCACCCCAACGGGGCGCGGGGCTGTGACCTGTGCGGCTCCGCCGCGTGGGCGCGACCAGCCGCGGCGGGTCCGCGCCTGTGAACAACCCGGACCCCGAGGGCGCTCAGGACTCTCATCCGGCCGACCCCACGCGGCGCTACGCGTCCAGGGACGTCATCACGTGCTTGATCCGCGTGTAGTCGTCGAAGCCGTACCCCGAGAGGTCCTTGCCGTAGCCGGACTTCTTGAAGCCGCCGTGCGGCATCTCCGCGACCAGCGGGATGTGGGTGTTGATCCACACGCAGCCGAAGTCCAGCTTCTTGGACATCCGCATCGCACGGGAGTGGTCCTTGGTCCACACCGAGGAGGCCAGCGCGTACTCGACGCCGTTGGCGTACGCGACGGCCTGGTCCTCGTCGGTGAAGCGCTGAACGGTGATGACCGGGCCGAAGACCTCCTTCTGGATGATCTCGTCGTCCTGGTTCAGACCGGAGACGACGGTCGGCGCGTAGAAGAAGCCCTGCTCTCCGACGCGCTTGCCGCCGGCCTCCACGCGCGCGTGCGCGGGCAGCCGCTCGATGAAGCCCTCGACCTGCGCCAGCTGGTTGGGGTTGTTGAGCGGGCCGAACAGGACGTCCTCGTCGTCCGGCATTCCGGTCTTGGTGTCGGCGGCGGCCTTGGCGAGCGCGGAGACGAACTCGTCGTGGATGGACTCGTGGACGAGGACGCGCGTGGCGGCCGTGCAGTCCTGGCCGGCGTTGAAGAAGCCGGCGACGGAGATGTCCTCGACGGCCTTGGGGATGTCGGTGTCCTCGAAGACGACGACCGGGGCCTTGCCGCCGAGCTCCAGGTGGACCCGCTTGAGGTCCTTGGACGCGGACTCGGCGACCGACATCCCGGCGCGCACCGAACCGGTGATGGAGGCCATCGCGGGAGTGGGGTGCTCGACCATCAGACGGCCGGTGTCGCGGTCGCCGCAGATGACGTTGAAGACGCCCTTGGGCAGGACCGAACCGAGGATCTCGGCGAGCAGGACGGTGGAGGCCGGGGTGGTGTCCGAGGGCTTCAGGACGACCGTGTTGCCCGCGGCGATCGCCGGGGCGAACTTCCACACGGCCATCATCATCGGGTAGTTCCACGGGGCGACCTGCGCGCAGACACCGACCGGTTCACGGCGCACGATCGAGGTCAGGCCCTCCATGTACTCACCGGCCGAGCGGCCTTCGAGCATCCGCGCGGCGCCCGCGAAGAAGCGGATCTGGTCCACCATCGGCGGGATCTCCTCGGTGCGGGTGAGCCCGGTGGGCTTGCCCGTGTTCTCCACCTCGGCCGCGATGAGTTCCTCGGCGCGCTCCTCGAAGGCGTCCGCGATCTTCAGCAGGGCCTTCTGCCGCTCGGCCGGGGTGGTGTCGCGCCAGCCGGGAAACGCCTCGGCGGCGGCCGCCATCGCGGCGTCCACATCCGCCTGCCCGGACAGCGGAGCGGTCGCGTACGCCTCGCCCGTCGCGGGGTTGACCACCTCGGTGGTCCGTCCGTCGGCGGCGTCCCGGAACTCCCCGCCGATGTAATTGCGCAGACGACGCAGCTCGGTGCTCACTGCAGGCCCTCCTGGTGTTCCTTGTGGGTGTGTCCGAGGTGTTTGGGGGTGAGATGTCGAGGTGTCCAGCCTCTGAGACACCCACCCTAGACCGACCGCTGACGTTTTCAACACCCCCACCCGACTCGCACCTGCGAAATCCGCAATACGAGACCACATAGACAACGAATTTCATCGATTGAGCCTTGCGAAACTATCGATACGTCGTGCACAGTGTCCCCGTGGCCAGTCGAAGCGCAGACCCGAAGGACCCCCGCGAGTCCAAGAACGGCGGCGGTCCCCAGTTGGACGCCGTCTCCCTCGCCATCATCGAGCAGCTCCAGGAGGACGGCCGCCGGCCGTACGCCGCCATCGGCAAGGCCGTGGGTCTGTCGGAGGCGGCCGTGCGCCAGCGCGTCCAGAAGCTGCTCGACCAGGGCGTGATGCAGATCGTCGCCGTCACGGACCCGCTCACCGTGGGCTTCCGCCGGCAGGCAATGGTCGGGGTCAACGTCGAGGGCGATGTGGAGTCCGTGGCCGACGCGCTGGCCGCCATGGACGAATGCGAGTACGTCGTGATGACCGCGGGCTCCTTCGACCTGATGGTCGAGATCGTCTGCGAGGACGACGACCACCTCCTGGAGGTCATCAACAGACGCATCCGGGCCGTTCCCGGAGTGCGCTCCACCGAGAGCTTCGTCTACCTCAAGCTCAAGAAGCAGACCTACATGTGGGGAACCCGATAATCGTGAGCACCGACAGCCCCAAGGACCTCAGCAAGTCCGCGTACGACCACCTGTGGATGCACTTCACCCGCATGTCCTCGTACGAGAACGCCCCCGTCCCCACCATCGTCCGGGGTGAGGGCACCTACATCTACGACGACAAGGGCAAGCGCTACCTCGACGGCCTCGCGGGCCTGTTCGTGGTGCAGGCGGGGCACGGCCGTCAGGAACTCGCGGAGACCGCCTCCAAGCAGGCGCAGGAGCTGGCCTTCTTCCCCGTGTGGTCCTACGCCCATCCCAAGGCGGTGGAGCTCGCGGAGCGGCTCGCGAACGAGGCTCCGGGCGACCTCAACAAGGTCTTCTTCACCACCGGCGGCGGTGAGGCGGTGGAAACCGCCTGGAAGCTCGCCAAGCAGTACTTCAAGCTCACCGGCAAGCCGACCAAGTACAAGGTCATATCCCGCGCGGTCGCCTACCACGGCACCCCGCAGGGCGCCCTGTCCATCACCGGCCTGCCGGCCCTGAAGGCCCCGTTCGAGCCCCTCGTCCCGGGCGCGCGCAAGGTGCCGAACACCAACATCTACCGGGCGCAGATCCACGGCGACGACCCGGAGGCGTTCGGACGCTGGGCCGCCGACCAGATCGAGCAGCAGATCCTCTTCGAGGGCCCCGACACGGTCGCGGCCGTCTTCCTGGAGCCGGTGCAGAACGCCGGCGGCTGCTTCCCGCCCCCGCCCGGCTACTTCCAGCGGGTGCGCGAGATCTGCGACCAGTACGACGTGCTGCTCGTCTCGGACGAGGTCATCTGCGCCTTCGGCCGCCTCGGCACGACGTTCGCCTGCGACAAGTTCGGCTACGTCCCGGACATGATCACCTGCGCCAAGGGCATGACCTCGGGCTACTCCCCGATCGGCGCGTGCGTCATCTCCGACCGTCTGGCCGAGCCGTTCTACAAGGGCGACAACACCTTCCTGCACGGCTACACCTTCGGCGGCCACCCGGTCTCCGCCGCGGTCGGCATCGCCAACCTCGACCTGTTCGAGCGCGAGGGCCTCAACCAGCACGTGCTCGACAACGAGGGCGCCTTCCGCGCGACCCTGGAGAAGCTGCACGACCTGCCGATCGTCGGCGACGTCCGCGGCAACGGCTTCTTCTACGGCATCGAACTGGTCAAGGACAAGAACACCAGGGAGTCCTTCGACGCCGACGAGACCGAGCGCGTGCTGTACGGCTTCCTGTCGAAGAAGCTCTTCGAGAACGGCCTGTACTGCCGTGCCGACGACCGCGGCGACCCGGTCGTCCAGCTCGCCCCGCCGCTGATCTCCAACCAGGAGACCTTCGACGAGATCGAGCAGATCCTGCGCGCGACCCTGTCCGAGGCCTGGACCAAGCTGTAGGAACCGCCGGCCGGACCGCGGTTCCGATCTTCCTTCTGAATGATCAACTACGGCCCCGGGGGGGGGGGGTGGGGGGGGGGGGGGGGGGGGGGGGAGGGGGGGGGGGGGGGGGGGGGGGGGGGGAGGGGTGGGAGGGGGGGGGGGGGGA
>NZ_JBVIIM010000028.1:0-56923 GCF_055569765.1 Streptomyces sp. NPDC031365 | reverse complement strand
CACCCAACCCCGACCCCCCCCCCCCCCCTCCCCCCCCCCCCCTCCCCTCCCCCCCCCCCACCCCCCCCCCCCCCCCCCCCCCCCCCCCCCCCCCCCCCCCCCCCCCGGGGCCGTGTTGCTGTCCGGACCGGTGCCACGGCCTGCCTAGCGTGCCCATTGACTTCACCCCGAACCGAGACCGTGACCGGCGGCCTGCGCTCTCGTTCCCCCGTCCGGGGGACACAGCACGGCACTTTCCGATCTGAACCGAGGTGTACGCCCATGGTGGCCCCACCGGACAACGACGTGCTCTGGGCGCGCGCCCTGCACTTCCGGCACAACGACGGCTCGCCCGGGCTGAGCGGGGTCTCGCTCGGCGTCCGGGAGGGCGAGATCCTCGCCGTCGGCGGCCCTCACGGCAGCGGCAAGACGACCCTGCTGCGCTGTCTGTCCGGCCTGCTGCCCGCGAAGAGCGGCGAGGTGTGGTTCAACAGCGTGCCCGTGCACACCCTGAGCCCGGTGGCCCGCGAGCGGCTGCGCCGGGACCGCTTCAGCTGGATCGACCCGGTCCCGCTGCTCGTCGAGGAGCTGAACGTCTGGGAGAACACCGCCCTGCCGCTGATGCTGCGCGGCACCGGCCGGCGCCGCGCCAAGACGGCCGCCCTGGAGTGGCTGGAGCGCCTGGACATCGGTGACAAGGCCCGTCAGCACACCGTGGAGCTGACCCACGCGGAGCGCCAGCGGGTGTGCATGGCCCGGGCTCTCGCCCCGGCACCCTCGGTGCTGTTCGCCGACGAGCCGACCGCCCCGCTGCACCGTGTCGACCGCGCGCAGGTACTGCGCACGCTCACCACCGCGGCCCGCTCGCACGGCATCACCGTGGTCCTCGCGACGCACGACGCGCAGACCGCCGCCCTCGCCGACCGCACCGTGTCGCTGCTCGACGGGCGGCGCGTGCACACGATCCACCTGCCGCCGGTACCCGGGACGGCCGAGACGGAAGGCCGGGCGGCGTGCTCGCTCTCCGTCTGAGCCTCGGCGCCCGGCCGGCCGTCCAGCTGCGCCGGCTCCTGGTCGCGGCCGCGTCGGCGGGCACGGGCTTCCTGCTGCTGAGCGCCCTCGGCCACGCCCTGGGCCACCCGGACCCGTCCCTCTCGGCGCTCCGGCTGGCCTGGTGCGCGGCTCCGCTGACGGCCACGGTGTACTTCGCGGTCGCGGTCGCCCGCACCGATCCGGGCACCCGGCCCCGGCCCGGTCTGTCGGCGATCGGTCTCGGACCCGCCCGGCTGATGGTGATCTCCGCGGTCACCACGGCACTGTCCTGCCTGCTGGGCTCGGCGCTGGCCCTGCTGGTCTTCCTCCAGCTGCGCGGCGATCTGACCGGCATGCCCTTCGGCGGCGGCGCGACGGACTTCCTCGCCGCCGGCCGGCCCCTTCCGCTGCCGGCGGCGCTGACGCTGCTGGCCCTGGTTCCCCTGAGCGCGTCGGCGGCGGTGGCGGTGGCGCTGCGGCCGCGCGAGCCGGTGGCGGGCGCCCCCCGCGTGGCACACGCGCACGCCCGGTTCGGCGCCTTCCGGCGCACGGCGGTACGGGAGTCGTTCGGGGCGTACGGACGGTTCGGCAAGCAGCTGAGGGCCTCGCCGCGCGGGCGGCGTACCGCGGATGCGGCACCGGCGCGGGACCACGCGGAGGACGCTCCCGGGAGCGCGGGCGAGCCCGGAGCCGGGCCGGCCGCCGACGCCCTGCCCGCCGCTGTGCACACGCCACCGTCCGGGCTCCCCTGGGGCGTCGCGGTGCTGGCGGTGGGGCTGGCCGTGGAGGCCTTCGCCAGCCGTTCGGGTCCTGCCCCACCGGGCGACCGGCCGGCCGCGCTGCTCGGGCTGGCCCTGGCCTGCGTCGGCCTCGCCCTCGCCGGCCCCGGTCTCACCCATCTGTGCGGCCGGCTGCTTCAGACCGTCCGCCCGGGCGCCCAGCGGCTGCTGGCCGGACGGGTGCTCATGGCGGAGGCCACGCGCATCGGCCGCCCGCTCGGGGTGGTCTGCGCGGTGATGTCGGCCGCGTACGCCATGGCCTCGCTGCACGAGCGCGAGGACACGTCCTCCGGCCCGCTCGTCGCCCTCGGGGTGCTGCTGGTGGCCGGCTGCACGGTGGCGACCCTGTTGACGGCCGCCGTCGAGGCCAGACAGGCCCGCGCCGACACCACCGCCGCGCTCCGGCGCCTCGGGGCACCCATGGTGACACTGCGCAGGGCGGCCGCGCTTCGCGCGGGTGCGCTGCTCGCCCTGTTCGGGCCGTTGTCACTGCTCGTGGCGGAGCTGTCGGCGTGGCCACTGACCGGCTGAGGAGCGCGAGCGCGCGACGCGCGAGGGGCCGGCAACGGGCCGGCCGTCCGAGGGGCGCGCTGCGGAGACGCACAAAGGGCTCGCTCCGGGCCGTACCCGGCCCGACGAGGACCGTACGAAAACTGATCCGAACGACATCCTCACAGGCCGATGAGTTCCGCGCGGACCACCGGTCTACCCCCGCGAACGCCACGGAACCGAACGGAAGAGGCCCCGCCATGTACCAGCAGATGATCTTCGTGAACCTGCCCGTCACCGACCTCGACGCCTCGAAGAAGTTCTTCACCGAGCTCGGCTACTCGATCAACGCGCAGTTCAGCGACGAGACCACCACCTCTGTCGTGATCAGTGACACGATCATCGCGATGCTGCTGAGCAAACCGAAGTACGCGGAGTTCACGAAGAAGGAGATCGCGGACGCCACCAAGAGCAGCGAGGTGCTGCTGGCGCTGAGCGCCGAGAGCCGCGAGAAGGTCGACGAGCTGGTGGACAAGGCCCTGGCGGCCGGGGGCACGGTCGCCGGTGACACCCAGGACCTCGGTTTCATGTACGGCCGCTCCTTCGACGACCTCGACGGCCACACCTGGGAGATCGTGTGGATGGACCCGGCCGCCGTGGAGGGCTGACGAACGGTGGGGCCTAGCATGGGCGGGTGCAGACCAGTCCCGCCCATGCCGTCCATCACGGGGACCGCGAGATCGAGACGCTCGAGGAGTTCGACGCCGTGTTCTCGTCGCGCGGAACGCTCTCCGGGTTTCGTGTCCAGGCCGTCGATCTGACCGACCGGACCCGGGAGTTGCTCGCCGCGGACACCGCCGAAGCCGTGTTCCTCGGCTGCCGGATGCGCCCGGACGCGGCCGAGAAGCTCCGCACCGACGGAGCGCTCGTCCTGCCGCCCGTTCCGGGCCTGCCCTTCGACCCGTACCGGGGGCATCTCTACACACCCGCCGACCTGTTCGCCTCGCTCGACAAGGGCTACGAGGCGACCCCGGACGCGCTGGCCTACGCCTGGTTCCAGCGGACCAGGGCCGGCGGCGACATCTTCGCCTCCATGCTGCGCGCGGTCCACGACGACTCCATGTCCGACACTCTCGACGAACTGCTGCGCGGCGCGCGGGTCGTGGGCGTGATGGGCGGTCATGCGATGGCGCGCGGAACCGAGGAGTTCCGGGGTGCCGCCCGCCTCGGACGGGCGCTCGGTCACGCCGGGTTCACGGTGGCGACAGGCGGGGGTCCGGGCGCGATGGAGGCCGCGAACCTCGGCGCCTACACCGCCCCGTACGACGACGACATGCTGGACGAGGCCTGCGAACTCCTTTCGGTCGCACCGTCGTTCACACCGTCGATCACCGACTGGGCGCGTGCCGCCTTCGAGGTGCGCACCCGCTGGCCGCAGGGCAACCACTCGGTCGGCATCCCCACCTGGTTCTACGGTCACGAGCCGCCGAACGCCTTCGCCTCGCACATCGCGAAGTACTTCGCCAACGCCACCCGCGAGGACGGCCTGCTCGCCCGCTGCAACGCGGGGGTGGTGTTCCTGCCCGGTGCCGCCGGCACGGTTCAGGAGATCTTCGACAACGCGACGCCGAACTACTACCGGTCGCGCGGTGAGCCCACGCCCATGGTGCTGGTCGACCGGGCCCACTGGACGGAGAAGCTGCCCACCTGGCCGCTGCTGCGGTCCCTCGCCCGGGAGCGGCCGATGGAGGCACGGATCGCCCTCGTGGACCGGATCGAGGAGGCACCGGAGGCACTGAAACGCTTGGGCGGTTAATAAGAAGGTAAAGCCCGGGCCTGCGATCGGCTTATGCGTTGACACTACTTATGCGGCGCTTATAGACCTGGGAGCCTCATGGGAGTGCTGATGCTCCATCACCACTTCCTCAACCCCCCGCATTTACGCATCCCCGTAAAGGACAAACGTGGCAGTTCTGTCCGTATCCCGCCGTGCCGTCGCGCGCTCCGTGCGCGCCCTCGGTGTCGTCTCCGTGTCCGCCGCGCTCGCGCTCGGCGCTGCCGGCACCGCGGCGGCGTGCAACATCAACGAGTTCTCGGCCAAGGCCGAGTGCGACGGTGACAACGGTGTCATCACCGTCACCGACGTCGACCCGGCCGGTGTCCCCGCGACCGTCACCGTGTTCCTGCAGAACAACGGCGCCGACATCGAGAAGATCGGCGAGCAGGTGGTCAAGGGCACCCGTCAGGGCACCACCATCACCTTCGAGGAGGACTGGAAGCCGAACGCCGAGTACCGCATCCACGTCACGGCGAAGCCCTACGTCGACGAGGACATCAAGCCGAACCTGACCACCCCGGCGACGGCCTGCGAGGAGGGCGAGGAACCCCCGGCTACGGAGCCCACGCCGACTCCGTCGGATTCCTCCTCGCCCCCCGCCGAGGAGCCCGGCGCGCCGGCCCCGTCGCCGTCGGAGAGCGAGAGCACCCCTCCGGCGGACACCTCGAGCAACGCGCCGTCCCCGGCCGGTGAGTCGAACCTCGCCGAGACCGGTGCCGACTCCAACACCGGTCTGATCGCCGGCGTCGCGGCCGCTCTCGTCGTGGTCGGCGGTGGCGCGGTCTTCTTCGGCATGCGCCGCCGCGGGGCGAACAGCGAGCGCTGACGTCTCACGGACACACGGGTGGCCCGTTCCCTGTTCAGGGGGCGGGCCACTTCCGTGGCCCGCCGCTCAGCCGAACGTCGCCCGTTCCAGCCAGAGTTCCAGCAGCTCCCGCTCGCCGAACACCTCCAGCTCCGGCGCGTCCAGCGGCAGCCGACGGTAGAAGGCGAGGAGCACGGAGGTGAGCGGGCCGCGCAGGGCGACGGTGGCCTTCTCGTGGCCGCGGCGCCAGGAGACACCGTCCTCGGTGAGTTCGATCAGCCTCCCCCACTCTTCGGACGGGGGAACCCCCATCCCGCTTCGCCCGGCATTCGCCTCCTCACCGGTGTCCGTGGCGTGCAGATGGATCGTCCGCCGGGGCCCGCGCAGTTCCTGCACCGTGTCCTCCGGCAGCGTCCGCTGCGCCCACTCCACGATCTCCAGCCACTCGTCGATCGCGTCGGCGGCGGCCTCGGGGGCGACCTCGAAGGGCAGTCCGGCGGCGAGGGTCGCGTCCGCACGGTGGACGATCAGCTCGTGCGTCATACGGCGGGCCCAGAACCCGGCGTTGCAGATCCCCGCCCAGCTCCACACCGCCGCGCCCGGCCCGGCGTCCCGCAGCGCGCCGACGATCAGCTCGCCGCACTCCGCCAGCCACGCGTCCAGCGCGCCGGGATCGCCCTGGACCCCCGGCCCTTCGAAGCCCGGCACCCGCTCCTCGGGGATGTCGCCCTCCGCCTCGGTGCGCACCATCAGCGCGGCCCAGCGCAGGGCACCGCCGACGTGCCGTACGAGCTGCTCCAGGGACCAGTCGGGGGTGGTGGGCACCGTGCCGGACAGATCGGCGCCGGAGGTCACGACGGTCCGCAACTGCGCGACCTGGTGCTCGATCTCCCGGCAGTAGTGGTCGTGCGCGAGTCGGGTCATGCCGCACACCCTAGAAGGACGCGCTCACTCCAGCACGGCGATTTCCGCGGCGTCGAACTCCACTCCGACCTCGTCCCCCACCCCGGGCGCGGCCCTGAGCGCGCAGGCCGCCTCCAGTCGGGGTGCGTCGTCGGGGTGGAGGCGGACGGCGACATGGGTGCCCCGGAAGGTGCGCGCGGCCACCGTGCAGCGCAGGCCCTCGTCGGCCGGGACCAGGCGGACTCCGGCGGGCCGGACGAGCAGGGTGCGCGTGCCCTGCGGGGCGCCGTCCGGCACGGGGACCTTCCCCCAGGGGGTCACGGCGACCCCGTCCGCCACCGTCGCCTCGACCACGTTCTCGAAGCCGAGGAAGCGCGCCACGAAGGCGTCGGCCGGATGCTGCCACACCTCAAGTGGTGTACCGGACTGGGCGATCCGCCCGTCCCGCATCACCACCACCCGGTCGGCCAGTGCGAACGCCTCGCCCTGATCATGGGTCACCGCGAGCACGGTGGTGCCCAACCCGCCGAACAGCTCCCGCAGTTCGACGATGAGGCGTTCCCTGAGCGACCGGTCCAGCTGTCCGAGCGGCTCGTCAAGCATCAGCAGCCGGGGACTGGGCGCGAGGGCACGGGCCAGTGCGACACGCTGCTGCTCGCCGCCGGACAGCGCGGCGACGGCCCGCCCGGCCGCCCCCGGCAGTCCCACGAGGTCCAGGAGTTCCCGTACCCGCTCGGCCTGCTCACCGCGTGACGCGCCGTGCATCCGGGGCCCGAAGGCCACGTTGCCACCCACATCCCGCTGCGGGAACAGCTGATGGTCCTGGAACATCAGCCCGACCCCGCGCCTGTGCGCGGGCACGCCCGACTGGTCCCGTCCGTCGAGCCGGATCCGCCCGGAGTCGAGGGGCTGCAGCCCGGCGACCGCCCGCAGCAGCGTCGACTTGCCGCTGCCGCTGGGCCCGAGCACGCACACGATCTCGTGCTCGGCGACCCCCAGGTCGACGGCGTCCAGCGCCGCCCGCCCGCCGAAGCGGACGGTCGCGCCCTGAAGGCTCAGCAGCATCTAGAACTCCCCGGTCCGGTCGGTCCGCAGCCGCTCCAGCACGAGCAGTGCCACCGCGCACACGATCATCAGAATCGTCGACAAGGCCATCGCCTGCCCGTAGTTGAGGTCCCCGGGCCGCCCCAGCAGCCGCGCCACGGCCACCGGCAGGGTCGGGTTCTCCGGCCTCGCGATGAACACCGTCGCCCCGAACTCCCCGAGCGACACGGCGAAGGCGAACCCGGCCGCGACCAGCAGCGCCCGTCGCACCAGCGGCAGGTCCACCTCCCGCCACGCCCGCCACGGCGACGCCCCGAGCACCGCCGCCGCCTCCCGCAGCCGTACGTCCACGGCCCGCAGCACCGGCAGCATGGTCCGTACGACGAAGGGCACGCCGACCAGCGCCTGCGCGAGCGGGACCAGGATCCAGGAGGCCCTGAGGTCCAGCGGCGGCTCGTCGAGGGCGATCAGGAAACCGAAGCCCACGGTCACCGCGGACACCCCGAGCGGCAGCATCAGCAGCGCGTCGAACCCGCGCACCAGCCGTCCCGCGTCCCGCCGGGTCAGCGCGACGGCGGCGAGGCCGCCGATCACCACGGCGATGACCGTCGCGGCGACGGCGTACTGCAGCGAGTTGCCGACCGCCTCGATGGGCGCGACCAGGAACACTCCCCCGTCGTCCTCGGTCAGCGCCCGGTAGTAGCCGAGCCCGGCGGCCCCGAAGGACCTCTCCACCAGCACCGCGAGGGGAAGCAGGATCAGTACGGCGACGGTGGCGACGACGCCGCCCAGCAGCGCCCACTGCCCTCTCCCGCGGGGCCGGCGCGCGGTCGAGGCGTCCACCAGGCGCAGCGCGCTCTCCCGGCGCCGTACGGTCCAGGCGTGCAGGGCGAGGATCGAGCCCACGGCGACGAACTGGATCATCGTCAGGACGGCGGCCGTGGACAGGTCGAAGATCTCGGAGGTCTGCCGGTAGATCTCCACCTCGAGGGTGGAGAAGGCGGGCCCGCCCAGGATCTGCACCACACCGAACGAGGTGAAGGTGAACAGGAAGACCATCAGCGCGGCGGCGGCCACGGCCGGCGCGAGCGCGGGCAGGGTCACGGTCCGCCAGGCCGCGAACCGCGAGGCGCCGAGCATCCGCGCGGCCTCCTCCTGCCGCGGGTCGAGCTGGGACCACAGTCCGCCCACGGTGCGTACGACGACGGCGTAGTTGAAGAAGACGTGCGCGAGCAGGATCGCCCACACGGTGGTGTCCAGCCGCACGCCCCAGTGTTCGTCGAGCAGGCCACCGCGCCCGACGAGCGCCATGAACGCCGTACCGACGACGACCGTCGGCAGCACGAACGGCACGGTGACCACGGCCCGCAGCACCTGCTTGCCGGGGAAGTCGAAGCGGGCGAAGACATACGCGCCGGGCAGGGCGATCAGCAAGGTGAGGGCGGTGGAGGCGAGAGCCTGCCAGGTGGTGAACCACAGCACCTGCCGGACGTCGGACTGGGCCAGCACGTCCCCGATCCGCCCGAGCTGCCAGGTCCCGTCGGCCTTCAGTCCGCGCGCGACGATCGCGGTGACGGGATAGGCGAAGAACACGGCGAAGAACGCGACCGGCACGGCCATCAGGCCGAGCCGGGCCGCGCTCCCGTGCCGCTTCGCCGCGGCTCGCGTCACTTCAGTACGAGCGAGGTCCACGACTTGACCCACTGGTCACGGTTTTCGGCGATCTTCGCCGGGTCCATGGTCGCCGGGTCCTTCGCCTGCGGCCCGAACTTCACGAACTCCTCGGGCACCTGGGCGCCCTCCCGTACCGGATACACGAACATGTTGAGCGGCATGTCGTCCTGGAAGGTCTTGCTGATCAGGAAGTCCAGCAGCGCCTTGCCGCCCTCGGGGTTCTTCGCGTTGTCCAGCAGCCCCGCGTACTCGACCTGGCGGAAGCAGGTGCCCTCGGCGACCCCCGTGGGCGCGGTTTCCGGCTTCGGGTCGGCGTAGATGACCTCGGCGGGCGGCGAGGAGGCGTACGACACCACCAGCGGCCGGTCGGCCTTGGCCTGCTTGCCGCCGGCCGAGCCGGAGAACTCCTCGTTGTAGGCCTGCTCCCAGCCGTCGACCACCTTGACGCCGTTGGCCCTGAGCTTCTTCCAGTAGTTCTGCCAGCCTTCGTCCCCGTACTTGGCCGCGGTGCCGAGCAGGAAGCCGAGACCGGGCGAGGAGGTCGAGGCGTTCTCGACGACGAGGAGGTCCTTGTACTCGGGCTTGACCAGGTCGTCGAACGTCTTCGGCGGGGTGAGGTCGTGCTCGCCGAACCATGCCTTGTCGTAGTTGACGCAGACGTCACCGCTGTCGACGGGGGTGACCCGGTGCCCGGCCTCGTCCACCCGGTACTCGGGCAGGATCCGATCGGAGCCCTTCGCCTCGTACGGCTGGAACAGCCCGTTGTCGAGGGCACGGGACAGCAGGGTGTTGTCGACGCCGAAGAAGACGTCGCCCTGCGGGTTGTCCTTGGTCAGGACGGCCTTGTTCACGGCCTGCCCGGCGTCGCCGTCCTCGAGGACCTTGAGCTCGTAGCCGGACTGCTTCTCGAAGGCGGCGACGACGTCCTTCGACACGGCCCACGAGTTGTGGCTGACGAGGGTCACGGTCCCGGACCCGCCGCCGCTCGCCTCGTCGCCGTCCGAGGACCCGCACGCGGACAGTGTGACCAGCCCCAGCCCGACGACCAGGACCGTGACCTTCTTGGTGATACCCACTTGATTCCTCCTGGAGTGACCAGGAAGAGACGCGGCCCCGCCAGGAACCCCTGGGCGGGGTCCCGGGCAGGGCGCAACAGCTCGAGTGATGACCGATCTCCCTACCCAGAATGACCTGGGCCAGGTTCGGAGGGTCTGCGGCCGGTACCGCACTCTCAGCGCTGTGGCGCTCCCCTGTCGGAATATGAAGATGTACGTACTCGGGTCACATTACCGCTCGCTCGCGGCGAGCTGCCCACACGCCCCGTCGATCTCCTGTCCACGGGTGTCCCGGACCGTCACCGGCACACCGTGCGCGGCGATCGCCTCCACGAACGCCTTCTCGTCCTCGGGACGGGAAGCGGTCCACTTCGAGCCGGGCGTGGGGTTGAGCGGGATGAGGTTGACGTGCACGGGACGTCCCCTGAGCATCCGCCCGAGGCGGTCACCCCGCCAGGCCTGGTCGTTGATGTCCCGGATGAGCGCGTACTCGATGGACAGCCGCCGCCCGGACCTGGCCGCGTACTCGAACCCGGCGTCCAGGACCTCGCGCACCCTCCACCGTGTGTTCACGGGAACGAGGGTGTCGCGCAGTTCGTCGTCGGGAGCGTGCAGCGAGATGGCGAGCCGGCACTTGAAGCCCTCGTCGGAGAACCGGTGAATGGCCGGGACGAGTCCGACCGTGGACACGGTGATCCCCCGCTGGGACAACCCGAGCCCGTCCGGCTCGGGGTCGGTCAGACGCCGAATGGCCCCCACGACCCGCTTGTAGTTGGCGAGGGGCTCCCCCATGCCCATGAACACGATGTTGCTCAGCCGCGCCGGGCCGCCGGGCACCTCACCGTCCCGGAGCGCCCGCATCCCGTCCACGATCTGGTGCACGATCTCGGCGGTCGACAGATTCCGGTCCAGCCCGGCCTGCCCGGTCGCGCAGAAGGGGCAGTTCATCCCGCACCCGGCCTGCGAGCTGATGCACATCGTCACCCGGTCCGGGTAGCGCATCAGCACCGACTCGACGAGCGTCCCG
This sequence comes from Streptomyces sp. NPDC031365, assembly GCF_055569765.1. Taxonomy (NCBI): domain Bacteria; kingdom Bacillati; phylum Actinomycetota; class Actinomycetes; order Kitasatosporales; family Streptomycetaceae; genus Streptomyces; species Streptomyces sp. NPDC031365. Next base: position 46,299 of record NZ_JBVIIM010000028.1, on the reverse strand, counting down.
TCGAACAGCTTCCACAGCGTCTTGCGGGTGGTGCCCTGGTCGGTCGACAGATGCCGCACGACCGTCATCAGCTCCGGAAGCAGCGCCTCCCGCAGTCTGCCGCGCGAGCCGGCCGGGATGTCGGTCCACTGCTCCGGCTCGTGGGCGTACCGCGCGAAGTAGTGCTGCGAGAGCTGCTTGGCACGAAACGGCTTCTCACCGGCCGCGGCGACCGCCTCCTTGCGCTCGGCGGGCGTGAGATCGGCAAGGTGCCGCGGCGGCTTCTTGGCTCCGCGCGGCGCGACGAAAGTGAGTTCTCCGGGCTTAGGCATGGCTGTACCAGTGTGGCAGATCGACTCGGGGAGCCCAGGCCAGAGCGGGGTGGGGGTGGTCACCCGTGGGTGCCGACTGTCAGCGTTGGTCGGCCTCGGACGGCCCAGGGACGGCCCAGGACTTAATCAGCCGACGCCGTAGGTGCCCAGGTGCCGGCGCCCACGGCCCGTCATTCCATCTGGGCAGAAGCGACCGGGAGCTGTTCCCTGTACGGCCATGTGAAGGTGCGGTCGGGTTCGAGATGGGCGTCACCCCAGTGAATGGCATGGATGCCGTTCTCGGCGTCAGCCGTGAAGAACACACAGACGAGCCTGGTGGAAGCTCCCAGCTCCTCGAACGCTTCGTGCAGCCCCAGGTACTCCTCGGTCATCAGATCCTCGTCGACGTCGAAGAGACCCTCCGGAGGCTGCGGCCCGTGCGCCCGGAGCAGCCGTTGCCGCGTGGGCGAGGCGTTGGCGGGCAGTCGGGCCCGGTCCAGTGGCCTGGGCCTGTCCGCGTAGCGGAAGGGGAAGAGTGCGTGATCGTTGATCACTGCGTACTCGTATCCGCGTACGTCTCGTACGGCTTCCCCCAGCTCACGTGCCGTCTCCGCCAGGTGCTCGCGCACCAGGCCCGCCAGGGCGACACCGTAGGGACTCCGCTTCTTCAGCCCCGCAGCGAGGTGCGCGGCATGAGCCTTCGCGTGCGCCTCGGCCAGCTGCACCGCAACCGCAGCGGCCACCGCGCCGGCATGCCGCCCAAACCGCTCAACGGCCCAGTCTGACGGCCCCACCGAATAGCCACCCAACACCGACATGCAGCGCCTCCTCCCCCTGGTCCCCGCCTCTGAACTGTGTGACACGCACACGAAGGGCACACAAGGGGGCGATCTGGCCAGGACTCGGTCGCACACGCTTGCGGTCAGAACAGCCACAACTGATCACCGGCAGCCGTGACCTGCGGTCGTCTCACTTGCCCTAGTTCGGTGATCAATGTCAGTGGGACGCTGCATACTGATCCCGGCGCAACCGGAGTCCACAGTGCTGCTCAGGGGGGCTGACATGCCGCTGGTGGCTGAGACCATCTCAGAAGCTTTCGCGCAATTCCTAAAAAAGAAGACGCCCAAGAAGTGGGAGAAAGAGGAGGTGAGTAAATACCGGACAAGGATCTACGAGACTCTAGATGCCGAGTTTGGTGTTTACAGTTTTTTTCAAAGCGGATCTTTCTCCAACGGCACTGGGATTTCCCAAGTTAGCGACGTTGATTACTTCGCTCGAATCCCGCTGGATCGTAAAACGATAAAACCGGTCTCCTTCTTGACCTCGATGAAGAGCGTTTTGAAGAAGGAGCTGTGGGAGGCTTTCGACGTGTGGGTTTCACGCCCCACTGTCAGTATTGACTTCAAGCAGCTTGTGACGCAGTACGAGGTGACACCCGGCTTCTACGAGCGTTCAGGGCCGAATGGTGAAGAAGTATTCCTGATTCCGGGTCCCGGGGACACGTGGAGAGAGTCGGCCCCTAAAGCGCATTTGCAGTACGTTCGAGATGCGGACGGCTCCGGCAAAGTTAAGGGCCTCGCTAGGCTGCTAAAGGCGTGGAAGTACCAGCACCGTGTCCCAGTCTCTTCCTTCTATCTAGAGATGCGTGCCGCACAGTACGGGATGCAGGTAGACAGCATTCTGTATCCATCAGCCCTGCCGGATATAGTCGATCGGATGATTAAACACGGTGTCCGTTCCATGAATGATCCGACCGGCCTGGTGAATAGAATCACTCCCTGCAGTTCGGAGGTCAATCGTCTGGCGACCATCAGAGCCATGAACGCGTGCCTGCCTCACCTTGAGGCGGGTTATGCAAAGTGGACGGTGGATGACTGGGCAGCATCCAGTGAGTACCAAGAAGTTTTCGGCACCGACTTTCCGTACGTTCTCTAAGGTTGGCGATGCCCACTTTTACAACGCCGCCAATTTACGAGGCGCAGAACACGGAGTCTTCCCTGCGTCTGCTCGCTGCGCAGCGTCAGACATACTCCGATGCCAAGTTGCTTCACTTCGCGAAGCTGTCGATCGTCCTTATCGGCGGACTGGCGACCGTCGCAACCACTTTCATGTTGGACCCGTTCAAGCCTATAATTGGCGCAGCCTCAGGAGTCACACTTCTCATTCTGAGCCTCGCAGGAAGCGCACGCGAGAAGAAGAAGGTCGATTCTGCGGCAGCCATGCAGGAGGAATTTGACACGAGTGTCTTTCAGTTGCCATGGGCGCGAGGTGGAAAAGTGCGCCGCCCTAGCGCGTCTGAAGTGGCTCGTGCATCTATGCGTTACAAGCGTGGGAATCTCCGGGATTGGTACGGAATCACTACACGGATCGCACGACCTGCCGATGTGCTGATTTGCCAGCGAGTTAATCTTGGGTGGGGAGTGGCTACGCACCGAGCGTGGGCAGCGTGTGCATTCTCTCTGGGCATTCTTCTTTTCTCCGCAGTTACCGTAGCGGCCATACTAGGGAGCCTGTCGCTTCTCGCTGCCATTATCGGCGTGTACGTCCCGCTCATACCTGCCATTAAAGAACTAATCGAAGTGTGGCGCTCTAACTCCCGAAGCGCACAACTCAAGGAGGAGGCCGATCATAGCGCAGGCGAGATGTGGGAATCTGTGGTGAGGAAGAAGAAGCTACCTTCCGAGGCGCAGTGCAGAAAGCTCCAAGATGACATTTTGGCCGGGCGGCGAAAAAATGCACTCATTCCCGACTGGTTTTATCGTGCTTTGAGGTCGCGAGAAGAGGCCGTCATGCGTCTTAGCGTGGGCGATTACTTGGAGCAGGGACGGCAACAGGGTTTTTGTGAGGAATAGGGATGCTGTCGGAGAGGGCGGCGGAGCGGCTTTGGGCTGGAGCTGCTTTGGGGCGAGTGATCTTGGCCCCGTAAGCTGATGGCGAGTCGGGCAGTCTGTGGACCTGCCCGGTAAAGCACGACGTTGGGGCCAAGATCTTCGAGGCTCGCCCCAAAGTGGCTGCCTAAAGCCGTGGAGCCGACCGCCCCAGCCACAGAGGGTGTCTCCCACTTCGTGCCCGCAGCCGCCGAGCGCGCCGCCGGGCGCGGCCAGCCGGGGCGAAGACAGGAGGCAGGCCGCGCCGCAGAGGCGGCGCGCGCCCGCGCCGTGCGCGGGCCTTGATGAACGTAGGGAAAGTCTTACCGCACCCATGATCGGCAACCGCCCCGATCGTAGCCTGTCGGCTCTCTGCTGGCCTCGGCTAACGTTCCATGCATGCCTTCTGCACTGGACACACCCCAGGGAGCGGCCGAACTCGCCGAGTCCCTGCTTCCTCCGCTCGGGAATCGCTGGCTGCACACTCAGGCCGTGGCCGCTCGGGCGCGCGAGGCTTCCGCGGCTGTGTCCGAGGCGGACCGGGATCTCCTCGTCGCTGCCGCGTGGCTGCATGACATCGGCTACGCGCCCGAGCTGCGTGACACAGGCTTCCATCCCCTCGACGGTGCCCGGCACCTCGAATCGCTGGGTGCGCCGGCACGCCTGGTGCGGTTGGTCGCTCATCACTCCGGGGCCGTGTATGAGGCAGAGCAGCGCGGGCTCTCGGCGGAGCTGGCCGTCTACGAGCGGGAAGACTCGCCGGTCCTCGACGCCTTGATCTTCGCTGACATGACGACCGGCCCCGCCGGGGAGTCCTTCGACTTCGACACCCGGATCGATGAGATCCTGGTCCGGTACGAGCCCGGCAGCGAGGTGCACAACGCGATCAGCAAGGCACGGCCGTATCTCCGGGGCGCTGTCGAGCGGACTCGCGACCGCATGGCGCATCAGCCGATGTAGGGCTCCGCCCGGTCGGCCAGGCCGTGCTCGATCCGCATGCGCATCGACGGGTGGATGTTCAGCTCGTCCAGCTTGCTCGGGTCGACGAATGCCACTTCCTTGCTCTCGCTGCTCGTCCGCAGCTCGCCGCCGGTGATGCGGGCGTGGAAGCAGATGGAGAACTGCTGGCGGACCTCTCCGTCGTCGTACGCCATGACGTGGCCTGGGTTGGTGTAGATGCCGACGAGGCCGGTCACCTCCACGTCGAAGCCGGTCTCTTCCTTCGTCTCGCGCACGGCTGCGTCCGGGGCCGACTCGCCCAGGTCGATGCCACCACCGGGCAAGGCCCAGAGGTTGTTGTCGGTCTTGTGGATCAGCAAGACCTCTCCGGCCTCGTTGCATGCAACGGCGGTCACGGAGGGGACGAGGCTGTTCGCCTTCGGGGCGTTGGGATCGTTGAAGTAGTCGACACGCGCCATGTGTTCAGCGTTGCACGTCCGGGGCTCGTTACGCCTCCCGGCCCCGCTCCCATGCGTAGTCGAAGCTCCGCATGTAGTGCCGGAAGGTCCGCGCTCCGGGGAGGTACCGGAAGTGCATCACCGGGTTCTGACCGGCGGGAGCTCCGAGGACATGCGGGTTCACCAGAACGTCCTCGTCGAACCGGTAGATCGAGTTGTAGAGGATCGTGTCGTGCAACCGGACTTCGACCCCGGGCGTCGACATGGCGGGCTCGAGGTAGCGCCGGGTGATGCGGGCACGTGCGGCCAGGTCACCGCCGATGCCCTCCTCTTCGCCGCGCTGGCGGACCGCTTCGGAGTCGGGGTCCCCGAGCAGGATGCGGACCTGGGCGCCGGCCTTCGCCTTCTCGGCCAGTTGGTCGGGCAGGTCCGGGTTGCTGTCGAAGAGGAAGAGTCCGGCGTACACGAGGATGTCGACCTGATCCGTCGCCTTCTCGATCAGGGATGACCAGAGCGGGGCAGGCACCGCGCCACGGTGCGGGTAATACGTGATCAGCTCGGACGTGCTGGCCTTCTCCGCCTGCTTCTCCACGGACGGCCAGATGTAGACCTCGTCGACTCCGAGGAAGCTCGCCGCCTTCCAGCGGTGCCCGCGGTGCGGAGTGCGGCCGGTGGTGATCCACCGTTCGACGCTCTTGGGATCCACTCCGACGTGCTCGGCAACAGACTGGATCGTCTCGCCCTTCGCTGAAATTGCCGCGCGCAGACGCTCGTTCGCCATGACGTGCCCTTCACTCGGACGGCTAGGGACGTTTTGACGGTACCTCAGACGTCCCCAAACGTCCATACGGGCGGTGATGCGTCCACCCCTCCTCACGGTCTCCTGATCTCACCGACGGGATGTCGGTCAACACCTCACCGCAACAGGAGACAAGACCATGCGTCAGATCCCCGTGGACACCGCCAACGCCACCGTGATGGTCGCCAAGGCCCCGCAGCCCAAGGTGAAGGACCGCCGTACCGGTGAGATCGCCACCGACAAGGACGGTGCCACCCTGATGGTCGTGGAGGTCATGTTCTCCACGCCCGACGAGGTGGAGATCCTCAAGCTCACCGTCCCGCAGTCCGGCGTCTCCGAAGACCTGGACATGGGCACCCCGGTGGTCCTGACCGGCCTGGTCGCCTCGCCGTGGGAGAACGAGTTCAACGGCCAGAAGCGGCATGGCATCGCCTTCCGCGCAGTCGCGGTGACCTCGCTGACCGCCGCGGACTCGGCCTCGAAGGCGGCCTGAGCCATGACGTGGCTGATCGTCGCCTTGGTGCTGGTCGTCGCCGCTGCGGGTCTCCTGCGGTGGCGGCGCCCCGCCTGGTACTGGCTGACCTTCGGGGTCACCCTCGCCGCACTGCGGGTCCTGGTCCGGTACGGCTCGGTCATGGACGCCTGCGGCCTCACCGTCCCGGCCCCTCGCTGGCGACTGACGCTGGCCCGGATGACGAACCGCCCCGTTCCCGGACCCCGTGCCCCGCGCATCCTGCGGGTCCGAGTGACCCGGACCGGCCTGGTGCTCCGGCTCAAGCTCCGCCCCGGTCAGGACGCCTTCGACGTGGCCGCCTCATGTGATCGGCTGCGGCACTCATTCGCCATGTACGGCGTGACCTCTCGTGAGCTGCGCTCGGGTGTGGTCGAGCTGCGCATGACCGGCTACGACGTGCTCAAGCGCGTGCAGATGCCTGCCGTGGTCGACACCCGACCGATGCGGGTCCCGGTTGCCCTGCGTGAAGACGGGGCCGTCCACTACCGCGACTACCGCGCCGTTCCGCACGCCCTCACCCTGGGGGCTACGGAGTCCGGGAAGTCGGTCTATCAGCGCAACCTCGTCGCCGCCCTCGCGCCGCAGCACGTCGCCTTGGTCGGCATCGACTGCAAGCAGGGTGTCGAGCTGTTCCCGCTGGCCCGCCGGTTCTCCGCGCTCGCCGACAACCCCGACACCGCCGCTGAACTCCTCGACGCGCTGGTGTCCCACATGGAGGCCGTCTACCAGCTCATCCGGGCCGAGCAGCGGATCACCGCTGACGTGCCGGATGCGGAGATCGCCGCCGACATCTGGGACCTGTCCGAAGGACTGCGCCCGGTGCTCATCGTGGTCCTGGTCGACGAAGTCGCCGAACTCGCCCTCTTCGCGACGAAGGAGGAGGAGAAGCGGCGGGACCGCATCATCACCGCCCTGGCCCGGCTCGCCCAGCTCGGTCGCGCGGCCGGCATCTACCTGGAGATCTGCGGGCAGCGCTTCGGCTCCGAACTCGGCAAGGGCATCACAATGCTCCGCGCCCAGCTCACCGGCCGCACCGCCCACCGCGTCAACGACGAATCCTCGGCGAACATGGCCCTCGGCGACATCGCCCCGGACGCCGTCCTCGCCGCAATCCAGATCCCCACCGACACCCCCGGCGTCGCCATCACCGGTGACTCGACCGGCGGCTGGACCCGCATTCGCGCCCCGCACACCTCGCTGCGGCAGGCCGTGAACATCTGCAACCGGCACGCCGACCTGACCCCGGACCTTCCCGCCCTCGCCCCGTTCCGGCCCGCGCTCGGCACCCTCACACCGGTTCCGGCCCCGGCAGTCGAGTCCGCCCCGGCCGCTGCCTGAGCCACACCACCTGATCGGTCGGCGCGACCGCTTCGCGCCAAGTCCCTACCCCTGCCATGCCGGAAACCGGAGGTGAACCCGTGGACACCCGCGAGGACTTCAACCGCACGGTGCAGCTGCTCAGCGCCCTGGCCCTGTACGCCCACACCTACGGAGCCGACCCCGCCTTCGTCGACGCCATCGGCCCGGCCCTGGCCGTCTCCCTCCCCGACCCCCCGCCCGGCATCTTCCCGCCCGGCTACGACCCCACCGACGGCCCCCAGTACCCGGGAGGCCAGCCGTGATGGCCCGCCTCCGCGTCGACGCCGTCCTGGTCCAGGCCGTCATCGCCGGTGCGCTGTCCTTCGCGCACCTGCACGACCTGGCCGCCGCTGCCGGGCAGGACGGCTGGAAGGCCTGGGCTTACCCGGTCTCGGTCGACTTGCTCCTGGTCGCCGCCTGGCGACGGCTGCGCACGGACGGGCCGTCCCGGCTCGCCTGGTGCTGGTTCCTCATCGCCCTGGTCGCCTCGCTCGGCGCGAACGTCGCCACCGCCGGGCTCCTCGACCTGGACGACGTCCCGGCCTGGCTGCGCATCCTCGTCGCCGCCTGGCCCGCCCTGGCCTTCATGGGCGGCACCCTCCTCGCCCACTCACCCAATCGGCCCGAGCCGGAAGCGCCGGGACCCTCCGCCCCGGACCCGGAGCATGAGCCCGAACCGGTCACCGCTGCTGGGCCGGACCCGGAACCTCAAGCCGTAGCGGTCCCGGCGGCCGAGGAAGCCCCAGCGCTGCCCACCGCGAAGCCCCGTCCGGTGGTGCCGGTCCCGGCCGCGCTGGTCGACCACGCCCGCAAGGTCGCCGCCGACCACCAGCAGCGCACCGGCTCCCGGATCGACACCGACACCCTCCGCGCCCGCCTCGGCGTCCCGCCCCAGCTCGCGGACGCCATCGCCGCCCAGCTCACCTGACCCGAGAGGACACCCCGTCATGCCTGCCCGCGATTTCTTTCACTCCGTAATGCGGATCGGACCGGTGCAGATCGGCACCCACCGCGACCGCAACGGCACCACCAAGCACGCCGCCGTGTGCAGCTCGGACGGTTGCGGCTGGTCCGCCGACTACTCCAGCCAGTCCGCCGCCCAGCTCGCTGCCCGAACCCACCGCTGCAAGGTCCGCTAGGAGGCCACCCCATGGATGTCCCCCTCTGGTTCGCGCTGGTCGTCGTCGGCTGGCTCGGCGTCAAGCTCATCCGCCCGCCGCTCTGGCTCGTCCTGGTGCTACTGCTCGGCGGCTACCTCCTCGCCGACAGCCTCCTGTCCCCGGTCATCGACACCGCCGTCAAGTAAGGAGACCCGCTCATGTTCCGGCCCAAGCTCCCGACCATGCCCCAGCCCACCGGCACGGCCACCCCGCCCACCGTGCTGGAGCCGACCACCATCACCCCGGGCACCCCGGTCCCGCCGCCCACCCCGGCCCCGGTCGCTGGCCCCGCCCGGCCCACGGTCCAGCTCACCCCCGGCACCGCGCTCGCCCTGGTCGGCGGCGGCACCGCCGTGGTCCTGGTCGTCGGCGCCGTCCTGGTCTCCATGCTCCTGGCCGTCGCCATCACCGCCGCCTCGGTCGCCGTCTGCGCCGTCGTCCTGCGCTCGCTGCTGGCCTCCCAGCACCGCCGCTGACCGGTCCTGGGGGCGACGCACAAGCCGCCAAGCACGCCGCCGCCTTCCGGGACCCGTACTTCGCCAACCGCCGTCACCGAAGGGAACGCTCATGGACCTGCAGATAGCCGCCGCCCTGGTGCCGTTACTGGGCTGGGCCGTGCACGGGGGCTTCCTTACCCACCGGCTCGCTGCCGCACGCCGTGACCCGCTGACCGGTCTGCACACCCGCGCCGGATGGACCGCCCGCGCCGAACACTGCATCCGCCGGCACCCGTCCGCGGCCGTGCTCCTGGTCGACCTCGACCACTTCAAAGCCCTGAACGACACTCACGGCCACGCCGCCGGGGACGCCGCCCTCGTCGCCACCGCCGACCGGCTGCGCGCCTGGTGCGGACGCAACGGAACGGCCGGACGCCTGGGCGGGGACGAGTTCGTCGCCGTCGTCCAGGACCTGGCCGCAGCCGACCTCGACGCGCTCACCGCCGCACTGCACCGGCCGCTGCCCTACAACGGCGTTTCGCTGCCGCTGGCCGCGTCGGTCGGCGTCTGCCGCCTCGCCGAGCTGCCGGTGCCGCTGCTGACCGATGCGCTCGCCGCCGCCGACGCGGCCATGTACGAGGCCAAGGGCCGTGGTCGCCGGGGCTCACGCCTCTCTCGCTGACCGGCCGCCGGGTGGCCCACAAGCCGCCAAGCACGCCGCCACCCGGGGCCGTTCCTTCCAACCGCAATCGAAAGGAACCACCATCATGACCCAGCACACCCCGCCCGCGTCGCGTATCTGCCCGGCCTGCGACGGCTTCGCCTCCGTCGCCGTCACCATCGGCGGCCGTGACCTGCGCGGGCACCTGCGCACCATCACCGCTCACTGCCCGGTCTGCCACGGCACCGGCACCGTCACCGCCCGCCGCGTCCGGGAGGGCGCTGGTGCCTGAGACGCTGCTCGACCCGACCACCCTCAGCGACCTGCTGAGGGTGGCTTCGGCCGTCGACTACCACCGCTGGGAAGAACAGATACGCCGCACCGGTGGCTGCGCCGACCCCATCCACCTGACCGGCTGGGTCGTGCACAAGGACAAGACCACCGGCGAGACCCTGCACCACTACTCCACCGAGGGCGAGCCGGGCGGCCGTCTCCGCCTCGCCTGCGGCAACCGCCGTGCCTCCCGCTGCCCCGCCTGTGCCTGGACCTACGCGGGCGACACCTACCACCTCATCCGCGCGGGCCTCGCCGGTGACGACCGCCGCGACATCCCCGCCACCGTCCGGGATCACCCCCGGGTCTTCGCCACCCTCACCGCACCCTCGTTCGGCCCGGTCCACAACCGCCCCGATCGCGGCGTCTGCCGCTGCGGCACTCGCCACGCTCCCGACGCCCCGGAGCTGGGCACCGCCCTCGACCCGGACACCTACGACTACGCAGGCGCGGTGCTGTTCAACAACCACGCCGGACAGCTCTGGCAACGCTTCACCAACCGGCTCCGCCGCGAGATCGCCGCCCGCGCCGGCCTCACCCAACGCGAGCTGAAAGAGCGTGCCCGGCTGTCGTACGGCAAGGTCGCCGAGTTCCAGAAACGGGGCGCTCTGCACTTCCATGCCGTGATCCGACTCGACGGACCGGACGGCCCGGACACTCCTCCCCCAAGCTGGGCGACCGTCGACCTGCTCGCCGACGCGATCCGTGCAGCTGCGGCACACTCCTACACCTCGGTCTCCGTCCCGGCCGCCGAGGACCAACCGGCCCGCACCTTCCGCTGGGGCACCCAGCTCGACATCCGCCCCGTGAAGGCGTTCGGGGACGGCTCCGACATCACCGAGCAGGCTGTCGCCTCCTACGTCGCCAAGTACGCGACCAAAGCGGCCGAGAACACCGGCACCCTGGACCGCCGCATCGGCGAGCTGGCCGAGCTCGACCGCCACCAGGTCCCCGACCACACCCGCCGCCTGATCGAAGCTTGCAAGACCCTCGACCCGCTCTACCCGGACCGACGGCTGTGGGCCTGGGCTCACATGCTCGGCTTCCGCGGCCACTTCTCCTCGAAGTCCCGCCGCTACTCGACCACGCTCAGCGAACTCCGCCAGACACGCGCCGAGTACCGGGCCGCCCAGGAGCGCGCCGCCCTCGGCCTCGAGGACGCCGAGCCGGACACCGTCCTGGTCCTCGCTGACTGGCAGTACGCCGGGCACGGCCACACCCCCGGTGAATCTGTCCTCGCCGCGACCATCGCCCGCGACCTCCAGCTCAACCGCGAAACCGCCCGCGAAGCCCTACGCGACCAACTCGCCGACGAAAGGGAGTGCTGACCATGGCCTCAGAGCTGCCGAACCGGTTCCTGACCCCTGAGGACCTGGTCGAGATGTTCGAGCTGCCCAGCGTCGAGACGGTCTACCAGTGGCGTCGCAAGCGCACCGGTCCCCGCGGCTTCCGCGTCGGCCGGCACCTCCGCTTCGACCCGACCGACGTGCGCGCCTGGGTCGACTCACGCATTGGTGAGGCTGCCTGATGGCGGGGCACATCCAAGACCGCTGGTACAAGACAGAGACCGGTCCGGACGGCAAGCCCGTCAAGGTCAAGACAGACCGATACGGCGCTGGCATGCGTTACCGCGCTCGGTACATCGGCCCTGACGGCACCGAGAAGTCCAAGAGCTTCCCGGACCGACAGAAGCGCCTCGCCGAGCAGTGGCTCACCGACATCGCGTCGGACATGTCGCGCGGTCGGTACATCGACCCGCGTGCCGCTCGGATCACCTTTAAGAGCTACGCCGAGAAGTGGCTCGAGACGCACGGCATCGACCCGGCCAGTCAGGTCGTCGTCGAGCAGCGGTTACGCCTGCACGCGTTTCGCCTGATCGGCACCCGGCCGCTGGACTCGTTCCGCCCGGAGCACATTCGTGCGCTGGTGAGCGCGCTGGAGAACGATCCGGCCGTGAGCGGCGGCTACGCGCGGAACATCTACGGTGACGTGCGTGCCGTGCTCAGTGCGGCGGTCGACGACGGGCTGTTGCCCCGCAACCCGTGCTCCGCGAAGTCCGTTCGTCCGCCGGCCGCCGAGCAACGCCGGGTTGTGCCGTGGCTGCCTGCTCAGGTCCGCGCGGTCCGCGCGGCACTCCCCCAGCGCTACCAGCCCATGGTGGACGTGGGTGCCGGGTGCGGACTCCGTCAGGGGGAGATCGTGGGACTGGCTGAGGATGCGCTCGACTTCGACGGCGGCATCATCCGGGTCGTCCGGCAGGTGAAGCTGATCCGGGGCAAGGCCGTATTCGCTCCTCCGAAGTGCAACAAGGAGCGGGACGTACCCTTGCCGCCCTCGGTGGCCGAGTCCCTGAGGGCCCACATGGACGCCTTCAAGCCCGTCGAAATCGCCTTGCCGTGGCGCAAGCCGGACGGCCCGAAGGTCTCCGCCCGCCTCCTGTTCACGAACACCGCAAGCGGACTCGTCTGGCGCAGCAACTTCAACGTCCAGGAGTGGAAGCCCGCGCTCACGGCGGCTGGCCTCATCCCGGATGCCGGAGAGAACGGCAAGTACGCCCCCGCACGCGAACACGGCATGCACGCACTCAGGCACTTCTACGCATCCGTTCTGCTCGACGCCGGGGAAAACGTCAAGGCTGTCAGCCAGTACCTGGGGCACTCCGATCCAGCACTGACCCTTCGGGTGTATGCGCATCTGATGCCCTCAAGCCAGGAGCGAACCAGAAAGGCAATTGACAGCGCCTTGCTCCCTGCCGAGTCCCGCCCGATCTGACACGCAATGCACGCGGACGAAAGCAGTGTCTCGGTGCCTAGAAAGCCCCGAGACACTGTTGCACGCAGGAAACTAACGGTTAACGACGGCGCGGCCGTGTCCTGCGGCTACTTGCCCCAGACGGAGGTCTCGGCGCCGGAACTTCGCCAGCAGAGACGGCCTGCTCTGCCTCCTGGTAGACATACCGAGACATAACCGCATCAAGCATGATCGTAGCCAGCAAGATCAGCGTGCCCAGAAAAAGCCTCAATGCAAGACTAGGATCTTTATCCTCTCCCCCATTGGCGGACCACCACAGAACTTCGGCAATGGACAGAACCATGACTGGAAACGGAGCTAGCCACAGCACCCGGGCAACGCGCGTCATTTGCCCATTGCCCTTGGTTCGGTACGAGTGCAGTTGCACGGATGCAGCGATGAGGAGTGCGCCATCCACACCCACGATGAGAGCTGCATAGTCCTGGCTCATCTCAAGGCTCACTTGTTCCCCCCAGCGTCAGCATTGATGGCAGCCGTACGTACAACGCGGTCACATCGCCCTGCACTGGATCAATGGTGCCGCCTGCAAGCCTCACCTGGGATGGGTTTGCCTACTTTCGTCGTTGCTCGGCAGCATGCCTGCTGGACTGAAAGTCGTGTCACGCAGCGAGGGCGGCTGCTGTGGCGCAGCGGACCACTCCGGTAACTCCACGGCCCAGGGGCGGCCCGAGAGCCAGTAACGGAAGCACCGGCGGCGTCTAACGCCAGGTCACGGGCCCGTCCGCTCGGGTCAGTACTAGTTCTCCGGGCTTAGGCATGGCTGTACCAGTGTCGCAGACAGGCGCGAAGGTCAACTCCACGCCGGGGTGTATCCGCCACCCGCTCACCTCCCGGCCGCGCGGCGATATGGGCACACGCGTAACGCGCGCACCCATATCGTCTTAAAGTTCTCGGTGGGCGAGGTCGGTTCCGGAGGTGATCGATGTGCGGGCCATCACCACCGGACCGGTGGCGTCCGGTGCCCTGCGGCATCCCGCGACCAGGGTGGTGGCCTTCTGTCTGCTGCCGTTGGCTCTGCTGCTGGTGGACGTGTCGGCGGGACCGGACGTGCGCCTGGGTCCGCTGATGGTGGCGGGCCCGACCTTCGCCGCGATCTTCTGCACCCCTCCGTGTGTCCTCGTGGTGCTCGCCGTGACGGCCCCCTGCGCGGTGGCGGCCGCCGTGTCGAACCAGCAACTGGACACAACCAACTTCCCGGTCCAGATCAGCACCCTGTTGCTGATCAGCGCGGCGTCCGTGGCGGCCAGCGCCGTACGGGTGCGCGGCGAGCGCCGGCTGGCCGCCTCCCGTTGGGTGGCCGAGGCCACCCAACGGGTGCTGCTGCACCCGCTCCCCCACCGGGCCGGTCCCTTCGGCATGGCCTCGCTGTATCTGGCGGCGGACGAGGAGGCCGCCGTCGGCGGTGACCTCTTCGCCCTCACCCGGCACGGGCACACCACGCGGGTGTTGATCGGGGACGTCCAGGGCAAAGGACTCGCCTCACTGGACATGGTGGGCTGTGTGCTGAACGGCTTCCGGTGGACGGCGCGGCACGACATCCCCCTGCTCGAGACGGCGGGCGAGATGGAGGCGGCATTCCGCCAGGAGGTCCAGGAGCAGTCCGCCGGGGCCGGCCCGCGCACCGGCTCGGCCGGCCGGTTCACGGCCGAGTCGTTCGTCACCGGTGTGGTGGTCGAGCTGTCCGACGACGGTCGTATGCAGCTTGTGAACCTCGGCCATCCACCGCCGCTGCTGCTGCACAAGGGCACGGTCACGGCTCTCGAACCGACCGTGCCGGCTCCGCCACTGGGCCTGGGCGACCTGAACGCCGACGGGCTCGTCATGGACACCGCCTACATGCCGCCCGGTTCCACGCTGCTGTTGTACACCGACGGGGTGACCGAGGCCCGCGACGGTTCAGGGACCTTCTATCCGCTCGCCGAGCGGGTACGGCGCTGGACTGACGAGGAGCCGGAGGAGCTGTTGAACGCCGTCCACGCGGACCTGCGGCGGCACGCGGGCGCCCGGCTCGTGGACGACATCGCGGTGGTGGCGCTGCGCCGCTCCGTCATCGGCGCCCCGGCGGAGCGGCGTTAGCGCCCGGTACCCCGCGTCGGGGACCGGCCCCGCCACTCGGGGTACCCGACGGGGAAGGCAACCCGGATGGCATTCCCCGTCCGGCGTGGTCCTTCCCGGTGCGGGCGCGCGTCCCGGCTTGAGCGCGTGCCGTCCGGACGGGTCCTGACGACACGCGGTGAGCATGAGGGTCCGCCGTCATGGGAGGGCGGCCCGGCGCTTGCGGGGTATCGTCGCGCCCACCCGTGCCGCCCCGGCGGCAGGACTGCCACGAGGCGACCGGGGGCTTGCGGGGTGCCCTTCCGCGACGACCCTTCCGTCCCGACGTGGAGAGCCGGTCAGCCCGACCCGACGAAGACGACCAGCAGCAGCCACACCACCGGGGCGGTGGGCAGCAACGAGTCCAGACGGTCCATGATGCCGCCATGACCGGGGAGCAGGGTTCCCATGTCCTTGATGCCGAGGTCACGCTTGATCATGGACTCGCCGAGGTCGCCCAGTGTGGCGCTGGCGGCGACCGCGAGGCCGAGCAGCAGTCCCTGCCACCAGCTGCCGTCGTCGATCAGGAACTGCATGCACAACGCACCCGCGACCATCGCGAAGCCGACCGCGCCCAGCAGCCCCTCGCGGGTCTTGCCGGGGCTGATCCGCGGGGCGAGCTTGTGCCTGCCGAAGCGCCAGCCGACGGCGTATGCGCCCGTGTCGCTGACCACCGTCAGCAGGAGGAACGTGAGGACGCGCCAGGCGCCGTCGTCGGCGGTGAGCATCATCGCGACGAAGGTCGCCAGGAACGGGACGTAGAACGCCGCGAAGACACCCGCCGTGACGTCTCTGAGATAGCCCTCGGGCGGCGCCGTCATACGCCAGACGAGTACGGCCAGCGTGGTGAACGCCATGGCGACCCACGCGCCCTCGGCTTCCCGGGCGTACCCGGCGACGACCATGGCCGCACCGCCGAGCGCGAGCGGGACGAGGGGCGCCTTGATGGCCTTGCGCTCCTCGAGCCGCTTGGTCAGCTCCCACAGGCCCACTACGACGGCCACGGCGACCACGCCGACGAAGGCGGCCTTGACGACGAACAGCGACGCGACGATCACCGCACCGAGTCCGACGCCGACGCCTATCGCGGCGCCGAGGTCGCGGCCCGCGCTCTTCTTCCGCGGGGCGGGCGCCGGCTGCGGGGCGTCGGGCATGGGCTCCGGATTCTGCGGCACCTCCCCGGGGTGGGGCCGTGCCTGCGGCATCTCGTCTCGGAACAGGGGGCCGCTCAGCCGAGCGGCCCCCCGGTCCACATCCTGGTCTCCGCCGTGTTCGGGTACGTCGGGCACGATGGGCATGGGGCGAGTCTGCTGCGCGTAGTGCGCATCGTACGCGGGACCTGCCGGGACAGCCCCCTGGCCGGGGCCGTGGTCGGGCGGGCCCCAGTACCCGGTCTGCGGCGCCCTCCAGGAAGAGTCGTTCATCAGACTTCGAGCAGCTCGGCTTCCTTGTGCTTCAGGAGCTCGTCCACCTGGGCGACGTACTTCGCAGTGGTGTCGTCGAGCTCCTTCTCCGCACGGCGGCCCTCGTCCTCGCCGACCTCACCATCCTTGATCATCTTGTCGATGGCGTCCTTGGCCTTGCGGCGGACGGAACGGATGGAAACCTTCGCGTCCTCGCCCTTGGTCTTGGCGACCTTGATGTAGTCACGGCGGCGCTCCTCGGTGAGCTCGGGGAACACCACCCGGATGATATTGCCGTCGTTGCTCGGGTTGACGCCCAGGTCGGAGTCACGGATCGCCTGCTCGATGTTGCGCAGCGCGCTCTTGTCGAACGGGGTCACCACGGCCATGCGCGGCTCGGGCACGGAGAACGAGGCCAGCTGGTTGATCGGCGTCAGTGCGCCGTAGTAGTCGGCCACGATCTTGTTGAACATCGCCGGGTGCGCACGGCCGGTGCGGATCGCGGCGAAGTCCTCCTTGGCGACCACGACGGCCTTCTCCATCTTCTCCTCGGCCTCGAGGAGGGTCTCTTCGATCACCACTTGCTCCTGCGTGTCTTGAGTAGGCCCGGCTGCGGTTCCTTGTCGGGGCGGCGGCCGGCTGCGTCGCGTCTTTCTCCTGCACGGTTTCCGACCGGCAGGACATTGTCCATCCCCCGGTCAGCTGCGGCCGGCTTGGTCGCCCACCAGCGTGCCGATCTTCTCACCCTTGACGGCGCGGGCAATATTGCCCTCCTTCAAGAGCTCGAAGACGACGATCGGCAGGCTGTTGTCACGGCAGAGCGTGACGGCCGTGGCGTCGGCGACCTTCAGGTCCCGGGTGATGACCTCGCTGTAGCCGAGCGCGTCGTACCTCACGGCGTCGGGGTTGGTCTTCGGGTCCGAGTCGTACACCCCGTCCACGCCGTTCTTGCCCATGAGCAGCGCCTCGGCGTCGATCTCCAGAGCGCGCTGGGCGGCGGTGGTGTCGGTGGAGAAGTACGGCATGCCCATTCCGGCGCCGAAGATGACCACACGGCCCTTCTCCAGGTGCCGCACGGCGCGCAGCGGGATGTAGGGCTCGGCGACCTGCCCCATGGTGATGGCGGTCTGCACGCGGCAGTCGACGCCCTCCTTCTCCAGGAAGTCCTGGAGGGCGAGGCAGTTCATCACGGTGCCGAGCATGCCCATGTAGTCGGAGCGGGCGCGGTCCATGCCGCGCACCTGAAGCTCGGCGCCGCGGAAGAAGTTGCCACCGCCGATGACGATCGCGATCTCTGCGCCGTCTCGCACGACGGCTGCGATCTCACGCGCGATGGCGTGCACCACGTCGGGGTCGACGCCCAGGCCCCCGCCACCGGAGAACGCCTCCCCGGACAGCTTCAGCAGAAACCGGCCATGTACTTTGCCGTCGTCGCTCTTCTCAGCCTTGGTGGTCATCGGGGATCCCGCCTCTTTCGCATGGTGCACACACGAAGAAGGCCATTGCCGGTGGGGCGTGGTTCGCATCCCATACGGCAATGGCCTCCTCGTCAGATCTGCTGTCGTCCGGCACGCGCGCGTGCGTGGACGCGTGTCCGAACGACTGCTGTCGACCCTATCGGGGTCGCCCGCCCGTCGCGGTACGGACTCAGATGCCGACCTTGATGCGCGTGAAGCGCTTCAGGGTGACACCGGCCTCGTCCAGGACCTTCTGGACGGACTTCTTGTTGTCCAGCGCGTAGGGCTGGCCGAGCAGCGTGGCGTCCTTGTAGAAGCCGTTCACACGACCCTCGACGATCTTGGCGATCGCGGCCTCGGGCTTGCCCTCGGCGCGGGTGGTCTCCTCGGCGATGCGGCGCTCGGACTCGACGACCTCGGCCGGCACGTCCTCCCTGGAGAGGTACTTCGGCGCGAAGGCGGCGATGTGCTGGGCGACGCCCTTGGCGACCTCGGCATTCGGCTTGTCGAGCTCGACGAGCACGCCGATCTGCGGGGGCAGGTCGGGCATCGTGCGGTGCATGTACGCCGTCACGTAGCCGTCGGCGAACTGCGCGAAGCGGTCCAGGACGATCTTCTCGCCCAGGTTGGCGTTGGCCTCGTCCACGAACGCCTGAACGGTCTTGCCGGCCTCGATCTCGGAGGCGAGCAGGGCCTCGAGATCGGCCGGGGAGGTCTTGGCGACGTGCTCGGCGATGGCGACGGCCGCGGCCTGGAACCTCTCGCCCTTGGCGACGAAGTCCGTCTCGCACTTCAGCTCGACGAGGACACCGGAGGAGTTGTCACCGGCGATGATCGAGACCACGGCGCCGTTCTCGGCGGAGCGGCCCTCGCGCTTGGCGACGCCCTTCTGGCCCTTGATGCGGAGCGCCTCGACGGCCTTGTCGACGTTGCCGTCGGCCTCGTCCAGCGCCTTCTTGCAGTCCATCATGCCGGCGCCGGTGAGCTCCCGGAGCTTCTTGACGTCGGCGGCGGTGTAGTTCGCCATGAGTCTGTGAGTCTTTCTCGAAGTCTGGAGATTCCAAGATCCGCGGGGTCAGGGACCTGCCCGAGGGCAGGTGTCCGGCGCACCGCCGACCTGCGGGTGAACGGCGGGAGCGGTTCCTTGAGTCACCGCTCCCGCCGTCAACGGCTCTGACGGGTCAGGCCTGCTCGGCCTTGGCGGCGGGAGCCTCGGCGGGCTGCTCGGCCTCGGCGGCAGGAGCCTCGGCGGCGGGGGCCTCGGCGGGCTGCTCGGCCTCGGCGGCAGGAGCCTCGGTCGTCTCGGCGGCAGGGGCCTCAGCCGGCTTCTCGGCCTCGGCGGCGGCCGGAGCGGCCTCCTCGCCCTTCTTCTCACCCTCGAGCAGGTCGCGCTCCCACGCGGCGAGCGGCTCACCGGCGGCCTTGTCGCCCTTGCCCTCGGTGGCGACACCGGAGCGGGAGATGAGGCCCTCGGCCACGGCGTCGGCGATCACACGGGTGAGCAGGGTGACGGAGCGGATCGCGTCGTCGTTGCCCGGGATCTTGTAGTCGACCTCGTCGGGGTCGCAGTTGGTGTCGAGGATGGCGACGACCGGGATGTTGAGCTTCCGGGCCTCGCCGACCGCGATGTGCTCCTTCTTGGTGTCCACGATCCAGACGGCGCTGGGCACCTTGGACATCTCGCGGATACCGCCGAGGGTCTTCTCCAGCTTGGCCTTCTCGCGGGAGAGGACCAGCAGCTCCTTCTTGGTGAGGCCGGAGGCGGCCACGTCCTCGAAGTCGATCTGCTCGAGCTCCTTGAGGCGCTGCAGACGCTTGTAGACGGTCGAGAAGTTGGTGAGCATGCCGCCCAGCCAGCGCTGGTTCACGTAGGGCATGCCGACGCGGGTGGCCTGCTCGGCGATGGCCTCCTGCGCCTGCTTCTTCGTACCGACGAACATGACCGTGCCGCCGTGGGCGACGGTCTCCTTGACGAACTCGTAGGCGCGGTCGATGTACGACAGCGACTGGAGCAGGTCGATGATGTAGATGCCGTTGCGCTCCGTGAAGATGAAGCGCTTCATCTTCGGGTTCCAACGACGGGTCTGGTGACCGAAGTGGACGCCGCTTTCCAGCAGCTCCCGCATCGTGACGACGGCCATGGCCGTATCTCCTCGAATTTCTCGGTTGTGCCGCGGATGCCGGACGGCTTCCGCGCCTGACGCCCACGACGCGCCGTTGCCACGAAGGACCGAGGGGCGCTGACATCGGGGGCCGGCCGTAGCCGGTCCTGATGTCGGGGCGTGCGAAGTCGACCCGGTGACCCGGGTCGCCACCAGAAGTGTACGGGACTCACGGCGTGCCGGGTGACGCCGTTGTCCACAACCGGGTGGTGGTCCACAGGTCCGGGCGGTGATCACCCGCCCGCGGAAGGCTGTGCGGCATGCGAACGAGTCGATGGGCGAGGGCGGCGACGCGACCGGTCCTGCTGGTGACGCTGACCCTGGCCGCACTGCCGGCCCCGCCACCCCCCTCCTGGCTGCCGGCGGCGGTGCCGTCGGCGGCGCGGGCGGCACCGGCGGCACCGGCGGCACCGGCGGATGAGGACGGAACGGCGCCGGCCGTCGGGCGGGTGTGGCCGGTGGGGGTCCGGCCACGGGTACTGCGCGGCTGGGAGCCTCCGGCGACGGTGTACGGGCGCGGCCACCGGGGCGTGGACCTGGCGGCGGCGCCGGGGACGCCGGTACGGGCGGTGGCGGCGGGCCGGGTGTCGTTCGCCGGCCGGGTGGCCGGGAGGGGCGTGGTCTCGGTGGAGCTGGCGGGGACGGGGGATCCCCCGCTGCGCACGACCTACGAACCGGTGCGCGCGTCGGTGAGCGAGGGCGACCGGGTGACGGCGGGCGAGGTGATCGGCACGGTCGAAGCAACGGGTTCCCACTGCACGGCTCCCTGCGTGCACTGGGGCCTCCTGCGAGCCGGCACCTACCGGGACCCGCTCACCCTGCTGCCCCCGTGGCTCCTGCCCAGGGGCCCGTCGAGACTGCTGCCGGTACTGGGGGTTCGGCCGCCGGTCTGACGCCGCCTCCCGACACCACCGTGCCCCGCCCCGGAGCGACCGGCCCCCAGGACTGCCCCGCGATCCCGACCCGACCCCGCGAAGCCGGCTCCGGGACCGACGGCGCTCGCCCGCACCGGGGCCACCAGCTCACTCCGGCCCGAAGCCACCGGACCGGCGGCGAGTGCCACCTGCTGGAGCCCACCCGGCCGGCCCGTACGGGCGACCCCGACCCGATCGGTCCCGCCACGGAGCCACCATGCCGCGCCTTCCCGCACCGGACCACCGGAACAGCCCAGGCAGCGCACCGCCGGAAGCAGACACCCGCCCGTACGGGCGGCACCGGAACCAGTCGGACGGCGGAGACACCAGCGCCCCACGGTGCCCGGTGCCGGGGAGCGGAAGTTCCGGTGCGGTCCCGCTCATGACGGCTCGGTCACCAAGGCCGACGAGATACCGACGGCCGCCGACGGGCCCCGCTGCAGCGGTTCCGCTTTCCGCGCCGGTGCGGTCGTCAGCCGCCTACGCCCCTGAGGGCCATGGAGACCGCCGCTCGCGTGATCGTGTCGGGGTGTTCCGCCGCGCCCAGTTCGATGCGGCGTACGGCGGCGTCGACCACGCCCTGGAGCAGCATGGCCGCGAGGCGTGGTTCGGTGTGCCCCAGTTCGGCGAGGGCTTCGACGATCAACGCGATGAGGCCCCCGTGCGCGGCGCGGATCTTCTCCCGGGCGCCGGCGTCGAGTTCGCTCGCGGACATCGCGACGACGGCGCGGTGCCGCCGGTCCCCGACCAGTTCCAGCTGCTTGCGGACGTACGCCTCGATCCTGGCCCCGGCCCCGCCGGCGTCCGCCATCGCGGCCTCGACCTCGGCCGCCCAGACCGGGAAGTCGACCTCGCACAGCTCCTCCACGACGGCCGCCCGAGACCGGAAGTACTCGTACACGGACGAACGCGCGAGGCCGGTGCGCTCGGCGAGGGCAGGGAAGGTCAGCGCCTCCGTACCGCCCTCGGACAGCAGGGAGCGTGCCGCGTCCAGCAGGGCGGCTCGCTGCATCGACCGGTGCTCGGCCACGGAGGCCGCTCGAATCCTTGGCACGACGACCACTTTACGGACGCCCTGCCCGTGGCGGCCAGAGGATCGGCCCGCTCCCGCAAGGCTCAGCGGCCGAAGCTCGCCAGTTTCGCGCGCAGCTGGAGCACGGATTTGGTGTGGATCTGGCTGACCCGGCTCTCGGTCACGCCCAGGACATTGCCGATCTCGGCGAGCGTGAGCCCTTCGTAGTAGTACAGCGTGACCACGGTTTTCTCCCGCTCGGGCAGCGTGTTGATGGCCCGTGCGAGGAACCTGCGCAGTTCCCGGTCCTCGGCCACCTTCACCGGGTTGTCGGCGCCGGTGTCCTCCAGGGTGTCCATGAAGCTCAGCTGGTCGCCGCCGTCGCCCCCGACATGCAGAAGCTCCTCGAGGGCGACCACGTTCGCGAGCGACAACTGACTGAACACCGCGTGCAGCTCGGACACGGTGATGCCCATCTCACCGGCGACCTCGCTCTCCGACGGCGTGCGCCGCAGCCTCGCTTCCAGCGTGGCGTAGGCACGCTCGACGTTGCGGGCCTTCTGCCGTACCGAGCGTGGGATCCAGTCCAGTGCCCGCAGCTCGTCGATCATCGCGCCCCGGATGCGGGTGATCGCGTAGGTCTCGAACTTGATCTCCCGGTCGACGTCGAACTTCTCGATCGCGTCGATCAGCCCGAAGACCCCGGAGGAGACGAAGTCCGCCTGCTCGACATTGGGCGGCAGCCCCACACTGACCCGGCCGGCGACGTACTTCACCAGCGGCGAATAGTGCAGGATCAGCTGCTCTCGCAGTCGCTCGTCCCCCGTCGCCTTGTACGACCGCCACAGCTCGTCGAGCGTCGAGGGAGCGGGCGGTCGCACGCTGCCACCGTCGCGGGCGGCTGGGGGGATCGCCGCCCGGTCGGACCCGGAGGTGTGCTGGGGCATTCGTCGCCTAGTGCCGTTCTGCCGTGGGTTGGTGCTGACTGGATTCGCTGTCCGTCCGATGTCGAGTTGCCTGTCCGTGTCGGGATCCTCGTGAGCGTAGCGTGACTGTGGCGTCGCGGTGTGCGAAGAAGCGAGGTAGGACCGTGCGCAGATTCGTTCCGGGGGCAGTCCCACCGGGGCATGCTCGTCGCTCTGTGTGATCACCCGGGCGCCCCAACTGACGTACTTTCCCTGGGGTATCGGGGTTCCCCCGGACGGCCGAACACGCTCCGTCAGCGGGTGTCGGGGCCTTCGCGGACCGGCATCCTCGCCTGGCGCGTCAACTTCCAGCCGTCGCCGTGTCGTTCGACGTAACCAAGTGCTCGTAGTTCGTACAGTCTCGCGATCGCGTCGTCCGGGGTGGTCTGCGCGGCGAGCGCGATCTCCGCGGGCCGGGCCGCGGCTCGGGCGGGCAGAGCGGCGAGGACCTGGCGGCCGGCCGGGTCGAGGAGGTCCCGGGGCAGCACCGGTCCCCGGCGTTCCGGCGCGAGCTCGCCCATGTCACCGACCAGTTCGACAACCTCGGCGGCGTCGGTGACCAGGACGGCGTCCTGGCGCAGCAGTTCGTGCACCCCGGCGGAGAGCCCGCTGGTGACCGGCCCCGGGACCCCCATGGTGTGCCGCCCCAGGCGCCGGGCCGCACGGGCCGTCACCAGTGAGCCGCTGCGGTGGGCGGCTTCGACGACGACCGTGCCCCTGGTGAGCCCGGCGATCACCCTGTTGCGGAGGATGAATCTGCTCGGTGTCGGGTGGTCTCCGGGCGGCAACTCGCCGATGACCAGTCCCTGTTCGGCGATTCTTCCGATGAGTCCGGCGTGTCCGCGCGGGTAGGGCCGGTCCACCCCGCAGGCCAGGACGGCGACGGTGGCGCCGCCGGAGCCCAGCGCCCCGCGGTGGGCGGCACCGTCGACCCCGTAGGCGCCGCCTGAGACCACGATCCAGCCACGTTCGGCCAGGCCCGCCGCGAGTGTGGCGGCCATGTACGCGCCGTACTCGGTGCAGGCGCGGGCGCCGACGACGGCGACCGAGCGCAGCGCCCAGATCCGCAGGTCCGCACTTCCGTGTACCCACAGTCCGAGCGGCCGCGCGTCGCCCAGGTCGTCGAGCTGCCCGGGCCATTCGGCGGCCCCCGGGCAGACGAAGCGCACTCCCGCGTCCCGGGCGACGGTGAGATCTCTGCGCGGCTCGGCCCGCTCGGCCCGGGCCAGCAGCCCGGCCCACCGCTTCCCGCTCGCCCCGGGCAGCGGCTCACCTCGTTCCCGCAGCCGTCGTACCACCGCGTCCACGCCGAGTTCCCGCACCCAGCGTCCGCCGGCCTCGTCACCGGGTTCGAGGACCCGGGTGAGGAAGATGCGGCCGAGCAGTTCGTCCCCGGGACCGGCCGCCCCGGCGCTCATACCGCCGCTCCGAGGGACATGGGCACCCCGCGCGGGACGCCGGTGCGCAGTTGCAGCGCGAGGGCGACATCCGTGGCGTCGGGCCGGTCGTGGCCGGACAGGTCGGCGACGGTCCAGGCGACACGCAGCACCCGGTCGAGTCCGCGGGCGCTGAGCACGCCCCGTTCCAGGCTCCGCTCGGCGTCGTCCATGGCGCCGGGGGCGGCGTGCCAGCGGCTGCGCAGCTCTCGCCCCGGGACCTCGCTGTTGGTGCCCCAGGGCGTGCCGGTGAGCCGCGCAGCCGCGCGTTCCCGGGCCGTGCGCACCCGGTCGGCGACCGTCGCGGTGGCCTCACCCCGGGCACCGCTCGCCGTCAGTTCGGTGCGGGTGACGCGGTCGACCTCGACCCGCAGGTCGACGCGGTCGAGCAGCGGCCCGGACAGCCTCGCCTGGTAGCGGCGGATCGCCGCGGGCGGGCACTCGCAGTGGTCGTTCGTCCGCGAGAAGCGCCCGCAGGGACACGGGTTGGCGGCGAGCACCATCAGGAATCGCGCAGGGAAACGCACGACCCCCGCACTGCGCGCGATGATCACGTGCCCGGCCTCCAGGGGCTGGCGCAGGGCGTCCAGGGCCTTGCCGCTGAACTCGGGCGTCTCGTCCAGGAAGAGCACGCCTCGATGTGACAGGGACACCGCTCCCGGCCGGGCCGTTCCGGGGCCGCCGCCGACCAGTGCCTGCATCGTGGCCGAGTGGTGCGGGGCGCAGTAGGGGGCCGTGTCGATCAGTGGCTTGCCCGGTGGCAGCAGGCCCGCCACCGAGTGCACGGCCGTCACCTCGAGGGACGCCTGCCGGTCCAGTGACGGCAGGATCGACGGCAGCCGCTCCGCGAGCATGGTCTTGCCTGCACCGGGTGGTCCCTCGAGGAAGAGGTGGTGTGCGCCCGCCGCGGCCACCTCCACCGCCGTCCGCGCCGAGAGCTGGCCCACGACGTCCGCGAGGTCGTGACCCTGGTCGTGCTGTGCCGCGCCGGCGCCGTGCATGCCGGTGGCCGCCCTGGTGCCGGGGAGGCGCAGCCCGGCCAGCAGCGGGTCGGGCCGCTCCTGGTCGTCGGTCCGCTCCTCCGGCACCGGCTCGTCGGTGAGCACCGCGATCAGCTGGCGCAGGCTGCGGACGCCCAGAACGGACACGCCCGGCACCAGCGAGGCTTCGGCCGCGGCGCACTCCGGCACCACCACCTGCTCGTAGCCCGCGTCGGCCGCGGCCAGCACGGCGGGCAGGATGCCACGCACCGGCCGCACCCGGCCGTCCAGTCCGAGTTCGCCGATCATCACGATGTCGGCGAGCACCCGTGGGTCGATCCGCTCGGCGGCGCCGAGCACGGCGCAGGCGACGGCGAGGTCGAAGCCGCTGCCGGCCTTCGGCACCGAGGCCGGGCTGAGTCCCACGGTGAGCTTCTTCTGCGGCCACTCCCCGCCGGAGTTGGCCACGGCCGCCCTGACCCGGTCCCGGCTCTCGGTCAGGCTCTTGTCCGGCAGTCCCACCAGCGTGAACGCCGCGACTCCCGGCTCCAGGTCGGCCTGGACCTCCACGACCACGCCCTCGACGCCCACCAGCGCCACCGAGCACGTGCGGGCGAACCCCATGTCAGGCCACCCCCCGGACGTGCTCGACGGCGGGTGCGCCGCGGGCCGGCAGCAGCACGCCGACCAGGTCGATGCGGACCCCGCCGGGCGGTGCTCCCCCGTGTTCCTGGAGCCAGCGCTCCGCGAGGCCCCGCAGCCGGGCCGCCTTGGCCGGCGTGACCGCCTCCATGGGGTGCTGGAAGGACCCCGCCCTGCGGGTCTTCACCTCGCAGACGACCAGGGCGTCGCCGTCCTTGGCCACGATGTCGATCTCGCCGGTCCTGCCGCAGCGCCAGTTGCGCGCCAGGACCGTCATTCCCGCCTGTGTCAGCCGCCGTGCGGCCAGGGTCTCGCCGTACCTGCCGAGTGCGCTGCGTGCCCGTTGTGGGTTCATGCCGGCACCACCTCCGGCGCCCAACGTCACGCATCCCGCTCCACCGAGTGGATCTTGGTGGGCAACTCGGCGGTTGTGGACAACTCCCTCACCCGCACGAGCGCCACCCGTCCTCCGGGCGGCGGCCCGTCACCCGCTCGGGAGTTCCAGATCGCTCTTGTTGAGCTCCTCGATATTCACGTCCTTGAACGTGAGCACCCGCACCTGCTTCACGAACCGGGCCGGCCGGTACATGTCCCACACCCAGGCGTCCGCCATCGACACCTCGAAGAACACCTCGCCCTGGACCGAGTGCACCTGCATCTCGTAGTCGTTGGTGAGGTAGAAGCGCCGCTCGGTCTCGATCACGTATTTGAACAGACCGACGACATCTCGGTACTCCCGGTAGAGCTTCAGCTCCATCTCGGTCTCGTACTTCTCGAGGTCCTCGGCGCTCATGGCAGTTCCCCTTCAGCCGTGCGATCCCACCATTGTGCGCCAGCCCCGGGATTCACCGGACGATTTCGGTGTCCAGGGTCACGGGGCGGGCGGGGGGACCTTCGTCGAGCAGTGTCCGCAGCAGCCCGGCGAGTCTGGTCGGGTACACCGTCTCACGGGCCCGGGCCAGTTCCGGGCACGTCCACCAGCGCGATCCGGCGACGCTGCGCCGCTCCAGCTCGGTCAGCGCCGTGGCCGCGGTCGCCGTCTGGGTGGTGCGGGCGAGGTAGTACCACTCGTCCTGGTCCCAGCGGCGCCCCGCGAACGGGAAGGAGCACCTGCGCCGCCACAGCACGGGCCCCAGCTCGACGTCCGTGATACCGGTCTCCTCCACGAGTTCGCGCAGCGCGGCCTGTTCACGGGTCTCCTCGCCCTCGACGCCGCCACCGGGCGTGAACCACCAGTCGTCGGCGGGGTCGTCCGGCTCATGGCCGTGCAGCAGAAGGATGCGGTCCCGCGGATCGAGCAGCACCACCCGGGCGACCCTGCGCAGTCCGCCCTCGTAGGAGCCCTCGACCGCCGGGACCGGCTCAGCCGACACCGGCGCTCCCCCTGTTCCCCCGGGTCCGGGACGCCCCCGCCCGCTTGGCGAGCGGGCCGTAGGCGGCCCCGCCGAGGACGAGGACGGCACCGGCGATCACCGCGGCGGCGACGGTCCTGAGCGGACCGGGCGAGGAGAGCGCGCCGAGCTCCTCGAAGCCGGTGGGCGCCGTCAGCAGGCCGTCCATCGGCCAGACCACGGCGTCGACCCGGCCCTGGACCGCAGCGCGGGAGACGGTGCCGCGGGCGGCGTCGGTCAGGTGGGCCGTGGAGTCCACCGACCCGGAGCGCTCGTCGCCGAGCAGGAACAGGCGCCCCTTCGGCACGGTCACCTCGGGGAAGGTGGCGAACCCGGTCACCGAGTCCCTGGGGAGATACGGTTCGTCGATCTCCTCGCCGTTGACCTTCAGCTTGCCCTCCTGGCAGCAGGAGACCTTGTCACCGCCGACGGCGACCACCCGTTTCACCATGGGCACGTTCGACCACGTCGCGTCCGTGAAGACGACGACGTCACCGCGGCGGACCTCACCACCGTCGATGCGCTGGGCCAGCACCCGGTCGCCCGCGCCGATCGTCGGCGCCATCGAGGTGGTGGGCACCGTGTACGGCCGGTACACCACCGCTCCCCAGACGAATCCACCGAGGAACAGCACCAGGCCCAGGGCCACGGCCAGGTTGGACAGGCGCTGACCGGTCCGGCCGCCCGCCCGGGCACTGCCCGGGCCGCCTGTGCCGGGGACCGTACGCGTCGTGCTCTGACCACTCATGGGCCGCACCCTACCCGGCAGTACCGGACGGGGTCAGCCCTCTTCCCGGCCCGCTCCGCCCCCGTACCGCCGGCGCCGCCAGAGGACCAGCGGCACCGCGCCCATGAGCGCCAGACCCTGCGGCGCGACCGACAGGGCCGCGGCGGACGACGCGGCGTTCAGGCCAGGCTGGTCGAAGGTGTCCGGGACGGGCAGGTTGGACCAGCGGTTGACCGGCCAGGCGATGACGATGGCGCGGCCGACGACCTTGTCCACGGGGACGAAACCGTTGTTCTTGTCGGCCTGGTTGTACCGCGAGTCCCGGGAGTTCTGGCGGTGGTCACCCATGACCCAGATGTGGCCCTCGGGAACCTTCACCTTGCCCTGGCCGCCCTGGTCGTCCTGGCTGCACGGGGTGTTGCCGGGATACACGTACGGCTCGTTCAGCGCCTTGCCGTTGACCTTCAGCGGGCCGGTTCCCTTGCACTCGATCGTGTCACCACCGACCCCGACAACCCGTTTGATCAGGTCCTTCTCCTCCGCGGACGGCATCAGACCGATCCAGCTCAGGACCTTCTGCAGGGGGTTCGGGTCGGGAGTCGGTTCGCCCGCCAGCCAGTTGTCGGGGTCGTGGAAGACGACGACCTCACCGCGCTCGGGCTCGGAGCCGAACCAGGGGGTGAGCTTGTCCACCAGGACCCGGTCACCCTGCTGGAGGGTGTTCTGCATCGAGTCGGAGGGGATGGAGAACGCCTGCACCAGGAACGTCTTGATCAGCAGCGCCAGCACCAGCGCGATACCGATCAGGATGGGCAGTTCCTTCCAGAAGGAACGGGGCTGCTTCGCCCGGGGGGAGCCGTCGCCCGAACCTCCCTGATCGGTCGGGGGCTGTCCGTCCCCGGGACCGTCGCCACCCGCCGAGGAGGCTTTCCCGGAGGTCACGGAGTCGTCCGCCGCCGGATAGGCCGCCTCCGCGGGACGTCCGCGGTGCTCCTCGCCCTCGCGCCCGGACCGTGCGCCAACCGCCGCATCCCCCACGCCAACTCCTCACTCTCTGTCGCCGCCCACGCCGTGCCCGGCGCAGGCCCACCACTCCCATAACGAGCGGGAGTTCCGCAGGGCTCGGGAGCTGGACCATTCCGTTGGGATCGTCCGGGGCAACCCTATGCGACAGCGGGGCGGCAGCGGTCGACCCCGGCGCGGCGTCCGACACGGACGCGTAGGCCGTGGGTTCCTCCAGGGTGCTCCAGTGGCCGAGCGGCCAGGCGATGACCATGGCCCGGCCCACCACCTCCTCCTCGGAGACGGTGCCGCCGTAGTCGGTGTCCTGGTGGGAACGGGAGTCCGCGGAGTTCGCCCGGTGGTCGCCCATCACCCACAGCCGTCCCTCGGGCACGGTGATGTCGAACGGGGTCGTCGAGGGGGCGTTGCCGGGGTAGAGGTAGTCCTCCTCCAAGGGAACGCCGTTGACCGTGACCCTGCCCTGCTCGTCGCAGCACTGGACCCGGTCGCCGCCGACGCCGACCACCCGCTTGATGAGGTCCTTCTCGTTCTCCGACGGCAGCAGTCCGATGAAGGTGAGCCCTTCCTTGATCTGCTTGATCCCGACGGGGTCGTCCTTCTTCGGGGCGGTCCGCTCGTCCTGGAGCCAGCCGCCGGGGTCCTTGAACACCACGACGTCCCCGCGCTGCGGCTTGGAGCCGAACCACGGCGTGAGCTTGTCGACCAGCACCCGGTCGCCGATCCGGATCGTCTGCTCCATGGAGCCGGAGGGGATGACGAAGGCCTGGACGAGGAACGTCTTGAGCACCAGCGCGATCAGGACCGCGACACCGATGAGGAGAGGGATCTCCTTCACCGCGCCCCGCCTGCGGCGTCGCTTGACCTTGCGCTGGAGCTTGCGGCGCTCGGCCCGGCTGCGTCCCGGAGACCCTGCGGCCGCGCGACGGGAGCCGGTGGGCAACAGGTTCTCCGCGGCGCTCTCCGGGACACCGCGGGGCTTGCCGCGGTTACCCATGGCCGCCCCCCGCCGGACGGGCCGCCGCCGCCTCCTGCGCGGGCACGCGGGCGTAGGCGTCGGGCCGCTGCAACCGGGTGGCGCGGCCGAAGGGCCATACGATCCCTTCGGTGCGGCCGATCACCTCGTCCACGGGGATCATGCCGCCGCCGGGCGAGCCGAGGTGGTCGCGGGAGTCGCTGGAGTTGCCGCGGTGGTCACCGAGGACGAACAGCCTCCCGTCGGGCACGACGACGTCGAACGGCACCGTGGAGGGGCCCTCGCCGGGGAACAGGAAGCCCGACTCGTCGAGCGAACGGCCGTTCACCCGGATCCTCCCCTCCCCGTCACAGCAGACCACGTGGTCTCCGCCCACCCCGACGACCCGCTTGATGTAGTCGGCGTCACCGAAATACCCGGTGCCGTCGAACACAATCACGTCGCCGCGCTCCGGCCCGTCGCCGAAGCGGTATGCCAACTTGTTTACGAGCACGCGGTCGCCGGCCCTCAATCCGGGTTCCATCGATCCACTCGGGATCTCGAACGGCCGCGCCACGAAGGTGTTGACGGCCAGCAGGAACAGCAGGCAGAGCAGCAGGGTCAGACTTATGCGCCCGCCGGGGAGCCAGTGCGTGATGCGCGGCACCAACGCGGAGCGCGACCGCTCCTCCGGCCCCGGCGTCCCCGAGGCGTCCTCGGGTCCGGCCGGGGGGAAGAAACGGTCGCGCTCCGTCGGCTGTGCTTCGGTGTCCATCGGGGCCAAATGCTATCCGGCCCCGGCGTGACGCCGGTAAAGCGCTCAGTTGTCGCGCTTCTCCTTGATCTTCGCCGCCTTGCCGCGCAGCTCACGCAGGTAGTACAGCTTGGCGCGACGCACGTCACCGCGGGTGACGAGCTCGATCTTCTCCACGATCGGGGTGTGCACCGGGAAGGTGCGCTCGACGCCGACGGAGAAGGAGACCTTGCGGACCGTGAAGGTCTCGCGGACGCCGGCACCCTGGCGGCGGATCACCACGCCCTTGAACTGCTGCACACGGGAGCGGTTGCCCTCGATGACGCGCACGTGGACGTTGACGGTGTCGCCGGGGCGGAAGGCGGGGACGTCGCTGCGCAGCGACGCGGAGTCGACGGAGTCGAGCAGGTGAGACATTTCGTCTGCTTTCTTCGCTGATGCCACAGGTCATCAACGGCAACTAGAGTTTCGGATCACAGAGGTGCGATGCGGGCGGGCGTCATGTCCCCCTGCGGCAGGGGCGCACACCGGACGACGCACGACAGCGGCCTATTCTTCCACGCCGTCGGTCCTGCGCCAAAATCGGCCGTACGGCTCTCCCGCGGGGTCCGGCTCCCAGCCCAGGATGGACAGCATGTCGCGGTCCTTCTTGTCGAAGGCCTGGGGATCGCAGCGTTCGATGAGGTCGGGCCGGTGCGCCGCGGTCCGACGCAGTGCCTCGTCGCGCCGCCAGCGGGCGATCTTCCCGTGGTGGCCGCTGAGCAGCACGTCGGGGATCCCCCGGTCGCGCCACTGCGGCGGCTTGGTGTAGACGGGGCCTTCCAGCAGGCCGGCCATGGCGCCGGGCGCGAAGGAGTCGTCGCGGTGCGATTCGGCGTTGCCGAGGACGCCGGGGAGCAGCCGGGCGACGGCCTCGGTGACGACGAGGACCGCCGCCTCGCCGCCGGCCAGGACGTAGTCGCCGATGGACACCTCGTACACGGGCATCCGGGTGGCGTACTCGTCGACGACGCGGCGGTCGATGCCCTCGTAGCGGGCCGGGGTGAAGATCAGCCAGGGGCGCTCGGAGAGGTGGACCGCCAGTTCCTGCGTGAAGGGACGGCCGCTGGGGGTGGGGACGATCAGGGCCGGCTCGCGGGAGCCGGTCTCGTAGCCGTCCGCCAGGACCGAGTCCAGCGCGTCTCCCCACGGCTCGGTCTTCATGACCATGCCGGGGCCGCCGCCGTACGGGGTGTCGTCGACGGTGTTGTGCCGGTCGTAGGTCCAGGAGCGCAGGTCGTGCACGTGCACGTCCAGCTGACCGCGGGCGCGGGCCTTGCCGACGAGGGAGACGTTCAGCGGTTCCAGGTACTCGGGGAAGATCGTGACGACATCGAGCCGCATTACGCCTCTTCCCCGGCCGCGTCCCGCGCGGACGCCACCTCCGCGCGGTCGTCGATCAGACCCGGCGGCGGGTCGATGACCGCGCGCTGCTCCTCCAGGTCGACCTCGGTGACGATCTCCTCGACGAACGGCACATACACCTCGGTGCCGTCGGGGCGCTCGACCACGAACAGGTCCTGGGTGGGCAGGTGCGAGATCTCGGTGATCCGGCCGACCTCCTCGCCGTCCTTGGTGACGACGTCGAGGTCGATCAGCTGGTGGTCGTAGTACTCGTCCTCGTCCTCGGGCCGCTCGTCCGGGTCGACATCGGCGATGAGGAGGGTGTTGCGCAGCGCCTCGGCGCCGGTGCGGTCGTGGACGCCCGCGAAGCGCAGCAGGAGGCGGCCGCTGTGCACCCGGCCGGTCTCGATGGTGAGCGGTCCGGCCGAGGCGGGTTCGGTGGCCAGGACGGCACCCGGCCCGAGCCTCAGCTCCGGTTCGTCGGTACGGACCTCAACGGTGACCTCGCCCTTGATGCCATGGGCACGGCCGATGCGAGCGACTACCAGCTGCACTGTGCTTGATCTCCTGTCGAACTGCGACGAGCCACTCACGGGCTCATACGACTACGGGCCGGGGATGGCCCAGAGGCCCTCCCCGGCCCGAGCCGGTGCTGCGTTTGGCGTCAGCGGACGTGGTCCACGTCGACGAGGTCGACTCGGACACCGCGGCCGCCGATGGCGCCCACGACGGTACGCAGAGCGCGTGCGGTGCGGCCGTTGCGACCGATCACCTTGCCGAGATCATCCGGGTGGACCCGGACCTCGAGCACGCGCCCGCGCCGCAGGTTGCGCGAGGCGACCTGCACATCGTCAGGGTTGTCGACGATGCCCTTCACGAGGTGCTCGAGAGCCTCCTCGAGCATGCTCAGGCCTCGGTCGGCGCAGAGGACGCAGCGGAGGCCTCGTCCTTCTTCTCGGCCTTCTTCTTCTGGGTGATCGCCTCACCCTTGCCCTCGTCGTCGCCGCCGAACGCCTCGAACGACGGACGGGCGGGCTTCTCGGCCTGCTGCAGCAGCGGGGCCGGGGCGGGCTCGCCCTTGAACTTCTGCCAGTCGCCGGTCTTCTTCAGGATGGCGAGCACGGGCTCGGTCGGCTGGGCGCCGACGCCCAGCCAGTAGGCCACGCGATCGGCGTCGACCTCCATCACCGACGGGTTGTACGTCGGGTGGTACTTGCCGATCTCCTCGATGGCCCGGCCGTCACGGCGGGTACGGGAGTCGGCGACGACGATGCGGTAGTGAGGCGAACGGATCTTGCCCAGACGCTTCAGCTTGATCTTGACTGCCACGGGAGTGGGTTCTCCTGGATTTGACGTGGGTGGGCACGGCGGGAGATGCCGCGTGGGGTTGCGGTACCCGAGTGCCCGATGGACGCGTCAGCCGGAGGAGAGAGGGGTCCTGTGCGACTGTCGAGTACAGCTAGCCATTGTGCCACACGCTGTGGGACCGGCTTGACCGCGGGGCGGCCGGAAGCGGGCACGCCGGTGGGACACCTGGCGTTCCGGTGAACGTACGCGGCCCGGGGTGTACGGGCTGCCTCCCCCGCTCCCGGCTCGATCGAGCGGGGTCATCCTCATCGCTTCCCTTGCCGCCCCGGGGCACCCCCAGGGCCCTGCCGGGCCCTGGGGGAGGAACGACTGCCCCAGTGGGGGCGGCACGAAGAACCGCAACAACGCCGGGGCCCCGGCACCCACGAGGTGCCGGGGCTTCAGCTTGCTGCCATGACCTCCGGGATCTGGAACGGCTTGCCGCAGCCGCCGCAGACGATGGGGGCCTGGGCCAGGACGGACGGGACGACGCGGACGTTGCGGCCGCAGTCGCAGACGGCCTTCACGCGCACCCCGCCCCCGGAGGATCCGTGCCGTGCGGCCGGCCCGCGGAAGCTGCGGGCGGTGTCGCCCGCGGTCGCCGCGGTGTGGGCCTTCAGGGCGCGATGGAGGCGTTCCGTCGTCGGGCGGTAGCGGCGCTTCGCCTCCGGAGTGAGCGTGACCAGTGAGAAGCCGCTGCTGGGATGCGGCTCCTCGGGATGATCCAGGCCCAGCTCCTCGGCGATCGCGAGGAATCTGCGGTTGTGGTAGCGGCCGGCGCGGGATGTGTCGCGTACACCGCGCGCGGCGGCGACGCCGTGGACTGCCTCGTGCAGCAGTCGTTCGAAGGAGAGCTCGTGACCGCACGCGGACGACGACTCCCCGATCAGGGACTCGGGCGCGGCAAGATCGGGCAGCTCGGGGTGGTACCGCTGAATATCGGCCCACGCCTGTGCCAGCTCTGCGGCGAGAACAGGTGGTGTCTGTGTCGTGCTCACGTAATGACAACGAGCGCAGGTGCCTCTGTGTTCCGATTCCGGGGCATCCCAAATAATTTGCACGTACCCGTCAGTTGCCGCTGATGCGTCCTGACGAGGGCGGGTGCGCTGATCTGCGGAGAAGCCTCGCAGCTCACCTCAAGGTGGTGCGTAGGCTGACGTACGCCCCGGCGTGTAGGCGGTCTCCATGCGCCGGCGCGCGTGAGGTTCACGGACGCGCAAGGGGCGTTTCGGCCGCTCTTCCGGCGACCTGGCGTCCGGCTCGCCGGACCGCCGGGACCGCGACGTTACCCCGTCCCCCCGCCGCACCGCGCACCGCCCCGCACCGGCACCTCATCCGCATCGCACCGGCATGTGGCCGACATTGGCCGGAACCGGCGCACGGACGCCTTCGCCGTGGCGGGCCGTACGGCCTCGGATGACCGGAACGTGAATTCTTGCCACTGGCACAGGCAAGTACCGCAAGTACCAAGCCGCCGTGGCATTCCACTGGACGACACGGCGAGGTCGGAGTTTCCTGGCATACGGGGGGTGTGCGGGCGCACGGTACGGGGGCCAGGGAATCGGGCACTGCGGCAACTCTCGGCTGATTGGGGCGCTTACCTATGACACCTACGCTCGTGCGGCAGCACCTGCCCCACACGGGGGCCGTCCCCCACGTGGACCTGCGTGCACGCGCGCGTGACTGGTCCGAGATCCAGGAGCGGATGCTCGTACCGCTCTACGAGGCCGTCTACGAGCGACTGGACGTGGGTCCCGCGACGCGACTTCTCGGCCTCGGCTGCGGCTCCGGACTGGCCCTGCTCCTGGCGGCCTCGCGCGGTGCCGCGGTCACCGGTGTCGACACCTGCGCCGACCGGCTGGCCCTCGCCCGCGAACGGCTGCTGCCCGACGGCCGGGACGCACGCGCGCGTCCCGGCATTCGGATCGTGCACGGTTCACCGGCGGACACGGCCCGCTCGGACGCGCCCGCCCACACCGTCGTGACCGCCTTCGAGCCGATCGGCTGCCTCTCGGGGGACGGGGAGCGGCTGAGCCGGCTGCTCGCCGAGGCAGTGCCGCTCGCCGGGCGCGCCGCCGCCGTCGTGCTGGCCGGCTGGGGTCCGCCGGAGCGCTGCTCCACGGCGTCCGTGCTCCGGGTCGCCACCGAACTGGCCGAGCCGTTGCGCGGCACGGCTGCCTGGCGGCCCACCGACCGCGACGACCTGGAACGGGTCGCCGCGCGGGCGGGCCTGCGGCCCGACGGCTCCGGGCGGGTGGCGTGCCCGTTCGGTTACGCCGACGCGGACAGCGCGGTACGGGGTCTGAAGTCGACCGGACTCTTCGATCCGGCGATCACCGCGACGGACCAGGCGCAGGTGGACAAGGAACTGGCGGAAGCCCTGCATCCGTACCTGCGGCCGGACGGGACCGTGTGGATGCCGAACGTGTTCCGCTATCTCGTCGCGCGCACCCCCTGAGACATGCCGCTGGGGCGCCCCTCCGGAGAGGGACGCCCCAGCGGCACACCGTCGAGGGCCTCAGCCCATGAACTTCCTGAACTCGTCGGGCAGCTCGAAGTCCTTGCCGCCCTGCTGGGGCAGACCGAAAGCGCTGCCGCCTTCCGCGGCGGCGGCGCGGCGCGCGGCCTCCTCCTGCTCCTGCTGCTTGCGCTTCATCGGGTTTCCGGAGCGCTGCTTGCCCTTGGCCTGCTTCTGCTTCTTCTTCGTCCGGCCCGGACCACCACCGCTGCCCGGCATCCCGGGCATCCCCGGCATGCCGCCGCCCTGCGCCATGCGGGACATCATCTTCCGCGCCTCGAAGAACCGCTCGACCAGGTTCTTCACCGCGCTGACCTCGACACCGGAGCCCTTGGCGATACGGGCACGGCGCGAGCCGTTGATGATCGTCGGCTCCTGGCGCTCGGCCGGGGTCATCGACTTGATGATCGCGGCGGTGCGGTCGACGTCCCGCTCGTCGAGGTTGTTGATCTGGTCCTTGATCTGGCCCATGCCCGGGAGCATGCCGAGCAGCTTGCTGATGCTGCCCATCTTCCGAACCTGCTCCATCTGGGCCAGGAAGTCGTCCAGGGTGAAGTCCTGGCCCTTCTTCGACGCCAGCTTCGAGGCCATCTTCTCGGCCTCTTCTTGGCTGAACGTCTTCTCCGCCTGCTCGATCAGGGTGAGCAGGTCGCCCATGTCGAGGATGCGGGAGGCCATGCGGTCCGGGTGGAAGGCGTCGAAGTCGTCGAGCTTCTCGCCGTTGGACGCGAACATGATCGGCTTGCCGGTGACCTGGCGGATCGACAGGGCCGCACCACCGCGCGCGTCACCGTCGAGCTTGGAGAGCACCACGCCGTCGAAGCCGACGCCGTCGCGGAACGCCTCGGCGGTGTTGACCGCGTCCTGGCCGATCATCGCGTCGACGACGAACAGGATCTCGTCGGGGCTGACGGCGTCGCGGATGTCCGCGGCCTGCCGCATCATCTCCTGGTCGATGCCCAGACGGCCGGCGGTGTCCACGATCACGATGTCGTGGACCTTGGTCTTCGCGAACTCGATGGAGTCCTTGGCGACCTTCACCGGGTCGCCCACACCGTTGCCCGGCTCGGGCGCGTAGACGGCGACGCCCGCGCGCTCGGCGACGACGCTCAGCTGGTTGACCGCGTTCGGCCGCTGGAGGTCGGCGGCGACCAGCACCGGGGAGTGGCCCTGTTCCTTGAGCCAGCGGCCGAGCTTGCCCGCGAGGGTGGTCTTACCGGCACCCTGCAGACCGGCCAGCATGATCACGGTCGGCGGCTGCTTGGCGAAGCGCAGACGGCGGGTCTCGCCGCCGAGCACGTGCACGAGCTCGTCATTGACGATCTTGAGAACCTGCTGGGCGGGATTCAGCGCCTTGGAGACCTCGGCGCCCGAGGCCCTTTCCTTGACGTTCTTGATGAACGACCGGACGACCGGCAGGGCCACGTCCGCTTCCAGGAGGGCGATGCGGATCTCACGCGCCGTGGCGTCGATGTCCGCTTCGCTCAGCCGGCCTTTTCCGCGGAGGTTTTTGAAGGTCGCGCTGAGGCGGTCGGAGAGAGTATCGAACACGGCGGCGTCGGTCCTCAGGGTTGGGGGCGGAACTGGGCTGCCCTCCAGGGTATCCGGCCCGGCAAGCAAATCGCCCCCACCCACCGCAGCGAGTGGACGGGGGCGGGCCCCCGCATCGGCGGGGAGCAACCAAGGATCATGACGAGGTCATCGCTCACGGTCGGACCACCCCCGCTTCGGCGGGGAGCTCACCCGGTCAACACACGGAACGACCACAAGGTCACGCCCTCAGCGCCTCCTCCAGCTTCCTCGCCACGGCCACCGCCTCTTCACCCGGCAAAGGCACTCCCTGCTCCTGCGTCACGTAGAAGGCGTCGACGGCGTTCGCGCCCAGCGTGCTCACATGCGCACTCCGCACCCGCATCCCCGCGTTCTCCAGCGCCCGCCCGATCCGGAACAGCAGCCCCGGCGCGTCCTGGGCGCGGACCTCGATCACCGTGGCGTGCCGGGAGGCGGCCTGGGCGACCGTCACGCGCGGCGGCGGTGCGACCACCCCCCGCCGCCGCGGGTACGCGGCGTCCCGCTCGGCGAGCCGGGCGGCGATGTCGAGGCTGCCGTCCAGGGCGCGTACGAGGTCGGCGCGGAGCCGGGTGGCCTGGGGCAGGGAGCCGTACTCGGCGGCGACCCTCCAGTCCAGCAGCAGCACGGAGCCCTCGACACCGTCGGGGAGGTCCAGCGCGCGCAGCTCCGCGGTCCGCACGGTCAGCCGGTGCAGGGCGAGCACGCCGGACACCGCGGGGAGCACGCCCGCCTGGTCGGGCACGGCGATGAGCAGCTCCACGCCCAGCGGCTCGGGATCGCGGGAGGGTTCGGCGGGCGGCTCGGTCTGCGCCCTCAGCGAGAGCACGGGCGCGCCCGTGGCGACGGCCTCGATCGCGAGACGCTCGTGCTCCGCGGTGGGCGCGGCGTCCGCGGGGTCGGCCGGCAGGTCCCCGGACAGCACGGCGGAGACCCGTTTGACCAGGTCGGCGACGAGCGAGGCGCGCCATGACGACCAGGCCGCCGGTCCGGTGGCGAGGGCGTCCGCCTCGGTGAGGGCGTGCAGCAGTTCGAGGGTGCCCTGGGAACCGACGGCCTCGGCGACCGCACGCACGGTGGCCGGATCCTCCAGATCGCGGCGGGTGGCGGTCTCGACGAGCAGAAGGTGGTGGCGTACGAGGGTGGCGACCACGGTGACGTCGTGCCGGTCGAAGCCGATGCGGGTGGCCACGTCCTTGGCGATGACCTCACCGGCCACCGAGTGGTCGCCGGGCCAGCCCTTGCCGATGTCGTGCAGCAGCGCGGCGACCAGGAGCAGGTCGGGCCGGTGCACGCGCCGGGTGAACGCGGAGGCGCGGACGGCGGTCTCGATGAGATGCCGGTCCACGGTCCACAGGTGCACGGCGTTGCGCTGGGGGCGGCAGCGGACCCGTTCCCAGTCCGGGAGCAGAACGTTGACCAGACCCTCCGCCTCCAGCGCCTCCCAGACCTGCACGGTGGGCCGGCCGGAGCCCAGCAGGGTCACCAGTTGTTCCCGCGCCTCGGCGGGCCAGGGTGTGGGCAGGGGGCGAACGCCGGTGGCCATGCGCCGTACGGCGTGCAGGGAGAGCGGAAGTCCGGCCTGGGCGGCGGCGGCCGCGGCGCGCAGCGGGAGCACGGGGTCGCGATCGGGGCGCGCGGCGCGGGCGAGCACCACTTCGCCGTCCTGTTCCACGACCCCTTCGGCCAGCGGGGAGCGCTCGAGCGCGGTCTTCCCGCCGCCCAGCGCCCTCCCGTCGCCCACCACCGCCCTTCTGAGGAAGTCGCTTCGCTCCCTTGCCAGTTTGCGCAGCCGGGGCCGCACCGCGCGGGAGCGCAGTACGCGGCCCACTTCGCGCCAGGTGACGTCCGTGGCATAGGCGATGACCCGCGCGGCCTCGTAGACCTGCCGCAGCAGCGCGTCCGCGTCGAGCATGCCGAGTTCGGCCGCGACCTGGTCCTGTTCCTGGAGCGCGAGGCGGTCGGTGGCGCGGCCGGTGGTGAGGTGCAGGGCGTCCCGTACGTCGAGGAGCCGTCGGCGGGCGTCGGCGAGGCCCTCGCGCGGGGCGTCGGCGAGCCAGGAGGCGGCCACCGCGCGCAGGGCGGTGGCGTCGCGCAGTCCGCCGCGGGCCTCCTTCAGGTCGGGTTCCAGGAGGTACTGCAGCTCGCCCATGCGTCCGGCGCGTTCCTCGCACATCTCCCGCAGGGCGGGGAGTCGCTTCGGCGCCTGGTTGCGCCAGTCGGCGAGTACGGCCGTGCGCAGTGCCGTGGTGAGGCCGAGGTCACCGGCGATGTGCCGGGCGTCCAGCAGTCCGAGCTGCACCTTGAGGTCCTCGCCCGCGGTCTTCCGGGCCTCGGCGGGGGTGCGGACGGAGTGGTCGAGGGCGAGGCCCAGGTCCCAGACGGGATACCAGAGGCGGTCGGCGAGGGCGGCGACCGCCTTGGGGTCGCTGCCGTCGTGCAGCAGGAGCAGATCGAGGTCGCTGCGCGGGGAGAGTTCCGCGCGTCCGTAGCCGCCCACGGCGGCCAGGGACACTCCGCGCGGGGCTTCGGCGCCGGCCGCGAACAGTCCGGTGAGCCAGCTGTCCGTGAGGTCCGCGAGGGCGGCACGGCGCGGCGGCCCGGACCGCGCCTCCTCGGTGAGGAGGCGCAGCCGGGCCGCCGCGTAGCCGCTGGGTCCCGAGTCCTCTGCCCCATTGTGCGTGTCCGTACTCGTCACCCAGCGACTCCTGTTCCGTTCGACCGCACTCAGAGCGCGTCCGGGCCGCGCTCGCCGGTCCGTACCCGTACGGCCGTCTCGACCGGGATCGACCAGACCTTGCCGTCACCGATCTTGCCGGTGCGGGCCGCCTTGACCACGACGTCGATGAGCTGTTCGGCGTCGTCGTCCTCGACCAGCACCTCGATGCGGATCTTGGGCACCAGGTCGACGGTGTACTCGGCACCGCGGTAGACCTCGGTGTGGCCACGCTGGCGGCCGTAGCCGCTGGCCTCGGTGACGGTCAGACCCTGTACGCCGAAGGCCTGCAGGGCCTCCTTGATCTCGTCGAGCCGGTGCGGCTTCACGACGGCGGTGATGAGCTTCATGCGTCCACCTTCTTGCTCTCGGCCGGGGCGACGGGGGCGGTGGCCGCGGTGCGGGCCGCGCCGCCGCCGGCGCCGCTGAAGTCGTATGCGGTCTCGGCGTGCTCGGCCTGGTCGATGCCGGCCACCTCTTCGTCCTCGGAGACTCGCATACCGATGGTCCTGTCGAGGAGGAAGGCCAGGACCGCGGAGACGACCAGGGAGTAGGCGAGGACGCCGAAGACACCGGCGCACTGCTTCCAGAACTGGTCCAGGCCGCCGCCGTAGAAGAGGCCCGCGACGTCGGACTGGCCCTTGCCGGTGGCGAAGAAGCCGATGAGGAGGGAGCCGAGGATGCCACCGACGAGGTGGACGCCGACGACGTCGAGGGAGTCGTCGTAGCCGAACCTGTACTTCAGGCCGACGGCCATGGCGCACAGCACACCGGCGACGGCGCCGACGGCGATCGCGCCGAGCGGGGAGACCGCGCCGCCGGCCGGGGTGATGGCGACCAGGCCGGAGACGGCTCCGGAGGCCGCGCCCAGGGTGGTGAAGGCGCCGTGGCGGATCTTCTCGTAGGCGAGCCAGCCGAGGACGGCGGCGGCGGTGGCGACCTGGGTGTTGACGAACATCAGCGCGCCGACGCCGTCGTCGTTGCCGAGCCAGGAACCGGCGTTGAAGCCGAACCAGCCGAACCACAGCAGGGCCGCGCCGAGCATGACCAGCGGGAGGCTGTGCGGGCGCATCGGGTCCTTCTTGAAGCCGATGCGCTTGCCGATCACCAGGATCACACCGAGGGCCGCCGCGCCGGCGTTGATGTGGACGGCCGTACCGCCGGCGAAGTCGATGACACCGAGCTCGAAGGCCCAGCCGCCGGAGCCCCAGACCCAGTGGGCGACGGGGAAGTAGACGACGGTGACCCACAGGGCGATGAACAGGGCCCACGCGGTGAACTTCACGCGGTCCGCGAGGGCGCCGCTGATCAGCGCCGGCGTGAGGACGGCGAACATCAGCTGGAAGACCAGGAAGACGAAGACCGGGATGGTGTAGCCGTCCCAGAGTTCGGTCAGGCCGATGTTGCTCAGGCCCACGTAGTCGGAGTTCCAGCCGATGACGCTGCCGGAGTCGGTGCCGAACGCCATGGAGAAGCCGTACAGCACCCACAGGACGGTGACGATGCCGAGGCTGATGAAGCTCATCATCAGCATGTTGAGGGTGCTCTTGACGCGGACCATGCCTCCGTAGAAGAAGGCCAGGCCCGGAGTCATGAGCATCACCAGAGCGGAACAGATGAGCATGAACCCTGTGTTGGCGGCTGACAGCGTGGGCGCGTCTGCGGCCAGGGTGATGGCTGATGCCATCGGCGTCTCCTCGTCATTGGTACGGCCCCGTGCGGGCGAAGCCTGGAGCGGATTGAGGGGTGGGCCGGTTATGCGCCATGAGATTGACGCAGCGCCGTTTCGGTGGAAGCCCCTCGCTGTTTCGCCGCCGTGACGAAGGCACCCGGTGTGTTACGGGTCGATGAACTGCCGGATCCGGGGAGCGCCGATCGTTATCGTGGCGCAACCTTCGGTGTACGGCGGTGAGCCGTGGCCGGGGAGACGGAAAACCGGCCGCGGCCGGCCTCCGAATGACTGGCATGGGGGAGCCGAGTCGGGCAGTTCGGGAGGGCCGGCCGCGGCCGGGGTCTGGTGGTCCTTCCGGGTCAGACCGCTTCGGCGGTCTCGGGCAGCTCGATCGCGAGCCGCTCGGTGAGTTCGACGACTTCGGCGAGGTCCCCGAAGTCGCGTACGGCGGTGTCGACCGTCTTTCGGATACGAGTGTTGACGCGCTCGGAGCGGACCTTCTTCGCCGCCGTAATGGCCTCGGTGGCGAGAACCGTGCTCTGCTCGGGTTCGCGCTGGAGCAGGTGGACCGTGGCCATGCCGATCAGGTTGAGGGCGTAGGAGCGCTGGTGTTCGCCGCCCTCCTGGCGGAAGAGCTCCACGGCCCGCCGCATCAGCGGCTCGGCGAGCGAGGCGTAGGTGGGGCTGCGGCCGGCGACGTAGGCGAGGTCGCGGTAGGAGTGGGAGTTCTCGGCGTAGAGCTCGGCCTCGGAGAAGAAGCGGATCCAGTTGGCATCGGGCTCGTCCCACTCGTCGGCCTCGGCGAAGGTGTCCTCGGCCATCCGCACGGCCCGTTTGCACCGACCGGGCTGGCCCATGTTGGCGTAGGCGCGGGCCTCCATCGCATACAGCATCGACTGGGTGCGCGGGCTCGCGCAGTCGCGGCTGCCGTACTGCGCGAGGTGGATCAGCTCCAGGGCGTCCTCGGGCCGGCCGAGGTGGATCATCTGGCGGCTCATGCTGGACAGCACATAGGAGCCGAGCGGCCGGTCGCCGGCCTCCTTGGCGGCGTGCAGGGCGAGCACGAAGTACTTCTGCGCGGTGGGCTGGATCCCCACGTCGTACGACATCCAGCCGGCCAGTTCGGCGAGTTCGGCGGCGACCTTGAACAGCCGTCGCGTGGTGGCCTCGGGCTGGGGTTCCTGGAGCAGGTCGGTCACCTCGTGCAACTGCCCGACGACCGCCTTGCGGCGCAGGCCGCCGCCGCACTGGGCGTCCCACTGCCGGAACATCACGGTGGTGGCCTCCAGCAGGTCCAGCTCGGGCTTGGACAGCCGGCCACGGGCGCGGGCGACGGAGGAGGCCTGGTCCGGTTCGGTCCGGGGCGACGGGGCGGGCGGGCTGGGGACGAGCCAGCGCTGCATGGGCTCGATGAGGGACGGGCCCGCGGAGAGGGCGAGCGAGCTCCCGAGGAAGCCGCGCCGCGCCAGCATCAGGTCGCTGCGCGAGAACTCACTGAGCAGGGCCACGGTCTGCGGGCCCGTCCAGGGCAGGTCGACGCCGGTCGCGGAGGGCGCGGGGCGGGTGGTGCGCAGTCCCAGGTCCTCGACGGAGACGACGACCCCGAATCGCTCGGAGAACAGTTCGGAGAGGATTCTGGGGATCGGTTCGCGCGGGTTCTCGCCATCGAGCCAGCGGCGTACGCGTGAGGTGTCGGTGGAGATGTGGTTGGCGCCCAACTGGCGTGCTCTGCGGTTGACTTGGCGGGCCAGTTCCCCCTTGGACCAGCCGCTGCGGACGAACCACGAGGCGAGCAGCCCGTTCGGGCGTTTCTCCGGACTCGCTGCGCTCGCCCCGCCGTCGCCGTTGCCGCTCACTGGAAACGCCCCCATCCCTGAAGACCACTTGTCGCTGAGTGCGCCAAGCCCTATCAGAATGCCGGTTGTCAGGGCCGCCCGTCCGGCGGTTGCCACCCTTCGAACGGAGGGCCGAGTTGCCTCCGGCATACCCGCTTGCGCATGTGCCCCAAGAGACCGTGCACACAACGTAACCCTACGATCACCCGTCCCACCATGGCGGAACCGCAATCGCCACCATTCGCCACCCCTTCGGATGAACTCACCGTCGCCGACCCGCGATTGACTTGACACGGGACGACCAAGAGCAAGTGCAGCGATGCACGCAGGGGCGCGCACCGCCTGACGCACCACCCTTGGCACCCCACAGCGCCGCTTGGAGCGAAGTGACACGGGGAAGTCGGACACATAGCGTCACGATCCGAGTCCGCTGCGTAACCATCGGCACATCGGACCCGTTGGAGGGGGCATGGGCTTCACGATCGGTATCAGTCGGGGCATCCGCGACATCCGGTCCGGCTCGCGCCGCCGGAGCCGCTCGTCGGACGGCACCGTCGTGGCCGAGTACACCGGACTGTGGGGCTGGG
Source organism: Streptomyces sp. NPDC031365 (assembly GCF_055569765.1). Classification (NCBI taxonomy): domain Bacteria; kingdom Bacillati; phylum Actinomycetota; class Actinomycetes; order Kitasatosporales; family Streptomycetaceae; genus Streptomyces; species Streptomyces sp. NPDC031365. The sequence goes on along the minus strand of NZ_JBVIIM010000028.1, from coordinate 2,132 downwards.
ACGTGGTGCCGGGCGTCCGGGCCGCCGCGGGGGCCTGCTCCTGCGGACGCGCAGGCTGCCGGGCACCGGGCGCACACCCCCTCGACCACGCGCCGGTGATCCGTGCGGGGGCACCGCTGGACGAGGTGACGGCGGTCTGGTCCGAGTTCCCCGGAGCCTCGCTGATGCTGCCGGTCGGGCGGGCGTTCGACGTGATCGAGGTGGCCGGGCCCACCGGCTCCCACGCCCTGGCCCGGCTGGAGCGCATGGGTCTGCCGGTCGGCCCGGTCGCCGCGACCCCGGACGGCCGCGCCCACTTCTTCGTCGCCCCCGGTGCCGCCGCCGCCCTGCCCGAACTGCTCTACCGCATGGGCTGGGACGACCCGGCCGCCCTGGATCTGCGCGGCCTCGGGCCCGGTACGCACATCACGGCACCGCCGTCCGACCGGGGCGGGCTCGGTCCAGTGCGCTGGCTGCGCTCCCCCTCCCTGGACTCGGCCTCCCGGCCGCCAGAGGCTCGACTGCTGCTGGGCACGCTGGCGTACGTGGCACACCGGTCGGGTGGGTAATCGCTCCTGACACGGCGAAGCGCCCGTCCCCCGATCGGTTCGGGGGCGGGCGCTGCTTCGTGTCTGCCGGGGTCGGTCCTGGGCGTCACTCCCCGATGAGCGCGTCCACGAACGCCTCTGGCTCGAACGGCGCCAGGTCGTCCGCACCTTCGCCGAGTCCGATCAGTTTGACCGGCACACCCAGCTCACGCTGGACGGCGATCACGATGCCGCCCTTGGCGGTGCCGTCCAGCTTGGTGAGCACGATGCCGGTGATGTCGACGACCTCGGCGAAGACCCGGGCCTGGACCAGACCGTTCTGGCCGGTGGTGGCGTCGAGCACGAGCAGTACCTCGTCCAGCGGGGCCTGCTTCTCCACGACGCGCTTGACCTTGCCCAGCTCGTCCATGAGCCCGGTCTTGGTGTGCAGCCGGCCGGCGGTGTCGATGAGCACCGCGTCGGCGGCCATGTCCTTGCCCTCCTTGACCGCGTCGAACGCGACGGAGGCCGGATCGCCGGCCTCCGGCCCGCGCACGGTGTGGGCGCCGACCCGCTCGCCCCAGGTCTGGAGCTGGTCGGCGGCGGCGGCGCGGAAGGTGTCGGCGGCGCCGAGGACGACGGTGTTGCCGTCGGCGACCAGCACGCGGGCCAGCTTGCCGGTGGTGGTGGTCTTGCCGGTGCCGTTGACGCCGACGACCATCACGACGCCGGGGCCACCGGCCTCGTTCTCGGTGTGCACGGTGCGGTCCATGGTGGGATCGACCAGTGTGATCAGCTCTTCGCGGAGCAGTCCGCGCAGCTCCGTGGGGGTCCGGGTGCCGAGCACCTTCACGCGCTCGCGCAGCCGGTCGACCAGTTCCTGGGTGGGCTGCACACCGACGTCGGCGGTGAGCAGGGTGTCCTCGATCTCCTCCCAGGTGTCCTCGTCGAGGTGTTCACGGGACAGCAGGGTGAGCAGGCCCTGGCCCAGGGCGTTCTGCGAGCGGGAGAGACGGGCTCGCAACCTGACCAGACGGCCGGCGGTGGGCTCCGGGATCTCGATGACCGGAGCCTCGGCGGCCGACGGTTCCTCGATGACGACGGGACCGGCGCCCGCCGGAAGATCAACCTCCTCGATGGTGCGCCGCGGTTCCTCCCGCGGCGTCTCGGCCTCTTCGCCGACGTGCGGCTCGGCCGGAGGGGCGGTGATGTCGGGCGCGGCGGGCGGCGGCGGGGGCAGCGGCTTCTTGCGCCGGCTGCCGACGATGAGCCCGCCGAGCGCGCCGAGCACGACCACGGCGATGACTACAGCAAGGATGACGATGTCCATAACAGCCCCAGTATGGCGTGACCTCCTGCGAGGCCGTTTGTTGTACGCGCGGGGCCCTTCGGGCCCACCGGCCCGGCCCGGCCCGCCGCTCTGCCCCGTGCCGGGCGGGAAGCCCTCAGGAGTGGGGTCACAACCCGTCCGGTATCGGGCGTGATGGTTCCGCGAAGGCGCCGTCGGATGCCTGGTCCCCGGGACCGTACCGGGGGGGGGGGGGGGGGGGGGGGGGGGGGGGGGGGGGGGGGGGGGGGGGGGGGGGGGGGGGGGGGGGGGGGGGGGGGGGGAGGGGGGGGGGGGGG